>CALRKH020000248.1:0-3000 GCA_943367855.1 Asaia bogorensis | reverse complement strand
AACTCACATCCTAAGATGGGTTTTAGCTCTTTCCCCATGGCCTCTTTCACAAAGTGAAATGCTCCCATCATATTGCCGTGATCGGTCATGGCCACGGCTGTCATGCCCAAAGATTTGGCACGGGCGACGATGGCTGGAATCTCTGAGGTAGCTTGAAGAACAGAGTATTGGGTATGTACATGCAGGTGAGTAAAAGGAACATCTGCCAGATCGGAAATATCTGCTTTGCCAGCCTGTTTGAGTATATCTTTTGAGGCAGTCTTTTGAGTTTCTTTGGCTTGGACAAAATTGGCCTCTGCCAGCTTTGGCGCTTCATAGATGATCTCTTCAAGCAAAATCCCCGGTTCAGGCTTTTGTACTCCTTGCGTGATCAAGCCAAAAAAGCAGCGTGCGGTAGCATCTACGTCGTAGGCCGCATCGTGCGCATCCTCAAAGCCTACTCCAAAGAGTTTTTTATGAAGTTCGGTCAGCGTTGGCCATTTAAATTTTCCCCCTTTTCCACCAGGAAGCGCGCAGAATTCCGTGGAGATATCCTTGGTGTCGAGCTCAGCTTTGTCTCCGAGAGGCATCACCAGCTCCGCACGGATGTATTCCGAACCCACCACATTGATATCAAATCCGATGTTGTGACCCACGAGGAATTTGGCTTGAATCACATCCTCACGGAAAATTTGCAGGATCTCTTTCAGGTCATGGCCCTCAGCCAAGGCTCGCTTTGTGGAGATACCGTGTACTTTTTCGGCATTGTAAGGAATGGTAAATCCCTCGGGTCGGATGATATAATTGTGGTTGGAAAGGAGCTTGCCTCGGGCATCATGCAGCTGCCATGCGATCTGAACCAGCCTGGGCCAATTATCCACATCGGACATGGGGGCATTGTAATCCCGGGGCAAACCGGTGGTCTCGGTATCAAAAATGATATACATACTTGGTGGGGAAATGAGGCTTCAAATTAGGGTATTATGCCTAAGCAAAAAATTGATTGGCGGGAATTGTCGCAAATAAAATCTAAGAACCTGAGCCTCTTTTATTTGACCATAATTAATTGAAAATCAGACTATAATTGAATTTCAACTTTGAAATTGTACAAGCTTTATTTTGAAATTGTACAGATTTTAGAGACGTGATGTTGGGGGTAGATTCCAATAATCATCGGAACCTAGGCCAAGTAAAACATTCAATTTGGAAAAGGAAATCAATCTAAATTCATAGTTGCTCCCTGCTAGTTAATTTCCTTCTTCCATTCTTGCTGGGATTTTATGGCTTATCAATACCTTATTTCCCACATCCAAGCTTGCTTGCTATCGATGGAATTCTGGATAAATTTCTTGACTAGGTCTTGATATTCAGAGCCTGTGACTTCTCTGCCTTTCATTTTTTTGGGAAGAGTGATAGGTTCTTTGGGTTCTCCAAAAGCAATTTTTTCAGCTTCAACGATAAGCATGCCGTCATTGATGTCATAGGCTAAAATTAAACCGGGCAGGCCGAATAGCTCTTCTGGTCCCGTAGGAACTGGAATATCTGCGGCAAACCAAGCGGTGATCTTTTGGCCTTTGATGGGGTCCTCACTCACGGCTTTCATACACATGTGCCCAAGAATATCTCGGATTTCATTCATGACCCTCCATTTAGGCGCATTAAGGCTGTCACGGACTAGGTAGGTTTTGCCCATTTGATCCATGAATTTCAGATAGGTCTGGTCTACAAGATTGTTTTCAATGAAATAGTCTTCTATTTGCCAAGAGTAGCTACGCACTTCATAGGGTTCGCCATAGGTATATAGACTTTTTTCAGGTGAAAACTGAAGTTTCATCCGGGTGCTGTAGCCATCAGGATTGCCCCAGGTTAGTAAAATTCGATCTCGTTCCTGTTGGGTAAGATGAGGTAGACTGGAGTAGATTTTATCGTAGAAAATCTTGTAGCGATATTCTACCTCTCCCACGATATTTTGAGCTTTAAGTCCTGAGGTGATCAATATCAGCGCTAGGGCGATTAGATGCTTTAATTTCATTGTTGTAGAGCTTGGCTGTTGTGTTAGATTATCTGTCATTTTTCACTTCTACTCCTCGCATGTTGTAAGTCACACCGAGTAGGAAATACCTTGACAAGGTTTCGATTCTTCCATTAGAAACGAAGTTTTGTCCAGCAAACTGGCTGATCGTTTCATTTTGCTTGAAAATGTCATAGGCAGAGAGCCTGACTTCCCATTTTTTAGCCTCGCCAAGAAGCTTATAGACAAATGCATTCAGAATAGGGACTTCCTGATTAAATCCAAAACTCTCGTTTTTAAATCGGTTGTAGTTGAATTTCATGTCAAAGTAGAACGCTTTGGGAAGCTTGATGTTGATGTTTGTATAGGCACTCAAGTTAATGATGTCTTGGTTTTGGGAAGGATTCTGCTCGTACTTGGTTTTACTAAGGCGAAAGGATGAACCAGCATATATGCTTAGCCATTCTGTCGGGGTCAGATCCAAATTAGCCCCTACGTTTTGGCTCAATGTATTTGTCTCAGTCTCCAGAGAATTGATGAGAGCTAGACTTCTGGAATAGGATGGATTGGCAGAGATAAACGCATTCATTTTCGTTTTGACGATTGGAAATCCAAATCCTAAATACGAATTGTACCGCTGTCCTCCGGAAACATTTCCTGATTTAAAGGTGGTGACAAAAGTTTCTGGGTCTATGGTTTGGTTTTGAACTACCTGGCTTTGGTAGAGAGTGGAGTTCAGTGACAAATAGAAATTTATAAATGTAGCAGGATCATACACATTGAAGCTGGCATTGAGAGAGTGGGTTACCTCAGGCTGCAAATCAGGATTGCCTTCTCGGATATAGAGCGGATTGGAAATGTCTTTGTAGGGCTGTAGATCGGAGATATTGGGAGGAGCGACTCCCATCGCATAGCCTGCATTGAGCCGCTTGTTTCCCTTCATCGTTTTCCAGTAAGACAAATTAGGGGTGAGGTTCAGGTAGTTTTTATTTACTGTACCTAGAATCTGA
>CALRKH020000247.1:0-3024 GCA_943367855.1 Asaia bogorensis | reverse complement strand
ATTTTATCACCTGGCTTGATTTCAACGCCGTTGTTTTCTACTTCCCCAACCCGGATTTTTGGTCCTTGCAAATCTTGCAGGATTCCAAGGTTGCAGTTCATTTCTTTATTTACCTGACGGATGATTTTGATTACTTCTTGATGCACCTCGTGACTTCCATGCGAAAAATTCAGTCGGAATACATTGGCACCTGCCAATGCAAGACTCTTAATCATTTCATAATTGTTGGAAGCAGGGCCTATTGTAGCCAGAATTTTTGTTTTCTTAAAGGGTAATTGGCTCATCGGGTCTTAATAAGTTAATAGGTTTTCTTTTGATTTTAATTTTGAAATATCAATGCGTACCACGCTTTGAATATGGGGATTTTTTGAAAGGTGGTCTACAAATGTATGAATACTGGTTTGTTCTGTTTCGTCCTGGACCAATAGGAAATAGTCCATTGTTTTCAATTCAGGGATCAAATATGCCAATTGCTGAGAAGAATTAAGCGCTTTATTTTTCAAGAGTTGAATAAAACCGTGGGGTAAAGAAAGGAAATATTGAGAAATTTCCATTCGGGCATTGGAGATAAACTCGAGCTCCAAGTCTTTTGCTTTTGCCAGATTCAAATCCATTTCACGGTTGATAAGCCAAGCCATTTTATAGTCTTTCACAGGGGAGACGAGCCCCAAGAGCTCAAAATCAAAGGTGGGTTCAATGAATAATTTGGCCTTCTTCATAGAGGAAGAATTGTGATCAGAGCAAAGTTAGAAATTAAAATGAAGGAGGCCGAAAGCAGCAAACGCACAAAATTTACTTCTGCCTTTTCTTTGCCAATTAGGCATTAAATATATTTCTTTGCGGAGTGTTATTAACTAAACTGATCACAAAATGTCTGAAATTGCACAAAAAGTAAAAGCCATCATTGTAGACAAACTTGGCGTAGAAGAGTCTGAAGTGACTATGGAAGCAAGCTTCACCAATGATCTTGGTGCCGACTCTCTGGATACTGTGGAATTGATCATGGAATTCGAAAAAGAATTCAATATCTCTATCCCAGACGATCAAGCTGAGCAAATTGGTACTGTAGGCCAAGCCATTACCTACTTGGAGGCTAACGTAAAATAAAACTATCTAAATTCATTTTATGAATTTAAAAAGAGTTGTTGTAACGGGTTTAGGTTCCCTCACACCAATAGGAAACACCAAAGACGAATTCTGGAAAGGATTAGCTAATGGTGTGAGTGGCGCTGCGCCTATTACTCGTTTCGACGCTTCACTTTTCAAGACCCAGTTTGCTTGCGAGATCAAGAATTTTGATGTAGAAAAATTCATTGATAGAAAAGAAGCAAGAAAAATGGATGGATTCACTCAATATGCCATGGTAGCTGCAGAAGAAGCTATCCTAGATGCAGGTGTGGATCTGGAAGCAATCGATAAATCCCGCGCAGGAGTCATCTGGGGTTCGGGAATTGGAGGTTTAAGAACCTTCCAAGAAGAAGTGACCGAATTCGCAAAAGGTGATGGAACCCCAAGATTCAATCCTTTCTTTATCCCAAAAATGATCGCCGACATAGCTGCCGGTTTCATTTCTATCAAGTACGGTTTCAGAGGTCCAAACTTCGTGACGGTTTCTGCTTGTGCCTCTGCCACTAATGCTTTGATTGATGCATTTAATTACATCCGTCTTGGTAAAGCAGATATGTTCATCAGCGGTGGTTCGGAAGCAGCCGTGACTGAAGCTGGTATTGGCGGATTCAACGCCATGAAAGCCCTTTCTCAGCGAAATGAATCACCTGAAACAGCCTCAAGACCTTTCGATAAGGAAAGAGATGGGTTCGTTTTAGGAGAAGGTGCCGGTGCTTTGATTCTTGAAGAATTGGAACATGCCAAAGCAAGAGGTGCCAAAATTTATGCAGAATTAGTCGGAGGTGGAATGACCGCTGACGCAAATCACATCACGGCACCTCATCCAGAAGGTTTAGGAGCTAGCAGTGTGATGAAAATTGCATTGGAAGATGCAGGGCTACAGCCAGAAGACATTGATTATATCAACGTACATGGTACTTCTACCCCGCTGGGAGATGTGAGTGAAACCAAGGCAATCCAGAAAATATTTGGAGAGCATGCTTATAACCTCAACATCAGCAGTACCAAGTCGATGACAGGTCACTTGCTAGGTGCAGCTGGTGCAATCGAAGCCATCGCCTGTATCATGGCTATTCAAAACAGTCTCGTACCTCCTACCATCAATCATTTTACTGATGATGAAGCATTTGATCCAAGATTGAATTTAACATTCAATAAAGCTCAGGAGAGAGAAATTAACTATGCATTGAGTAATACCTTTGGATTTGGTGGACATAACTGTTCCGTCATTTTCAAAAAATACAATTGATCAGGGTGAAACTCCTTCAAAAACTAGGACTCCACACTCTTTTCTTTAACTCAAAGGACAAAAGGCTTGCTTCCTCGATCAAAATGATCACAGGTCGCAAGCCTTTAAATTTATCCGTCTATCGACTTGCTCTCACACCCGCAGGACTTGGCGAAGAATCTCACAAAGGATTTAGAATTTCCAATGAGCGATTAGAATTTTTGGGAGATGCTGTTCTCGGAGCGGTAATTGCCGAACATCTTTTTAAAAAATACCCTTATCGGGACGAAGGATTCCTGACAGAGACCCGCTCAAAGCTAGTCAATCGGGAAACCCTCAATGACATTGGAATCAAAATCGGTCTAAAGAAGACTTTGGAGTTGGTTATCGATAGCCGTCAGTTTACCGGAAATAAATCACTGTATGGAGACCTACTAGAAGCCTTTTTAGGGGCAGTCTACCTCGACCGAGGATATCATTTTTCCAAAAAATTGATTTTGCAACGAATCCTCATCCACATGGATTTGGAAGGAATGATTACCACCGTTTCTAATTACAAAAGTAAAATCATCGAGTGGTCCCAGAAGGAAAGTAAACAGGTGGAATACCGAGTCCTTCAAATTCATGGCAACCAAAGGTTCAAAGAGTTTGTTGTGGAGCTAGTGGTG
>CALRKH020000246.1:0-3032 GCA_943367855.1 Asaia bogorensis | reverse complement strand
TGTATTTGGTGTTACTGTTAAATTCCCTACTGATTGAACACTTTGAATAACTCGTCCCTTTATGTTAGTTGAATTAAAATTGGCTTGTCTAGCATGTACTTGGTTCATATTAAATCCAATAGCTGCTTGGTCAGCATTGTTTATTATACCATCACCATTAGAATCTGCAAAAACTTTAAATGCGTCTCCATTTGGAGTACTATTATTATAACCCCAAAGAGTTGCGGGTTGAGCGTTCCATTGAATTGTTGCGTTTGGTCTTGCTGGTCCTGTTGAATTATAGAAGTAACCAATCGGTAATAAATCAGCTGTAGAAACATTATTTGATTTATTCAAATCACCAGGCCATACATTTACTTGATAAGTATAAGTGTAACAGATTTGACCCTGATTATTCAAACCACATGTTACACCTGATGCGTTATAGGCATTTATATCATCTAAATAAAAGCAAAAAACAGTACCATCTGGAATTGTAATATTTTTAGGTTTGAAACGTAAAGTATAAAATAAACCATTACCATTGAAACCTGATGCTGCTCCAACTTTTGAAATTCCAAAATCAGCAACGCTATTAGTTACTGTCGGGGGAGTAGAAATTACACTAGCTCCTGAGCCTAACAAAGTACCAGCAGTATAACCGTCATAATCTAAATATTGATTCACTGCAGCATTACTTTTTAACTTCATATATAAACTATATAAATTAGTAACATTAGATAATTGAACATCAACCGTAATATTACCATCAAATAGACCAATTGTTGTATTTGAAGATGTGAGACTTATGTTTCCAATAGATGGAATAGGATTAACATTTACAATAATTGATGCACTTTGTTGACAACCATTATTATTGGTAAAACTTGCAGTGTATGTTGTGGTTGTATTTGGGTATGCCACTGGATTTGAAATCGAAGCAGAACTTATTGAAGTTGAGGGTGTCCATTGAATATTTGGGTTTGAACCAAAAGAGCCATTTAGTTGCAATTGAACGGCATTACCATTATTTATAGAGATACTTGTTGCTATAGTTCCATCTGCAGAGATACTTACTGCTGGCACAGAGAGAATAACAATTTGAGTTGTTGCAGTTACAGCAGCACATCCACCACTTGTTGGTATAGTATAAGTTATGGTGTAGTTACCCGCAGTTGATGTGCTAGGTGTTATTGCACCCGTTGTTGAGTTGATTATTAGTCCAGAACTAGAACTAAATGTACCACCAGTATATGTTCCTGTTCCCGTTAATGTAACAGATTGAGGCGTTGTTATTGATTTACAGAAAGGACTACCAGCATAGTTAATACTAGCTGTGGACAAAGCAGTAATGGTAATTTGAGTTGATGCAATTACAGCAGAACATCCACCACTGGCAGGAGTTGAATAAGAAACAGTATATGTTCCTGGGGTAGATGTACTAGGAGTAATTGCTCCAGTTGAACTATTTATAGTCAAACCAGTTGATGAACTGTAAATACCGCCAGTAAATGCTCCAGTACCATTTCGTGTAACAGGCTGACCAGATGTTAATGATTTACAAAAAGGACTACCTGAATAGTTAATTGTAACTGTCGGTATAGCTGTTATAGTTACTTGAGTAGTTGAGGTATATGCACAGCCACTACTTGTAGAAGTTGTATAAGTAATTGTATAAGTGCCTGCTGTAGAAGTACTAGGCGTAATCGCACCTGTTGAAGAATTTAAAGACAATCCAGTTGTTGAACTAAAAGTACCGCCAGTATATGTACCAGTTCCAGTTAATGTAACAGGTTGAGGAGTTGTCAAAGAACTACAAAAGTTTGGGCTACCCAAATAACTTATGCTTGCAGTTAAATTAGTATAAACTTTTCTAACTTTATTATTGTTTAAATCTGCAACATATAAAGTACCTTCGGCGTCAATTCCAACTCCACTCGGGAAATTAAATCTAGCATCAGCTCCGTTGCCATCGGCATATGCATTGTTAAATCCCGCAATGGTTGATACCACGCCTGATGTTGTGATTTGTCTAATCTTGTCACCAGTACCATCTGCTACATATACATTGCCTGTAGCATCAACTGTAACATCTTGAGGGGCAGCAAATTGAGCTTCGGTTCCTGTTCCGTTTGCTGAACCGATAGCTCCACTGCCAGCTAGGGTAGTAACCACACCAGAAGAAGTGATTTTTCTTATTCTACGATTATTTTGGTCAGCAACATATACATTACCTGAAGCATCAACAGCAATGCCTCTAGGGGCACTAAACATTGCATTAGTTCCCGTTCCATCTGCATATCCTGTTTGTGAAGAACCAGCAAAATTGGCTACCACACCTGAGGGGCTTATTTTTATAATTTGTGAACCATTGGAAGCAACATATACATTTCCAGAAACATCAACTGCAACCCCAATAGGAAAACTAACCCCAGTAGCAAAAGTGGTTACTACACCTGATGGGGTAATTTTTCTTATTTTGGAATTACTTGAATCTGCCACATATAGATTGCCCGAAGTGTCTGACTCTATAGCATAAGGTGAATTAAACTGAGCAGAAGTTCCCGTTCCATCGGCATAACCTTGTGTTGAACCTGCAAGGGTTGTTACAACGCCTGATGGGGTAATTTTTCTTATTTTATGGTTTAATCTATCAGCAATATATATATTACCTATGCCGTCTACGGCTACACCATAAGGGTTATTAAACTTTGCAGCAGTTCCCGTTCCATCGGCAAAACCTTGTGTTGAACCTGCTAAAGTGGAAACACATTGAGCATTTAAAGTAACAGCAATTAATAAACTTAATATTAAAAAAACTTTTTTCATAATGAAGATTTATTTGAAATTTAAAATTGTATAAACGTTATTAATAATAGTACCAGTTATAATTTTATTTTTTAATTCTAAAAGATTTACATTACAAATCAATGTAGGACCTATAAATTGGTCAAATGGGTTATAGTGAACATTATCTAATCTTATTTCTTTTGTTGGTACAATAAATGAATTTCTTACTTGAAAAATTTCATTGAAATGCAATTCAAAATCTT
>CALRKH020000245.1:0-3056 GCA_943367855.1 Asaia bogorensis | reverse complement strand
GATCATTCGTAATGTTGATCTCCAAGTCCTTAGGAAAGCGATTTGCTTTCGTGGTCTCAATGATTGATTTGATTTTGTCTGCCGCATCCAGCAAGTTTTCTCCGCTTCGCTTGGTCACGTTGATGGTGACTACTGGGAGATTTTTATTTCTTGCATAAGATGTTCTGTCCTTAAAGGTGTCTTTGATTTGAGCGACATCTCTCAAGTAGACAATCTTCTGCTGGTCCGTCTTTACAATGATGTTCAACAAATCCTGAGGATCGGAAAACTCACCATCCACACGAACAGTCCTCTCAAAATCACCGCTTTTAATGTTACCTCCAGAAATGGTGAGGTTTTCGGATTGGATAGCTCCTGAGATATCTCCGAAACTCACACCTACTGCCTCCATTTTATAAGGATCCACATTGATTTGGATCTCTCGCTCTACTGTACCCGCGAGGTCTGCTTTGGAGATTTCTGGAAGCTTTTCGATCGCATCTTCCAAGTATTCGCCAAATTTCTTCAGCTCCTGCTCGGAATAAGGTCCGGAGATGTTCACGTTCATGATCGGAAAGTCCGAAGTATTGACTTCCAATACATTTGGCTCCTGATCTAGATCTGATGGCAGCTCGCTTTTTGATTTATCCACTGCATCTTTTACATCCTGGATAGCCTTTGAAATTTCGACTCCTGGAGTAAATTCAATCACGATGGACGAGAAATCCTGCACAGATGTGGATTTGATGTCCTTCACATTGTTAAGGCCTTTGAGTTCCTTTTCAATGGGTCGTGTGATCAGGTTTTCCATATCCACCGGCGAGTTGCCCGGATAAGGAGTACCGACATATACGGTGGGGATGACAATCTCAGGAAAACTTTCTTTGGGCATGGTACGGTAAGCACCAAGGCCCAAGACTGTGATTATAAGGGTCAAAATCACCACCGAGGTGGAATTGTCCACACTAAAGCTGGACAACCCAAATTCCCGAATGGTTTTGGATTTTTGAAAATCTGTCATGCCTTAAAGCTTTGCTACGTTCACACTGAAATTATCACCTACCTCACGGAATCCTTTGTCAACCAGGGTCTCGCTTCCGGTTAAACCTTCTACAACTTCTGTCTCATCGGCAAAAGTGTATCCCCGCTTGATGTATTTCTTTTTAGCTACGCCATTTTCTACGGTAAACAAATAATCTCCTCTGTTGTCAGCCAGGATCAAATGGGTAGGAACGATGACGCTTTCCTTGTTTTTGTAGTCTTGAATTTTCAAAACAGAAATCATATTCGGCTTCACCTCAGGGATATTTGGCAAAAATACTTCCACTTTGAAGGTTCTGTTGTTAGGGTTAATGATCGAACCGATAGCAGAAACTTTGGTCTTCATCGTCTTATTGATGGATGGGAAAGAAACTTCGACAGAATCACCTTTAGAAAGTACACCTACATAGCTTTCTGAGATATCAGCTTCTATAAAGAGATCGCTCTCTCCTACAAACTGAAACATCGGAGTACCAGGCTGAACCAATTCACCCAAACGAACACGTACAGTCTCGACGGTTCCATTGAATGGTGCTTTGACCACCGCTTTAGACAACTGAGTTTTCAAGGATGCTAAGCTTTTTTCCAAGCCTTCTTTTCTGTTTTTAGCCTCTAGGAACTGAATCTCTGTACCGATTTTCTGCTTCCAAAGTCTTTCCTGCTTTTCGAATACTGTTCTAGCCAAGGAAAGATTATTTTCCAATTCTTCGATATTTCTCTGGATTGATTCGGCATCGATGGTCGCCAACACCTGTCCTTTATTTACCCGCATCCCTTCGATCGCTGGCACATCCAATATTCTTCCGACAGTTTCAGAACTGATGCTTACGTTTTTCTTGGAAAGCACCGAACCGGTCACTTCCACATAATGGGTGAATTCACCTTTTTTCGCAGCCGCAGTGGTGATTAGAAGAGACTTTTTATTTGCCGCAGCAAACTCAGGATCCTCTTTGGTAATCTCCTCTTCAAGCGCTTTGATCTGAGTATTGATTTCGGAAAGCTGTGATTTCAGTGCTTCCAACTCAGCTTTTTTGGCATCCAAACCATCTGTGGCACAGGAAGCCACAACAATAGATAGTGCCAAGAGGGGTAAAAGTTTGATAGGTTTCATATGATTGATGTTGTCTTTTTTGGAAATCGGTTAGAACCTTGAATTGGCGCAAATCATTTTTAAGGATTTGAAATCGATTCCTTCCGATTAAAGTTTTTTTTTGAAAATGTTGGTTTAGTTAGTCAAATCGGTCTTCAACAGACCCAGGGCTTTTTGAAGATTTACTTTGGAAATAAGGCCGTCGTATAGTGCTCCGAGGTAATTAATTTCAGCTTCGATGAGTGAAGCATCTGCCTCAACTACCTCCAGATTGGAACCGATTCCTTCGTTGTATTTGATTCGAGCGATCTGAAACACCTCTTGGGCTAGCTTAAGATTTTCCTCCTGCACATCCAGGATACTTAGATCATTCTTGAGATTGGCTTTAGCAGTGTAGAGCTCATTTTTAAAGCTTTCCTTGAGGAACAACCGCTGATTTTCCAGCTGATTGATTTGAATTCGGTTCTTTTGAATTCGGGCCGCTTTCGCAAATCCATCAAAAATCGGAACGCTCATACTGACTCCAATCAAGGAGCTGCCAAACCAATTGTCACTGCTAAAAACTGTCCCCCACTCATTGCCTGCACCATTTCTTCGGGCATTACCCACCAAGTTGATTTTAGGCATATACTGGGCATGATTGTTTTTGAGATCCAATCCGGTGAGTTCCAACTGGGTCGAAATTTGTTGAATTTCAATTCGCTCAGTTCCTTCCTCAACTAGGAGTCTTGCCAAATCTTCTTCCTTGTTCAAGTCTCTTAGTGTTTCGGATAGAATCAAGTCATACTCCAAAGGCATTCCCATCTGTACTTTCAGGATTTGCTTGCTAATCTCTAGGGCAGTCTGACTTCTTTGCACTTGAGTGTAGATATTATTACGCTGCACCTGAATACGGGAAACGTCGATTTTTTCTGCAAAACCAGCTTCATTCAAGGCGTTGGTTTCT
>CALRKH020000244.1:0-3058 GCA_943367855.1 Asaia bogorensis | reverse complement strand
TCGGAATCCTGAACGGCTTGATCTGTGACTGCGCTGAGGCCGTATTGTCGGCAGGGTTGATGTCATCCTCTGAAGAGCTCACCACAGCCGTGTTAGTCACGCTGCCTGCAGCCCCTGCCTTCACTCGGATTCTCATCGTTACTGCACTTCCAGGGCCCATGAATGGGATCGCAAACCTGACACTGCTGCCGCTCACTGTTGCTGCAACCTGAGACCCGCTCGTATTGGCCGCAATCGAATGGCTCACATAAGTCACTCCGCTAGGAAGGTTATCAACCACAACCACTTCGGTCGCATCGGTCTGACCCACATTCCTTACCACCAGCTCGTACTCGAATACATCGCCCTCAAACACTTCCTGGGACAAGGCTGTCTTGCTGATCGACAAATCCGCATCGTTGTTCAAAATCCTGAAGAATACCAAGGCATTATCACTGTTGCCCGGATTCACTGTCTCTCTCAGGATATACTCCAGACTGTAGGCTCTGATCTCGTTCACGCCTGGAATCAAACTCAACTCCCCGCTCTCGTCAATCAGCAAGCCGATGATGCCGTCAAGTTCCGTGAATTCGAAGTCCACATCTTCCGCATCAGGACGTACGCCGTTCAGTCTGTCGTTATCCAAAATATTACCGATCGGTCCTCCGTATCTGGAGAAGTAATCCCCGAATGAATCATCGTTTGCTATGATCTCGTTCGATCCCGCTCCTACAGTTACCGTGTCTGTATCACTTACTTTTTCCTCTTCAGGAGTAGTCGCCTCTACCGTAGCCACGTTGGTCACACTGCCTTTCGCCATATCGTCAAGGGTCACCACATACTCGGTCTCAAAACTTGCCGTTGCGCCAGGGGCAAGTACGCCCACTGTCTGGCTCAAACCTGTCAACGGATCCGATACCTTCACATCGGTCAGGGTCACGTTACCCGTGTTGGTCACTGTCAGCGTATAGGTCACTACCTCGCCAGCACCGAAGATCTCCGTCTTGTCAGACTTCTTCTCGATCACTATCGATGGCAACTGTGCGATCGGTGTGGTTACCTCATCTATATCCGTAGGATTGTCATCCCCTTCGTTCGGACTCTCACCCGTCGCTGTAGCCTCGTTGCTCACACTGCCTCTGTCTACATCTTCCTGGGTTACCGTGTACACCGTCTCCACCTGCTTGCTCTCACCCGGCGCCAAGGTACCCACATTTACCACCGTGCCAGTCTTGCTGTCCACTACCGTCACGTTGGTCAACGTTACATTGCCCGTATTGGTCACCGTAATCGTGTAGTCAATCTCCTGACCATCCTCGCTGATATCCGCCTCATTGTCGGTAATCTCCACATCAATCACAGGATTCTGAACCGCTGTCACCAACGCTTCGTCCTCTGCTCTAACTGTCGTCTGATCTGGACCCTGGGCCGTTACACTCGCCACATTCAATACCTCTCCTCCGTCTACATCAGACTGACTCACCGTATAAGTCGTAGTCAATGTCTGGATCGCTCCCGGTGTCAACGTACCCACATTCTGGCTCAAACCTGTCAATGGATCCGCTACCGTTACATTACTCAAGGTCACGTTACCAGTATTCGTCACCGTCAACGTATACGTAATCACATCACCTGCAGCGTCTACTGAGGTTACGTTAGATGTCTTACTCAATGAAATATCACAATTGAAAATGGTCAATGTCACAGCAGTTCTACTGTTACTGGTACAGCCGGTTTCATTATTTATAGCCTCAGCGTAGTAAGTGACAGTACCTACAGAATTTATGGAAGGATTCTGTACAACTGTACCTCCAACTGGCGCATTATACCAAACTACACTGAACCCTGCTGGAGCACTTGCGGTAGCAGTAAGGGTTTTTTGCTCTGAACTCTCACATGATACCTGATCTCCTCCGCTAATTGGTGCTACTGGCGCTGAAAGAATTGTCAATGTGACAGGGGTCCTTACCAAGCTTGCACAACTACCAGAAACAGTTTGTGCATAGTAAGTTATGGTACCAACTGTGTTAAGGATTGGATTAGTAACCACATCACCACCTACTGGGGCATTATACCAAACTAAGGTTCCAGGAGCAGTCGCCGTAGCTGTCAAAGTCTGTATTGGGAAAGTCGCACAAACTACTTGATCACCACCACTCACAGGAGGAGTTGGACCTTGTACAATTGTCAAGGATACAGGAGTTCTACTCAAGCTTACACAACCTGTTTGGTTATTGACCGCTTGTGCAAAGTAGGTTACAGTTCCTACTGTGCTCAATGAAGGATTAGCCACTACATTTCCTCCTGTTGCTGCATTGTACCATACAATACTGAATCCTTGTGGAACCGTTGCTGATGCTACTAGGTTTTGAGCTTGATTGGATTCGCAAACAACTTGATTACCTCCGCTAACTGGAGCAACTGGTGCAGCCAAAATCGTCAAGGTTACAGGAGTTCTTGTCAAACTGACGCAACCTGTTTGGTTATTAACCGCTTGTGCATAGTAGGTTACCGAACCAACAGTATTTAAGATAGGATTAACCACTACACTTCCGCCAGTAACTGCATTGTACCAAACGATGCTTAATCCTTGGGGAACTGATGCAGTAGCAGTTAAAGTCTGAAGTGGACTAACTTGACATTGTAAAATATCTCCTCCGCTAATAGGCGCAACTGGTGCAGCCAAAATTGTCAAGGTTACAGGAGTTCTTGTCAAACTGACGCAACCTGTTTCAACATTTACTGCCTCTGCATAGTAGGTCACTGTACCAACTGTGCTTAGAGATGGATTCGCAACCACAGATCCTTCGCTCACTGATGTATACCATACAATGCTGAAGCCTTGTGGAACTGATGCACTAGCTGTGATTGACGCCGCTTCTCCTTCGCAGATCGTTTGATCTCCGTCGCTTTCAGGCGCAACCGGTGCAGCCAAAATTGTCAATGTTACAGGGGTTCTTTCTAAGCTTGAGCAAGAAGAACCAATCGATTGTGCATAGTATGTAACAGAACCTACTTTGCTCAGACTTGGATCTTGAATAGGGTTTCCACCTTCTAATTGATCATACCAAACAATAGT
>CALRKH020000243.1:0-3060 GCA_943367855.1 Asaia bogorensis | reverse complement strand
CTTTTAATATCCACTTTTCTACCACCAACCATCCTAAAATCGCCTGAATATGCTAGTAATCAAAAGAGACGGAAGAAGAGAATCAGTACGATTCGACAAAATCACCGCAAGGATCGAAAACCTTTGCTACGAATTAGATCCAAAATTTATCCAGCCCATCGAGGTGGCCAAAAAGGTCATAGATGGCTTATATGATGGAGTGACAACCACGGAACTGGATAATCTAGCCGCCGAAGTTTGCGCCTCTCTTACCGTAAGACATCCTGACTACGCGATTTTAGCAGCAAGAATTGCCATTTCAAACCTTCACAAAACTACAAGTCAGTCCTTCTCGAATACCATGAAGAGACTGTATACTTACGTGAACCCTAAAACAGGAGAAAACGCACAGCTCATTGATACAGAAGTTTACGGAATAATTAAAAATCACGCTGCAAGACTCGATGAGGCGATCGACTACAAGCGCGACTTTGGATATGACTATTTCGGCTATAAAACTCTTGAAAAAAGTTATCTTATCAGATTAGATGGGAAAGTGGTAGAAAGACCTCAGCACATGCTGATGAGAGTAGCGGTGGGTATCCATAAAGAAGATATCGATTCCGCTATTGAGACTTATAATTTGCTTTCAGAAAAGTGGTTTACACATGCCACTCCTACCCTCTTTAACGCTGGAACGCCCAAGCCACAGCTTTCTTCTTGCTTTCTTCTAACGATGAAAGATGATAGCATTGATGGTATTTACGATACTTTGAAGCAGTGCGCTAAGATCTCGCAGTCTGCGGGGGGAATTGGTCTATCTATTCACCACGTAAGAGCAAAAGGAAGCTATATCAAAGGAACAAATGGCGTCTCCAATGGTATCGTACCAATGCTTCGAAACTTTGATATGACCGCTCGCTACGTGGATCAGGGTGGCGGTAAAAGAAAAGGAAGCTTTGCAATCTATTTGGAGCCATGGCATGCAGACATCAAGGATTTCCTAGAGTTGAAGCGAAACCATGGTAAGGAAGAAATGCGTGCTAGAGACTTGTTCTATGCGCTATGGATTCCTGACTTGTTCATGAAGCGAGTAGAGAGAAACGAGGAATGGTCACTTTTCTGTCCTAATGAAGCTCCAGGCCTTTCAGATTGCCATGGAGAAGAGTTTGAGAGATTGTATGAAAAATACGAGCGCGAAGGGCGAGCCAGAGAAACCATCAAGGCACAAGAACTTTGGTTTGAAGTACTGGAATCTCAAATCGAGACAGGAACACCTTACATGCTTTACAAGGACGCCGCTAATGGTAAGTCAAACCAAAAGAATTTGGGAACCATTAAATCGTCTAACCTGTGCACAGAGATCATTGAATATACAGCCCCTGACGAAGTAGCGGTATGTAATTTGGCTTCTATTGCCTTGCCAAAATATGTAACAGAAGGACCTGATGGCAAGCTCTTCTTCGATCATAATAAGCTTTATGAAATCACGAAAGTTGCCACTAGAAACCTGAACAAAGTAATCGACATCAACTACTATCCTGTAGAAGAAGCAAGAAGGTCAAACTTCAGACACAGACCTATTGGATTGGGCGTTCAAGGATTGGCTGATGCTTTCATTATGCTCAGAATGCCGTTTGATTCTGCAGAAGCAAGAGGTCTAAATGAGGACATTTTTGAAACCATATACTTTGCTGCCGCAGAGACGTCTATGGAATTGGCAAAAACTCAAGGAACCTACGAAACCTATGAGGGCAGCCCTGCTTCCAAAGGAATACTTCAGTTTGACATGTGGGGAGTCACTCCTAAGTCAGGCCGATGGAACTGGGATCAGCTGAAAGAGAAGATCAAAAAGTATGGCATGAGAAACTCTCTTTTGGTGGCTCCTATGCCTACGGCTTCTACTTCACAGATTCTTGGCAACAATGAGTGTTTTGAGCCTTACACCTCTAATCTTTACACTAGAAGAACCTTGTCAGGTGAATTTATCATGGTCAACAAGCACCTGATGAAAGACTTGATTGACTTGGGCATGTGGAATGACAACATGAGAAATCGTCTGATCTCCACAAATGGTTCAGTACAAAACGTACCTGGTATTCCTCAAAACATCAAAGATCTCTATAAAACGGTTTGGGAAATTTCTCAAAAAGTGATCATTGATATGGCTGCAGATAGAGGCGCTTACATCTGCCAATCTCAAAGCATGAACATATTTATGCAGGATCCAAACTTTGGTAAACTTACCTCCATGCATTTCTACGCATGGAAAAAAGGATTGAAAACAGGGATGTATTACTTGAGATCACAAGCAGCTACTGCCGCTATCAAATTTACGCTAGACAAGTCAGCTCTAGAGCCAAAAGTTGAGAAAGCAGTTGACCTCGAAAGCGCAAAAAATCAAAAGCAAGATGCAATCGCATGCTCACTCGATAATCCAGAAGGATGCGAAATGTGTGGCAGTTAATTTAATTTTCTAGAGTTCGTAAAATGGAGAAAAGGCGTTTGATAGTATCAAGCGCTTTTTTTATCACCTAACACAGCAAAATCAATGAACCTACAAAACATCCAAACTCGAATAGAAAAGCTTAAAGTGGACTCCCCAGCTCAGTTTGGGATTATGACAGCACAGCACATGATTGAGCATTTAATTCTAACTGTGAAACTATCGTATGGCAGAGTCAAAATTCCAGATTTTGAACCTAATGAAAAACAGCTCGCTCAAAAACAGGCATTAATCCATTCTGATATTCTTTTTCCTAGAGGAGTAAAAGCTCCAGGTCTTGATCAATTAATGGATTTGAGATTTCCGAATTTGGAATCAGCAAAGGAAGAACTTTTAAAAAGTATTGCAGACTATCACGCCACATTCGGCGAAAATGAATTCTTGACTACCACCCACCCCAGGTTTGGAAGACTGACTTTTAATGAATGGGATAAATTCCACACCAAGCATTTTGAGCACCATCTGGGCCAATTTGGCATCTAAGTCACATGAAATGTAATTAATGATCCAAGGGTGAAACACCTCCGGAAACCATAAACTTCATTACTTCTGAGCTTTTCACTCCTGTGAGTGGT
>CALRKH020000242.1:0-3076 GCA_943367855.1 Asaia bogorensis | reverse complement strand
CTACCCCGCTGAAGAATACCACCAGGATTACTATAAAAAGTCTCCCGAAGAATACATGGCCTATAAAATCGGAAGCGGCCGTCAAGAATGCATCAAGACCAACTGGCCAGACATCAACGAAGGCACCTATCCTGCCAAATCCAAAGCTGAACTGAAAAAATCCCTCACTCCGTTACAATACGAGGTGACGATGGAGGACGCGACCGAATATGCTTACAATAACGAGTACAATGGAAACAAGGAATCAGGTCTCTATGTATGCATCGTTTCTGGAGCGCCACTTTTTAGCTCAAAAGATAAATACGAATCAGGCTCCGGATGGCCAAGCTTTGTAAAGCCGATTGACGCTCGTGCCTTGGAAAAGCCAATCGACAGAACCCTGGGCATGACTCGCGTAGAAGTCCGAAGCAAGTATGGCAAAAGCCATGTTGGACACGTGTTCTATGACGGACCCGAACCGACAAGCTTGAGGTATTGCATGAACTCGGCAGCCATGAAATTCATACCCAAATCAAAAATGAAAGAGGCCGGCTACGAGGACTACCTTTGGTTGGTGGATTAAAGATTAGAGCCCCCGATTTTACAAAGAATCGGGGGCTAATTTTTTCGCCTAATTATTATCTATTGATCATCATCCTTAAAAAACACAGAAATACAATTCATATATTTTTTTATCCTTTTCATTACAAAAAAGTATTTGGACCCCTAATTAAATCCTGTTCATGTACTATTTACCGTTGTTTTTTAGTACTATTAATCTGAATTCGCCAAATCAATAGAATTGTAGTAGATCTAGCACCCAAGTCCTTTCTACAGTCGATTTAGACGGATGGTAAGTTTACTTTTGCTTTAAGTCAAAAGCATCTAAATAAGATACCTGGTATGCCTTTTCAAAAACCAAGCGAAGAGAATTTCCAACTCCTTACTTCTGCATTTAATCAGCTTCAAGAGGCCATTCTTTTTCTGGACTCAGCGCTTAAAATCATTGGCAAGAACCATGCAGCGGAAGCAATTTTTAAGGAGAAAAAATTAGACCAAAGCCAAAACTACATCGATGTTTTCCCCGAACTGAGCGGACCGAAATGGGAAGATTTCCTTTCAGATCCTTCTAAAATCGAGTTGGAAAAAGAAACATCCGAACAGCTGATTCATCACTTTCAAAAGATCAAGGGAGGCTTCTCTGTAAAACTTACCCCGAAAAAAGCAGAGGTTTCCTTTGATATTCTCTTCAACACCATGCCCGAGGGTGTGATTTATGAAGACGCAATCGGGATGCCGATTCTGATGAATCAAGCTGCAGAAAAAATCATGGGAGTGACTCTGGAGCAGATTCAGGGGTACCAACCCTTAGAACCTGATCACCATATCATCTACCCTGACGGCTCAGTTTACCCCATAGAAGAACACCCTACCCTAGTGGCATTGAGGACTGGGAAACCGGTGATGAATGAAATCATGGGTCTTTTCAACCCATCCTTAAAAAAATACAAGTGGATTTCCCTTAATGCGGTTCCTGAATTCAAACCTGGAGAGAAACATCCCCACCAAGTCTTTGCTACATTCACAGACATCACAGAGCAGGTAGAAGCAGAACAGAAGCTCAAATCTCAATCTGAGTTACTTGAGCTCATGGTGCATACCTCCACCACGTACATCAATATTTCGGAAGATGAACTCCACGAAACCATACAGCTTTCCATTAAGAAACTTGGAGAGTTTGTGGATGCTGATCGAATGTACATTTTTGAATACGATTGGGAAAAACACACCACAAAAAACACTTATGAGTGGTGCGCACCTGGCATCGAGCCACAGATCGAGCACCTACAAGACACCTCCCTCGAAGGCCTCGAAGAATGGACTTCAAAACACCTGAAGGGAGAAATGATGTACATCGAGGACGTGATGGCCCTAGGCGTCGAGGAAACCAGCAGACAAATCCTCGAACCTCAGGGGATCAAAAGCATATTGGCCATGCCGATCATGAATCAACAGGAGTGCATCGGTTTCGTCGGTTTGGATTCAGTCAAAAAGAAGCATCACTATTCGGATAATGAATTTAACCTGCTTAAAATTTTTACCGGGATTTTAGCCAACGTATCCCATCGTCTTATCAGTGAGCGCCAACTCAAAGAGCGGGTAAAAGAATTCAACACCATCTATGAGGTCACCCGTCTTACGATCGAGGGTGGGCTTAAAGAAAGAGAAATTCTAAAAAAAGTAGTTGATATCATCCCAGGTGGCTTTTTTGAAACCTCTGAAACCTCGGCCAGAATCTGCTTCGAAGACAAAGAGTTTATCTCCTCCCCGTTCACCGAGAGTACCCAACTGATCCGTGAAAAAATCTTCATCAACGGTAATGAGGCAGGGAAACTGGAAGTATTTATTCCTGAAAACAAAAAGTTTTTGGAGGAAGAGTATACCCTGATCCAGACGATTGCAAATGTACTTGGGCAGCATTTTGAGTCAAGGAAGAACCTTTCGGAATCCCAGAGAAATGAGAGACAACTCAAAAACCTGCTTAATTCTCAGACGAGCTATGTCTTAAGAACTGACCTTCTGGGAAATCATACCTACTGGAACGAGAAATTCGAAGAAGAATTTGGCTGGCTGTACGGGACCGATGGACTGGATCATGGCAATGCACTCCAATCCATCTGTGACTACCACCACGGTAAAACCTTTGAAGTGGTACAGAAGTGTATCGAATTTCCTGGCGAAATCTTCCCCGTTGAGCTTGACAAACCGAGCAGAGACGGTAGCATCATTACTACGCTTTGGGAATTTGTGGCACTGCTGGATGAACGGGGAACACCCTCAGAAATCCAATGCATGGGGATCAATATTTCTGATCGGAAGAAAGCGGAAGACCAACTGGTTGAGAGTGAAAACCGACTTCGAAGCCTGCTTGAATCCCAAACGAACTACGTCATCCGTACGGATCTAAACGGCAGACATACCTTCTGGAACAAAAAGTTTGAGGAAGATTTTGGCTACATCTATCCTACAAAAGGCCTTGCCGAATCAGATTCTCTCACCTCTATATGTGAATATGACCAAGATAAAGCGAAAGAGG
>CALRKH020000241.1:0-3077 GCA_943367855.1 Asaia bogorensis | reverse complement strand
ATTGTTTTCATGCTTAGGATTAAAATTTAGCACTAATACCAAAGGTGTATTGAACCACAGGAGGAGCAATGTTTGCGTTGATTACACCACCTTCTACACCTTGTTCACCGTCGATAAAGGTTTCAGGATCAATTCCTTTGTGAACTCTTCTGTATTCGGAAAAGATGAATGGATTTTGAATACTTGAGTAAAGTCTCAAGCTAGTTAAACCGATTTTCTTAGCGATTGTATCATCAAAGTTGTACCCAAAATTGATATTTCTAACCTTGATAAAGGTTCCATCAAAGTAGGACATAGAGGTTCTGTACTTTGGAAATTCCTGATTTTGATTTGGTCTTGGATACAAATTGGTTGGATTATTTGGAGTCCAGTAATCAACAGCGAGGTTGTTATATCTTCCGAAAAGCAAATTGAAGTTATCATGGAATGCAGATCTGATCATGGATCCAAATCTTCCAAACAAGAAGAATGAAACATCAAATCCTTTGTAAGCGAATCTATTGGTCATACCTAGTGAAAAATCAGGTACAGCAGAGCCCAGTACTACTCGATCCAAAGAGTTGATTCTGTTATCTCCATTGGTGTCTTGAACTTTGATTTCACCTACTCTATCACTGAAGGTGGCAGCCAAGTCTTTTTCTGAAGTCTGCCAGATACCAATTTTCTTCAGATCAAAGAATACCGTCAGAGGTTGTCCGATAAAACGACCCGCAGCGATGTCATCACCGTTTGGAAGTGAGATGATTTCTTCTCTGTTTCTGGTGAAAATCATATCTGTTGACCAGCTGAACTCACCTCTTTCAATGTTCAAAGTGGAGAGGGACAATTCTATACCTCTGTTTTGTGTCTCTCCGATATTGGTGATAAATCCTCCGAAACCAGTAGAGTTTGGTAGTGGTTGAGGTGCCAAAAGGTCAGATGTGTTAGTTACATAGTATTCAATAGAACCAAACACTCTGTTTTTGAAGATTGAGAAGTCAAAACCAGTGTTGAATGTGGTAGAAGTCTCCCATCTCAAATCTGGGTTACCGATTGAATTTGGCCTGTATCCGAAAGCAGCAGTGTTATCCCATGCGTAGGCAGTTCTTGCCAATAGGGCTTGCGTCTGATAAGGGGTAATTGCTTGGTTACCGATAGAACCATAGCTAACTCTGAATTTCAACTGGTCTACGAAAGAGGAGTTTTTCAAAAACTCTTCCTGATGCATATTCCAACCAAATGCTGCTGATGGGAAGAATCCAAACTTATTATTGGCACCAAATCGAGAGCTACCATCAGCTCTTACAGAGGCTGTCAATAAGAATTTGCCTTTGTAATCGTAATTCACACGTCCCATGTAGGAAAGCAAAGCCCATTCTACCAAGTTGGTGTTTGCACCGGTAATCTGAGAGGCATCACCCAATCTATGATACAACTGAGAAGGAGCAGGAATACCCAAAACGCTGATGGTGGATTGCTCAAAACGATCCTGCTGAAAGGATTGTAATGCAGTAAAATTCAAATTGTGTACTGAATTGAAGGTCTTGGAATAATTCAAGATATTTTCCAAGGTGTAGTTGAATTGGAATCTGTCATCCACACTACCTGTCGCATCACCACCTCTTCTGTCATTAGTTTGAGAACCAGTAAATCTACCAGTACGTCTTACTGTGTAATCAGGACCAAAGTTGACTCTATAAGTCAAGCCTTTTGCGATTTCCCAGTTTAGGTAAATGCTATTGAAAATTCTGGTTCTGAATGTCTCATCTACAATAGCACCCGGTACTACTTCTGCAAAAGGGTTGGTTCTCAAGCCGTCAGAGGTAGGTTGGAAAATGATGTTTCCATTGTCATCAAATGGCTTTCCAAGCGGGTTTTCCTGCAATGCACCCCCGATTGGGTTGAAGTTTTCACCATTTCTTTCACTCATTGTAAAGAGCGTAGAAGTACCAATGCTTACTTTTTTGGTAATCTTATGATCCAAATTGATTCGGAAGGTGTAACGAGAGAAATCCTGATTTTTAATTACACCCACATCTTTGAAATAGTTACCAGAAACGAAGAAGGTCGTTTTGTCATTTCCTCCTGATACTCCTACCTGATGGCTTTGAATATTTCCCTGACGCATCAATCCAGCTACGTAGTCTGTACTTCTTCCAAGGGCGATACTTTCCAATTCTACAGGCTCAAAGATTCTTTTGTCAGCTTCCTCAGTGGCTGGTCCTTCTGGATAGTTGCCAACAGCTCTTCTCGATTCTCTTTTGAATTCTGCAAAGGCAGGACCGTCAAATACTTCGATTCTTCCAAGTTCATTAGCTACTCCATAATAAGAGTCAAGGGATACCACAGTTTTACCTGCCCCACCACGTTTTGTAGTGATCAGGACAACCCCGTTGGAACCTCTTGATCCGTAGATTGCCGTAGCTGATGCATCTTTCAAAACTTCCATAGAAGTGATGTCTTGTGGGTTGATGTCTTCCAACCCGCCGACTGTTGGGATTCCGTCGATCACATAAAGTGGTTCGTTGGATGCATTGAACGAACGACGACCACGGATACGAACTTGTGGTGCAGAACCAGGCTTAGATCCAGGCTGAACCACGTCCACACCCGCTGCACGACCCTGAAGGGCCTGACGGGCATCCGTGATAGGCAGTTCCTGGATTTCCTTATTCCCTACTGAGGAGATAGCACCTGTCAGCTGACTTTTCTTTTGCGTACCATAACCGACGACCACTACTTCTTCCAGATTGGCAACGTCTGGATTGAGGGTAATGTCGATTTTAGTTCTGCTTCCTACTGTTTCCTCGATATTGGTATAACCAATAAAAGAGAAAACCAAAACTCCCGATCCAGGAGCGGCGATAGAATACTTTCCATCCAAATCGGTCGTGGTGCCTCGTGTGGTACCCTTTAGGAGAATTGAGACGCCTGGAAGGGGAACGCCCGTTTCATCCAATACGGTCCCGCTCACCTGCACGTCTTGCGCTTGCACAAATCCAGTGCTAAGCATCAGCATCAACACCACCGAGAGGTAAGTGTAAAACTTTTTAAGCATAGTAATTAGGGGTTATTGTTATAGATAGATTGATTACTTA
>CALRKH020000240.1:0-3096 GCA_943367855.1 Asaia bogorensis | reverse complement strand
GGGATTCCTCTTTTGGCAGGAAAGAAAGCAAGCAATAGGGAAGATGAGATCTTAGTCAATGAAAATTTTCTTAAGGAAGCGGGATATCCTGATGCTTCTTCCGCACTTAATCAGACGATCCGATTTGGTGGAGCTGAGCGAAAAATCGTAGGCGTGATTGGAAACTTTCACTCCCGTAGTCTTCGGGAAGAAATCCGTCCCCTGTTGATGACGTACAACTCCAAGTTTTTCCAGACCATCTCTGTAAAGCTAGCACCCGGACAAAACCTAGCCCAAGCCAAACTGGCTTTGGAGAGCAGGTACAAGGAAGTATATCCTTACGAAAGCGAAGAGTTTCACTTCTTGGATGAGGCGATTGGAGAGTTCTACCAAGAAGACCTGCGAATCAAAAACGTACTGACTGCAGCTACATTTCTTGCCATCCTGATCTCTGCGATGGGATTGTTTGGATTGTCTTCCTACACCATTGCGCAGCGTACCAAAGAGATCAGTATCCGCAAGGTACTTGGGGCTTCGGTGCTTCAGATATTGGGTTTGATTTCCAAAGAATACATTCTACTTGTACTTGTTTCTTTTGCTTTGGCGGTCTATCCAGCCTATTACTTTCTAAAAGACTGGCTACAAGGATTTACCTATCGGATGGAAATGCCTTTTGGTTTGTTTGGCCTAGCCGGGTTTGGAGTGCTCTTGCTTTGCTTGTTGATTGTAGGACTTCATTCCTACCAAGCGGCCCAAACCAATCCCTCCAAGGTGCTTAAGGATGAATAAAAGCAGGAAGACCGAAGACAGAAGGAAGGGAGTTAGGAAGTTGGGGGTTTGGGAGTTAGGGGGTATGGGTGTTGGTAAGTATGGAGGTCAAACTGTTTGGAGATAGTAAGTAGGGGGCGATAGAGTGGAAAGATGGGAGTTAGGATGTTGGGGAGTGAAAAAGTAGGAGCTCAGTTCAAAAGTCTATTTGGAAGTACTTCAGGAGATTTTTGTAATTATCCTGAGCTGATAGGCAGGTATCTATCAAGTATTCGTTGACTTTGCCCCATTCCTGTAAGCCTCTGTAGTAAAAGAACTTGATATCGTCTCCGATGATAAAGGGGACGATGTCATTTGCGAGGCATTCCTTAAACATAATCAGTCTTCCCACCCGACCATTTCCTTCTTGAAATGGATGGATCAGCTCAAATTGATGATGAAAATCCAAAATATCCTCAAGTGTTTTGTGCTCTTTGATGTGATAGTTTGTAAGCAAAGACTCCATTTCGAGTGCTACAGCATCAGGTGGGGTAGTCTCATTTCCTCTCACCTCATTAGGTAGTTTTTTATATTCCCCCACATTGAACCAGTCTTTTGCGCTGTCAGAGGTTCCTGATTTGAGCAGGAAATGGATCTCTTTGATCAGTTTTTCAGAAAGTTTAGCAGTTGCTTTTTCTATGATAAAATCGATGCATCTGAAGTGATTGGTCGTTTCGATGATGTCGTCGACATTGATTATTCCTTTGAATTCCCCGATGGTATTGGTCTCGAAAATCAATCGTGTCTGATCTTGGCCAAGTTTACTTCCTTCTATCCGGTTGGAATTATAGGTCAGTTCGATTTGGGTTCGGTGATAAATGCCTCCTTTAAGCTTCATCTTTTTTTGTTCTTGGAGCTGATGAAGCAAGGGATTCCTTTTATAGGAAACAGACTTGTTTTTCTTTTGTGGAATAGTTGCATCCTCTGGTATATTCCAAGTTTTGCCGATAAGAAAAGCACCTTTAATCTTTCCAAGGGCGCAGTAATTCCGCACAGTTCTTTCGGGAACACCCCATTTCTGGGCAAAGGATGCTACTGATAAATAATTCATTTGCCTTTTTTTCTTGCCGTTATCGGCAAAAATAGCTTAAATGAAGTCGCGTTTTTCATTTCTTGCCGATAGATTTGATTAATTCTATGCTATACCTAGTTGATCAAACTCTTTTCTTCTTCAGATCAAGGATTTCTGATTTGAAAAGAACAAGAGTATGAATTCAGAATAGCAGGACTATTCTTCAATTCAAGTTCAATTTCTCCCTAAAATCTCCAATCAAATAAGCATCTAGGATTTTGAAAGAAAATCCCATGAAAAGTCGATTTGTCCGATAGATTTGTATATCTCTAGTTTCTAAACCCGAAATAAAATGCAACTCAAAGTTTTTTGCTCATTTGGTTTTCTTCTTTTCGCTTTTTCGCTCTGCTTTACAGCGATGGCACAAAAAGCAGAAAAAGGATTCACTCCCCTTTTTAACGGTAAAAATCTAGACGGCTGGGTGGGAAATAAGGAGTCCTATCAGGCAAAAGATGGCATGATCGTCATCGAACCCAAAGGTGGGGGAGGTGGTAATCTCTACACCGAAAAAGAGTACGGTAATTTTAACCTTCGATTTGAGTTTCAGCTTACCCCCGGTGCAAACAATGGCTTGGGAATTCATGCGCCACTTGAAGGTGATGCAGCCTATGTGGGCAAAGAACTTCAGATCTTGGACAGTGAACATGAAAAGTATTCCAAATTGGAAACCTACCAATACCACGGTTCGGTCTATGGTGTGATTGCCGCGAAACGCGGTTTCCTTAAGCCAACCGGTGAGTGGAATCAGCAAGAAGTCATCGTCGAGCATCCAAAGATCAAGATCATTCTCAACGGGACGGTCATCATGGAAGGCGACTATCTGGAAGCAAGCAAAAATGGCACCTTGGATAAAAAGGACCATCCCGGATTGCAGCGAAGTTCTGGTCATATCGGCTTTTTGGGCCATGGAGATGTGGTCCGATTTAAGAATATCCGAATCAAAGAATTATAAACTCCCTAATACTAAAACATCAATATCATGAGTAAGAATTATCAGGTCTTAGACCGAAGGGACTTTTTGAAAAAGTCAGCACTAGGAATAGCTGGATTGGCCTTGGCACCTGCTGCATTGGCTAGTATCCAAGCAAATGGTAGACTCCGAACTGCGCATATTGGCGTAGGAAATATGGGTTTTGAGGATCTTAAAGCTATTTCTTCCCACGCTTTGGTAGATGTCACTGCACTCTGCGATGTGGATAGCAACAACCTAGCAGCTGCCTCTAAGCTTTTTCCCAATG
>CALRKH020000239.1:0-3098 GCA_943367855.1 Asaia bogorensis | reverse complement strand
ATGGAAAACTCATGGTCTTTAACAATCCGATTTTTGACCTAATGATAGTTCCTAAAGAATTTAAAATTCAGGATACTACACAGTTTTGCCAGCTTTTTAAAATCAGTAAAGAAGAACTAATCGAGGGATACACCGCCGCAAAAAAATACTCATCCGTCAAACCAACCCCTTTGATTAAGCAGATCTCTACGACTGATTTTGCCAGAATTCAGGATTTCTTGGTGGATTATCCGGGATTGTTCATTATGACGAGGTCTGTCAGGTCTTACCCCCTACCCTCGGCTTCGCATGCATTGGGATATATCGGTGAGATTAATTCTTCCCAACTAGAAAAAGACACCTTAAAATACTACAGCCAAGGCGATTATGTAGGCCTTAGTGGACTCGAGAAGTATTACGAGAATGAGCTAAGAGGCAAAAAAGGTGTAAAATATAAAATGGTCAACGTCCGTGGGATTGACAAAGGTCCTTTCAAAGACGGTGAATACGATACCGCATCTGTGGCTGGAAAAAATATCACCTCCACCATTGACCTTGAGCTTCAACGCTACGGGGAGATGCTGATGAACGGAAAAACAGGTTCGGTCGTGGCGATCGAGCCAAAAACCGGAGAAATACTAGCCATGATCTCCGCGCCTTTTTATGATCCAAATGAACTGACCGGAGCAGAGTTTAGCAAAACGTACCGAAGGCTGAACAATGACAATTCCAAGCCTTTGTTTAACCGGCCAATCATGGCTACCTATCCTCCTGGTTCCATCTTTAAAATCGTTCAGAGTTTGATCGGTCTTCAAGAAGGCATTTTGACTCCCAGTTCGACATTCCCCTGCAACAGATCACTGGTCGCTTGTCACAATCATCCCAGCCCTGTGGATCTTTTTGGTGCCATCCGTAATTCTTGCAATCCCTACTACCATCAGGCATTCAGGCAAATCATCAACCAAGAGGTGTCCACCAATACCTTCAAAGACACAGAAATCGGCCTAAATTCCTGGAGAGAAAAAGTGCTGAAATTTGGATTGGGCAGTCCTCTCGGAATGGATATTTATGGAGAAAAAGGGGGTGATATTCCTTCCAGTAAGCTTTATGACCGTGTGTACGGATCAGGAAGATGGAAATATTCGACCATCTACTCACTTTCTATTGGACAGGGAGAAATGCAGGTAACGCCTCTACAGATGGCTAATCTGGCAGCCATTTTTGCCAATAAGGGATACTATTACACCCCTCATTTGGTGAAGGCAATCGACGGAGACCCAAGTCAGATTCCAGGCAAGTTTCAGATCAAACACGAAGTAGGGATCGACGCGCATCACTTTAACCTCATTCAAGATGCCATGGCGGAAGCGCTTTATGGCACTGCAAATAGAGCGGTGATCAAGGATTTGGTTATTGCTGGTAAAACAGGAACTGCACAAAATCCTCACGGCGAAGACCACTCGGTATTTATTGCCTTTGCACCCAAAGATGATCCAAAAATCGCAATTGCAGTTTACGTGGAAAATGCAGGCTGGGGAGGAAGAGCCGCTGCAAGTACAGCATCTCTCATGATCGAAAAATACATCAAGGGCGAAATCACCAGACCTGAGCTTCAGGAATATGTCCTAGCAGGAAACTTTATCTATTAAATGAAAGAGTCAGACATTCATATCAACCGAGTAGATTGGATAGCCGTCTCGATCTATTTTGCCTTGGTCCTCATCGGCTGGTTCAACATCTATGCGACGGTTTATGACAGTCAATTGGACCAAAGTATTTTTGATCTTTCGATCAACTCCGGAAAACAACTTGTCAGAATCGGGGTCGCTGTGGGATTGATAATGATCATCATGGTAGCGGATTATCGATTTTTTGAAAACCTCTCCTTGGTCATTTACATCACTTTTCTTCTGATCCTGATTGTAACACCCGTTTTGGGTAAGGAAGTAAACGGACAGATTCTTTCCATCGGATTTGGAGAATTCAGGATACAGCCAGGGGAATTTGCAAAGTTTGCCACTGCATTGGCCTTGGCAAAAGTGATGGAACGACCCACCTTTGACTTGTCAAAAAAACAATACCAACTCATCGCATTCACGGTTTTATTGATCCCCGTGGTATTGATCCTCTTGCAACCGGATACAGGTACTGCAATGGTGTATTTTTCGCTTTTGATCATGTTTTACAGAGAGGGCCTTCCTCAGTGGTACTATGTTTTGGGATTAGGTATGATTGCGATCACACTCTTGGGGTTGGGAATAGAAAATAACCTCTACCTAGTGGGTGCCATCGTATTGATTACAGCTGCGCTAATCTTTTTGGGAAGAAAATCTTGGCAACGTGCGGTTGTATTTTCTATGATTGCAATAGGTCTGATCGCCTATATCTATTCGATTGATTTTGTAGTATCCAAGCTCCCTCCTCATCAGCAAAATAGAATCATGGTACTTTTCAATCCAGATTTGGATCCTCTTGGGGTAGGCTGGAATGTGACACAGTCCAAAATCGCCATTGGATCAGGAGGCCTGTTGGGAAAAGGATATCTGGAGGGTACGCAGACCAAGTTTGACTTTGTACCGGAACAGCACACGGATTTTATTTTCTGTACTCTCGGAGAAGAATTTGGATGGGTAGGCAGCTTGGTGGTGATTGGGCTCTTTTCCGGCTTGCTTTATCGCTTGGTCATCATGGCTGAGCGGCAAAAGACCCGATTTTCGAGAATCTATGGCTATGGAGTGGTTTCTATTTTGCTTTTCCACTTCATGATCAATATCGCCATGACCATCGGCTTGTTTCCTGTAGTGGGTATTCCTTTGCCGTTTTTCAGCTATGGAGGTTCTTCTCTTTGGTCATTTACGGTGTTACTTTTCATTTTCATCAAATTCGATTCTTCCAGAGCTACCCAATTAGGTAGAATCAGTTAACCGAGGCAAGACTGAAATTGAGACAAATAAAAAAGCGGAAGTCCCCTTCCGCTTTTTAGTTTAATGAGTATTTCTGATCAATCTAGAAATTTCCGATAAATCAATCGCATAAATTCCCAAACTGCCTCTGAATCAGTCTCCCAGCCAAGTTCAGCGACAAATCTGGAATTGACTAGCTCCACCGCCTTTTCAAAT
>CALRKH020000238.1:0-3107 GCA_943367855.1 Asaia bogorensis | reverse complement strand
CCAATGCTACTGGTGCTGGCCGTTGGAGAACAACTGCCAAAACCTTATTGCTTCGTGCTTACCTCACCCAGCGTTTGGTAGACAATACTGCAAAAGCTAAAATTGATGCATTGTTGTCGGAAAATGACCTGATTAATGCAACAACAAGCGACTTTGAATTTAAGTACGGCACCAGTAATGCCAACCCCGATAACCGCCATCCGGCATATGCTGGCAACTACAATGCCTCTGGTGCTGCTGGTGATTATATTGGTACCTGGTTCATGTATGCATTAGCTGAAGAAAAAGGCTTGTTCAACAACCAGCCAGGAAGGGATAACTCTGACCCTCGTTTGCGTTATTATCTATATCGCCAAAGAACAAATTTTAGTGAGGCTAACGAAGCAGCCGTATCATGTTTAGCAGCTGCTCCACCTGCTCATTACCCTTCTAATATGCCATTCTGTTTGATTTCTGCTTCAGGTTTCTGGGGTCGTGATCATGGCGATAACAGCGGTATTCCACCTGATGCTAACCTGCGCACAACCTGGGGTATTTATCCTGCAGGCGGCGAATTTGATGCTAACCAGGGATCTTCTGTTTCGCTGACCCGCGGTGGTCGTGGTGCTGGTATTTTGCCCATTTGGCAGTCGGCCTTTACCGATTTCCTAAAGGCTGAAGCTGCACTTACCCTGAGTACTGCCGGCGACCCTCGGGCATTGTTGGAAGGTGCTATCCGTAAGTCAATGGCGAAAGTAATTGGCTATCCTGCCACTATCGGATTCGCAGTACCTGCAGCAGCAGTACCTACCCAGCAGCGGATAGATGATTACGTTGTTAAGGTATTAGACTTGTATGACGCTGCCACCAATAACTCTGCTAAACTGAACATTATTGTAAAAGAATGGTACCTGGCATTGTGGGGCAACGGATTGGATGCATACAACAACTACCGTCGTACAGGCAAGCCGGAAAACATGCAGTTGACCCGTTTATCTGCTCCAGGAGAATTTACCCGTTCTATGTTCTATCCTGCCAACTATGTAAACCTGAACCTCAACGCCAGTCAGAAAAGTTCTGTAGGTGCTAAAGTGTTCTGGGACAACAACCCGGCTGGTTTCATCAAATAAAAAAAACGTTAGCTATGAAAAGATTATCAATATGGATGTTGGTAGCTGCCGGATTGGGATTCGCCTCCTGTGAAAAAGTAAAGCAGATTGGCGATTTCAACAACCTCGGGATTGGCTCCTATCTCACAAAAGTGCGTGTTGTGAACGATCAGCTCAATTTCAGCGACCTAAATAATACTTCCGTTAGTATTGTGGTTGCAGAAAAAGGATCACCCGTCGAAAAGGTTACCATTTATGTTACGGAAGGCGCCTCAAAAGTGAAAGACCGTACCAAGTGGAAGAAAGTAAAAGAAGTGCCTTATAGTGGAGAAACTACGCTTACTACTAAAGCTACAGAAATGGCTACCGCTTTAGGTATTCCTGTTACTGGTTTGAAGCCTGGTCAAACGTATATGTTATACAACCAGATTACTACCAAGGACGGAAAAGTGTTTGACATCGCCAATACAGGTGGAGATTTCGAAGCTATCTCTAACTACAATATGGCATTGACCTTTCCTGCAATTATCGTTTGTCCTTTTGTAGCCGCAGGCTTCCCTGGTCAATTTATCGTAGAAGAAGATGGTTGGGGCGATTATGTTCCGGGTGAAGAAATAACCGTAACAGCTGCAACAGCTAATAGCATTTCCATGATTGTGTATCCGAGTGACTTTTACGGAGCACAAAACAGGAAAGCTTTTACTGTAGATATTGTACCAGCTACAGGTAGTGCTTCTGTAAAAACTCAGGTGTATGGAGATTACGCTCAATTTGGATTGTTAGGAATGACAGTTACGTCTTCTGGTACTTCTAACTGGGTTTTCTCATGTTCAGGTTCTATTTCTCTTCTCTTGACGCAAAGTCAGGGACAGGGAACTTATAGATTCAGAGCTAAAAAGATTTAAGAGTCTCAAAACAATAAAAAAGCCGATACAATTTGTATCGGCTTTTTTATTGTTTTCTGCTACTCATTCAAGTTTTATTTCACAGTTCCATGGAGTATTGATGGTTAGTTCATAAGTAGTAACACCTGGTGTAGAATACCTTATATTACTAACTATATTTCCTGCTCCGTCGGTCGCAAAGATTCTAAAGAAATCCTGGTCTTCAACAATAACGGTGAGTGTTTGGTCTGTCTTAAAACAATATTCAATTGCTTGATCTCCTAGACCGAGATTGAGCATTTTCCTCACTAACATATTGAACCGATCTCTGTAAAAAATTGCTTTAATGTAACAACTACCAGAACTCCCGTTATTGTTTATTAAAAGAGAATTACACGCAAAAAAAATGCTTTTGGTTTCAATATTAGCAATAGCCATATTCTTTGTGGGGTTGCCAATAACTAAGAGGGAGGAGATTAAAAGAGTGATTAAGGTCTTTTTCATTTTTCCTTTGAATTTAAAAATAATTCATGAAAACTTGTTTTATAGAAAGATTTTTCGATTTTCTGTATCTCTTCGCTTTAACCAAAAGGGTGGTGGCGATTGGGGTAACTACCTGCTACAAATGCAAAAGCAATAAGCTTACTGCACATACAAAAGGCTACCAATTTGGTAGCCTTTTTGATTTAGTATTAGCAAAAGAAAATCGCTGTCATCAATACGACAGCGATTTTCTTTATAGCATATAAAAATTGTGCTTACAACCGCTCAATCACCCCTGCAATACCCTGGCCGCCACCTACACAGGCCGTTACCATGCTGTATTTTTTATTGAGGCGCTTCAAATCGTGCAGGGTTTGAATGGTGAGCTTGGCACCGGTACAACCCAACGGATGGCCCAATGCAATGGCGCCACCATTAATGTTTACAATGTCGGGGTTCAAACCAACCTCACGAATCACTGCCAGCGACTGTGAGGCAAAGGCTTCATTCAATTCTACCAAATCAATATCGCCCAGCTGCAAACCTGCCTGCTGCAAAGCCTTTGGAATAGCAGCTACAGGACCAATGCCCATGAGCCTCGGTTCGACACCAGCTACCGCACAAGACACTACTCTGCCAATAGGGGTGAGGC
>CALRKH020000237.1:0-3131 GCA_943367855.1 Asaia bogorensis | reverse complement strand
GAGGATAGAGCAGGTAGAGCTTTGGCTCCACATCGTCTTCAAGCTGTCCGCCAATGATGGAGAATAGGTTGAAATTAAATCCTGCCTCTTCGAGGTAAACCTTGTCTTCCTTGGCTACGACTTTCACTTGATTGCCAAACTCATTGACTGCTTGGTAAAGCTTGGTAAAGGAATCGTCCTGCCGGGCGATCACTTCAGAAAAATAGGTAATAGCCTTGTCTCTTACGGATCTCAAGCCTGAGGTCATGATAAAAAAGGAATGCTTGTTCCGGTTGACGGTAAATACTTTTTTGGAAGAAGTCGTCTCATTACCGGAGGTAATCCGGGTGTCAGACAGCCCCACGATTCCTTGTTTGGTTTTTATACCCAGGCAAAAGGTCATGCGATCGTAGTCAGGAGTTAGGAAATGAAGTTGTCTTTCAGACGGAAGTAATTGGAATCAATCAGGTCGGAAATATGGTTGATTTTTAGTTGTAGTGCATCCAAATATTCATGAAGGCCTACAGAAATTATATCATCGACATCTGAATATTCTAAGCGGGAACGCATCTCTCCGATTGCTTTTTCTGCTGAATTTTTAAAACCGTCTGTCGCATGTCCCGAAATATTGTGAAGGCAGCGCTCAGCTTCTTTGAGACAATAATAGATTGAGCGGGGGAAATACTTATTGAGCACCAAAAACTCCACCACACCGGATGGATCAATATTGCCATAAAGCCTTCGGTAGGTATTGAAGCCAGTCACAGACTTGAGCAAAGCCATCCAGTGGAGAAAATCCAAAGGTGAACCAACCTCAATCGGAGACGGTAAGAGGATGTGGTACTTGACATCCAGGATGCGGGAGGTCTTATCGGCCCGCTCCAGCAGTTGCCCAAGCTGTCGGAAATACCAGCCTTCCGTCCTCGCTACCGTAGCGTCTGCGAGTCCATAGATCAGCAGGATTTGATTTTTGACAGTTTCGAAAAACTGCCTCGGATCTTCCTTTTCCAGACCTTTTTCTCCAAGCCACTTTGCAGCATGTAGTAGAGTTCGTTGACTTTTTCCCAGGTTTCTTTGCTCAGGTTTTCTCGGATGATGCGTGCATTTTCTCTCGCACGATTGACAGCCGATAGCATGCAGTTAGGATTATCCAGATCAAAGGCCAGGAAATACATCACCTGATGACGCTCATAGCCTTCGTATTTTTTCAGGTAAAGGTCCAAATCTCCCGTAGCAGCTACCAAAGGCTGCCATTGCTCCTTGAGATCAACAGGCAGATCCTGCATGAGGTTAAAGTTCACGTCAATGAATCGGGCGTAGTTTTCGGCTCTTTCCAAATATCTTCCGAGCCAGTAAATATGGTTTGCTACTCTGCTAAGCATTATCGATCAAGTTAATTGTACAACACCCAGGTATCCTTGCTTCCGCCCCCTTGTGAGCTATTGACCACCAAGGAGCCTTCTTTGAGCGCCACTCGGGTGAGGGCTCCGGGGATTACTTCGATTTCTTCTCCATACAGGATGTAAGGTCTCAAATCGACATGCCTTCCAGCAATGCCACTATCTGTCAGACAAGGAACTGTAGAGAGTGAAAGGGTAGGTTGTGCGATGTAATTGTCTGGATTATCCTTGATCAATTTTCTAAACCGATCATGTTCTTCCTTGGTCGATTTGGGCCCGATCAACATTCCATAGCCTCCCGCAGCATTGGTTTCTTTGACGACCAACTCATCAATATGCTCCAACACATAGGCAAGGTCCTTTTCTTCCCGGCAGAGGTAAGTAGGCACATTATTCAAAATCGGCTCTTCACCAAGGTAGTATTTGATGATCCGGGGCACATAGGCATAGACTGCCTTGTCATCTGCGACTCCGGTACCTGGGGCATTAGCGAAGGCTATATTTCCCGCTTTATACGCTTCAAATATCCCAGGTACACCCAACATGGATTGCGGATTAAATGTGAGTGGATCCAAAAATGAGTCGTCGATTCTTCGATAGATCACATCGATCTGCGCCAACCCTTTGGTGGTCTGCATGTAGACTTTTTTGTCTTTTACCAGCAAATCCACCCCATTGACCAGCTCCACTCCCATCTGTAGTGCCAGGTAAGAGTGCTCAAAATAGGCCGAATTATAAATCCCGGGAGTCAATACTCCCACTACAGGCTTGGCCTTGTTCGAAAGGAATTGAAGCATCTTGAGCAGTTTGGCAGGATAATCCGAAACCGGCATTACCCCCTTGTCATTGAACAACTGAGGGTAAGCACGCTTGATAATTTCGCGGCTTTCGAGCATGTAACTCACTCCTGATGGGCATCTGAGGTTATCTTCCAAAATGTAATATTCCCCATCCTTATCCCTGACCAAATCGGTGCCCGTGATATGGCACCAAATGCCTTTGGGAGGGGTAAGTCCTACGCAGGGCTGCAGGTAATCCTTAGAACCCAAGATCAGTTCGGCAGGAACGACTTTGTCTTTCAGAATCTTCTGATCGTTGTATACGTCTTGCAAGAATAGGTTAAGTGCATGAACGCGTTGCTTTAGCCCGGCTTCGAGTTTTTTCCAATCCGAATTAGGTAAAATTCGGGGAATGATATCTAGGTGAAGGATTTTCTCCAACCCCTGATTATCGTGGTAGACATTGAAAGTCATCCCCATGGCCTTTTGGGTCTTGTTGGCCGAAAATTGTAGCTGATGCATTTTTTTGGAGGAAGTCTTTTCCAAAAACTGGTAAAACTCCCGGTAATGAGGTCTGATTTCACCCTCTTTGGTGAACATCTCATCGTAATGCTCCTGACTGGAATATCCCTCTGTCTTCATAGGCTGCTGGCTAAATCGAAAGTAAGTTAAAAAAGAAACTTAAAAATCAACTATTTTCAAAAAATTGATCAATAATTAATCAAATTATAACTCTTATAGCCACTTTATTACATAAAAAATAAAATATCAAGAGCTTTATTAAACCAAAATCATTCCGATTACCTTAAAATATCCTTGATTTTCTGTTCCTCAGATTCTGAATTAGTCATAATCATCAGCCTATCACCAGACTGCAGTTCGGTGGTACCTGTCGGAGTGATGTATTTATTACCTCGATTGACCAAGACGATCAGGGAAGTCTTTGGGAAATTAAGATCGAGAATCTTCTTCC
>CALRKH020000236.1:0-3180 GCA_943367855.1 Asaia bogorensis | reverse complement strand
GTCTTTTGGCTCATGCCAATGACTTGATGAAAGATATTAAGGGATTTATTCCTGTAGGTACAGCAAAAGAAAAAGTTTCTGTTTTATCCTTTAATATCAACGGGATGCATCCTTTTGATGTGGGGCAAATGCTAGATGCCAAAGGAATTGCAGTAAGAACAGGCCATCATTGTACTCAACCTTTGATGAAACGATTTGGAATCGAGGGAACTGTAAGAGCCTCCTTTGCGGTTTATAACACCAAATCAGAAATTGAAAAGCTGGCGGAAGGTGTCGCCCAAATTGCACGATTGAAAAACAAATGAGCACGATCAAGGAGGTACAGGACGAAATCATTTCAGAATTTGAAATCCTTGGGGATGACAAAGAGTCCACCATTTTCTATATCATGGAATTGGGAGGCAATCTGAAACCTTTCCCCGAATCTGAACGAACAGAAGAAAACATCATCAAAGGCTGTCAATCCAAAGTTTGGTTGATTGCCGAAGAAAAAGATGGCAAAGTTCAGTTTCAGGCTGATTCAAACACAGATATTACCAAAGGATTGATCTCTTTGCTAATTAGAGTATTGGATAACCGTCGACCTGAAGAAATCCTCCGAGCAGATCTGGATTTTATTCAAAAAATCGGGATGGGCGGAATCATTGGAAGCCAGCGGTCCAATGGACTAGCCGCCATGATCAAACAAATGAAATTATACGCAATGGCTTTTCAAACCAAGCAAAACGCCTGATATGGAAGCTGAAAAAATAACCGAAAGCACTACTCAAGTAGAAAATCTCCGCGACAAAGTCGTGGCAGCAATTAAGCAGGTCTACGATCCGGAGATTCCAGTAGATGTCTATGAACTGGGACTTATCTATGAGATCACCGTGTACCCGGTCAACAATGTCTACGTACAGATGACCTTAACCTCTCCAAACTGCCCTTCAGCAGAATTTATCCCTTCTGAGGTAAAGGATAAAATCCAACAAATCATGGGAGTCAATAATGTGGAAGTGGAAGTAACCTTTGATCCTCCCTACTCCCAAGACATGATGTCGGAGGTAGCAAAACTAGAATTAGGATTTCTTTAATACCGTAAAATAAACACTCAATAATATGTATCCTGAAGAACTAATCGCTCCCATGAGAGCGGAATTATCCAATGTAGGATTCCAGGAGTTTCGCACAGCTGAACAAGTAGCTGAACACCTTGGACCAAATCATAAAGGAACCACTTTTGTGGTAGTTAACTCTGTGTGTGGCTGTGCTGCGGGTGCTGCTCGTCCGGGCGTACGCTTTGCTATTGAGCATGCGACCAAAAAGCCTTCTACCTTGGCTACCGTTTTTGCAGGTAATGACCGTGAAGCAGTTGCCAAGGTTCGTGAGTTGGTTTTGCCTTATCCACCTTCCTCCCCTGCTATGGCTTTGTTCAAAGACGGCGAGTTGGTTCACTTCATCGAAAGACACCACATTGAAGGCAGAAATGCAAAAATGATAGGTGATCACCTAGTAGAAGTTTTCGAACATTTCTGTGATTAACAAAAGCCCTTCGGGGCTTTTTTTCTTAGTAAAACACACATTATCAAACCCATAAACCTATTTTATCCTCTAGTCAGAAATTAAATGATTTACAATCAGCTATTTACTATCAAGAATAGTTTGATCACAAAATCTAAAATAATTATGACCTTGATCATGGAATAAAATCCTTAAAAAATGGTCAGTTTTATTAACTTAAGGCCGATTTTAGAGTTTAAAATGAAATCCAATCTAACATTATATGTCTGACTCCGCCAAGCTGTCCTACAAAGGACAAGAATACGAATTCCCGGTAATCATCGGTACAGAAAACGAACCAGCAATTGACATCGCAAAACTTAGAAGTGCTACTGGATTAATCACCCTCGATTCAGGCTTCAAGAACACGGGTTCTACCACTAGTTCAATTACTTTTCTGGATGGTGAAGAGGGAATTTTAAGATACAGAGGTTACAGAATTGAGGACTTGGCCGAAAAGTCCAGCTTCATCGAAGTCGCTTACCTTTTGATCTACGGAGAACTTCCAACACAAACGCAATACGAGGAATTTACCAGACAAATTACAACTCATACGCTAGTCCATGAGGATATAAAGAAAATCCTCGCCGGTTTTCCTTCTAATGCCCATCCAATGGGTGTTTTATCATCTTTGATTTGTTCATTGTCTGCGTTCTATCCGGATTCACTCAATCCAAATGCGAGTCCTGAAGATGTCAATCTTAGCATTATCAGATTGATAGCTAAAATGCCAACTTTTGCAGCTTGGGCTTACAAAAACAAAGTTGGACACCCTGTAAATTACCCAGACAACTCATTGGATTATTGCTCAAACTTCTTGAAAATGATGTTTGCGCTACCAGCAGAGCGATATGAAGTAGATCCTATGGTGTCAAAAGCTTTGGATGCTTTGCTAATCCTTCATGCAGATCATGAGCAAAACTGCTCCACTTCTACAGTAAGAATCGTAGGATCTTCTCAGGCTTCCATTTATGCTTCCATTTCTGCAGGGATCAACGCACTTTGGGGACCACTCCACGGTGGAGCAAATCAATCCGTAATTGAGATGCTAGAAGCGATCAAAGCTGACGGCGGTGATGCCAAAAAATACCTTGACAAAGCAAAAGATAAAAACGATCCATTCCGATTGATGGGCTTCGGACACAGAGTTTACAAAAACTTTGACCCAAGGGCTAAAATCATCAAGAAGGCAGCAGATGATGTCCTCAGTAAGCTTGGAGTGAAAGATCCAGTCTTGGATATCGCCAAAGAACTTGAATACGCAGCTTTGAACGACCAATACTTCGTAGACAGAAAACTCTATCCAAACGTAGATTTTTATTCTGGCATCATCTACAGAGCTCTGGGTATTCCTACTGATATGTTCACTGTCATGTTTGCTTTGGGAAGACTCCCAGGCTGGATCGCACAGTGGAAAGAAATGAGAGAAAACGGCGAGCCTATCGGAAGACCACGTCAAGTGTACACCGGCGCTACAGAGAGAGATTACGTGACGATGAACAAGCGATAATTGATCAAAGTCAAACAATTGAAAAAACCAGCCCTTAAAAGCTGGTTTTTTCTTTTTTAGCATTCCCGTACTTGGAATTTTACAGATATTTGGAAACTCGAAAACAACATTCCAGTTTACATGAAACC
>CALRKH020000235.1:0-3192 GCA_943367855.1 Asaia bogorensis | reverse complement strand
ATTTTTCGCAACCAGAAGTGAGTCTTACGGACATCGCCTACGTAAAAGCCAATAAACCTGACAGCATCAACTGTGGTAGTACAAGTGACTATACCGTTACAATAGGAATGGAACGGAAACGACCATTCGCAGTAATAAGTGTACCTGCCTATAGTGTAGACCCTGCAGGAGGGCATAAACTGATTTCCTCCTTTACAGTGCAGGTGAAAGAGCCAACTAATACAACAAATGGCTTAGCCGCAAAAACGACGTCTGCCAGCTCATCGGTATTGGCAAGTGGCACTTGGTATAAAATAGCTGTGCCTACTACTGGGCTTTACAAAATAGATGCAGCATTTATCACCTCCATGGGACTGAACCCTGCCTCAGTGAATCCGAACAATGTGCGCGTATATGGAAATGGAGGTAGGATGCTACCAGAAGCTAACTACAAACCGAGACAAGATGACTTGACAGAAAACGCAGTGTTTGCCTATGACAATGGTGACAATGTGTTTAACAGTGGTGACTATGTGATATTTTATGGAATGGGACCAACTGGCTGGGATGCAAACAATGCGACTAAGCGGTTCAACCATTTAAAGAATCTATATTCTGACACGGCATATTATTTTATAACTTTTGACAAAGGTGCAAGCACAAAAGTGACTGAAGAAAATGGCACAGGTGCTGGCAATGTGAATGTAACTGATTACAACTGGTATGCTGTATATGAGAAAGATGATGTGAACCCAGGTGGAATAGGGAAAAACTGGTATGGTGAAACTTTTAGCTCATTATCTGGCAATTTGACTCAGACCTTCAACTTTGATGTAGGCGCATTGAACGGTCCTGCTAATATTACAGCAGCTGTTGGCAGCAGAGGCAGTGGCGGTAGCAAATTTATGATAAGTGCAAATGGAGGAACTACAAATACCATTGATTTCCCGGGTAGTACGAGTGACGGTTTGGTGATGATCATAAAATCTGTGAATTGGGATGCAACTATTAATAATGGATTGGTGAGTATATCGCTGAACTATAACCCATCGTCTACTGCTAGTATGGGCTACCTAGACTACATAGAGGTAAACGGCAGGAGACCACTGACGGTAATGGGGGCACAGACATCTTTTAGAGACCTGAATAGTGTGAATGCAGGCAATATAGCCCAATATACTGTGCAGTCTGTAACAGGTAATGCCCGTATATGGGATGTAACCAACCCCTACCAACCCGTACTAGTGACTGCCAACATTAGCGGTAGCAGCTTAAGTTTTGCCAGAGATGCCAGCCAGCTACGCGAGTATGTGGTGATGAATGGAACGGATTTATTAATGCCTCAATATGCAGGTACGGTTGCCAATCAGAATCTACATGGATTAGGACAGGCAGATAACATAATAGTAACCAATAAGCTATTCAAAGAGCAGGCAGATAGACTAGCTGCATACCATAGTGCAAATGACAAAATGCGGGTAGTGGTAGTGACACCAGAAGAGATTTATAATGAATTTTCATCGGGGGCACAAGACATAAGTGCCATACGAGATTTTGTGCGGATGTTTTACAAAAGAGCAGGTTCAGATACTACACAAATGCCAAAGTATTTGACACTGCTGGGTTCAGGTTCTTACGACTACAAAAACAGGGTAGCGAACAATAGTAACTACGTGCCAGTATTTGAGTCGAAGGAGTCGGCATATAAATTGAATAGCTTTTCTACAGATGATTTCTACGGGTTTCTGGATGATAATGAAAACATAGAAGAGGTAAGCCTATACAACACACTAGACATAGGAGTGGGCAGACTACCAGCACGTAGTGTAGCAGATGCAAAAAACATGGTAGATAAAGTGCTATCCTATAAAACACCAGAAACACTTGGCCCATGGCGCTTAGCATCGACACTGATAGCAGACAATGCTGACGGTGCTGGCAACCACATGCAAGATGCTGAGGTAATGGGAAGTGTGATAACCAACACTACACACAACTTATATAATCACAGCAAAGTGTATCTGGATGCGATACCAAGCATATCAACACCTGCTGGACATAGAGCACCCATTGCCAATGCTTCTATAGCAGATAGGGTTTTTAAGGGGACACTGATAATGAACTATAGTGGTCATGGAAACCCCCAAGTGTGGGCGGATGAGCGTATATTAACTAAAGACGACTTTAACAAGTGGAATAATAGTAAGACGTTACCCTTTATGGTGACCGCAACTTGCGACTTTGGGCAGTTCGACCAGCCTCAATTTGTGTCGGCGGCAGAGCAACTGGCATTGCGCAAAGACGGTGGTGTGATAGCTATATTAACGACAACAGCATCGGTGTATGCACACTACAACAGGCCATTGAATGCATTGTTTTTAGAGTCTCAGCTAAGACAAAATGATAATGGAAGCTGGAACAGTTTTGGCGATGCAACCCGTATAGGTAAAAACGCCACCTACTCCATATCGAAAGACCCAAATGAACTGGCGAACTACAGAAAATTTGCCTTACTTGGCGACCCTGCATTGACAGCCAACTTCCCAGAGCACTTTGTGAAAGTGGACAGCATAATGGATGTGCATGATGGCTCTAAAGCAGATACAATAAAAGCATTAGGGGCGTATAGAATAAGTGGACATGTGCATGATGCAAGTGGCAATAAAATGACGGGGTTCAATGGTATACTTTCTGTATCGTTTTATGACAAACCAAGAGTAGTATCGACCATAACGTCGCTGAATGCGAAGTTTGATATACAGGACAATCTAGTATATAAGGGTAAAGTGAGCGTAACAAACGGTGCATTTTCATACACGTTCATAGCACCTAAGGATATAAACTATTATTATGGCTCGGCTAAAATAAGCCACTATGCACAGAACGGTGTAACAGATGCTGCTGGAGTGGACACAAACATAGCAGTAGGAGGTTTCTCTGACAACCCAGTTATTAGTACAGAGCCGCCAGTGGTGCAACCTTACATTAATGACAGTATGTTTCAGAATGGTGGCATTACCGGCAGCAACACATCTCTATATGTGGTACTAAAGTCAGAAACAGGTATAAATGTATCGGGCAACAAATTAGGACATGATCTAACTGCAGTGCTTGATGACAACATAGAGCAACCATATATCTTGAACGACTTTTACGAAACTGCACCAAATACTTATCAACTAGGGTATGTAACCTTTCCGATAAGTGGGATAG
>CALRKH020000234.1:0-3195 GCA_943367855.1 Asaia bogorensis | reverse complement strand
TCTCTTATAGCCTTAAAAGGTGAGGAATTGACTCACAAAACCATTATGCCCGTGGATAAAGAAACCTCAACTCCTTTGGCTGAGATTTTTTTTCCAAATGATCTTCCAGAAAAGGCTCCAATATTTGATGAGAACATTCAGCTTGCTATTCAAACTATAGTAAATGAATGGAAAAAGTTTGATGAGCTTCTGGAAATAAATGCAACACCCGCAAGCTCATGTTTGATATATGGGGCACCTGGAACGGGAAAAACCCACCTAGCCAAATGGATTGCTAGACAGATTGGGATACCAGTTGTTCTTGCAAGACTTGAAGGTTTGATGTCCTCCTACCTTGGTACGACTTCACGAAACATTGGAAATTTGTTCGCATTTGCCAACAGGTATAAATGTATTTTACTTCTTGACGAGTTTGATGCCATAGCTAAACTCCGAAATGATCCCCAAGAGGTTGGTGAAGTGAAAAGGGTAGTTAATACATTGTTACAGAGTCTTGATTCGCGTCATGAAAAGGGTTTTACTATTGGGGTGACCAATCATGAAAGTCTTTTAGATCCTGCTATTTGGAGAAGGTTTGACATACAAATCGAAATTCCAAATCCTTCTCCGGAGGTTATTATTCGACTTCTTAAGCACTTCACTTCACCATTAGAATTCAATGAAAGTGAAATTAAGTTTCTCGCATGGTGTCTAGAAGGTTCGTCTGGGGCTGATGCGGAAATGCTTTCTAAATGGCTGAAACGGGCATTTGTCATAGAAAAGGGAAGCAATATCGTAGAGGTAATGAAACAATTTGCCTTACTAAACTCTGGTAGAGTTGATACCAAAAAGAGAAATATAATGCTTCATAGAGATGAGGACTTTATGGGCTTGCTGCTTAATGACAAAGTTTTTTCTTTTAAACAGAAAGATATTGCATCCCTATTCGGAATGACTCCGTCAAATTTGAGTAAACATCTTTCAAAATTTAAAGATTCTGAAAAAATATAAGTTATGTCAAACAGTCCTGTTCAAATCGTTTTAAATAGTGATGCCTTTATAGAGGCGTTAGAAAATAATGGCGGTGGTGGTTCAAAAGACTTTTTCGCTGGAAATGATATTGGGTTTGTCGAGCATCGAAATAACATCCAAAAACAGCTTAATGAAATTAGAAGCATGCAATTGATTAACAGTTATGCTAAGGTTTCTTACGCAAAAGTGTCACTTAAGCAGGCTGCACTTGCAAAAAGTCATCGGCCGACTTCTCAGATATTTAAAAGAGATGTGGCACCAGTAATAGGTGGTGGAGACTTGGGAGAGTTATTTGTAGAACTTACTCCTGAGAGTGTAGAAAAAATAAACAAAAAATTTGAACAAGCTGAAACTCAAACCAGGTACAAAGAAAAAAATGGCAAGAATGAGCCTAATCCATCCAGATTAAGGAGTGAAATTGGTGCAATTGAAGAAATAGTAATGTATTCTTCCAGTGATAAGAGAAATTTTTCAGTTAATGAGGCTGTTAGATGGCTATCAAATCCTCAAACTGGTGGATCGTATTTAGTGGAATTGTTCGAAGCCCCACCACCAAGGCAAGATTGGGATTTACTTAATAATTACAAATTTGAGCTCTTTAATAGTTTTTTTGATGGTTTAGCAAATTTAGGTAGAGGAATATTTGTGTCCAGAATTACCACAGGCCAAGGAGCATCGGTTGTGTTTGGAGTTAAATTAGAAAATAACGATTCAGCCCCAGTAATACAGTTTTACTCATCATCAAATGCAGGTAAATCGGGAGAGAGAAAATCTATTGATCTCAACTTAGAAAGACATAATCAATTGTTAGAGTACCTAGGTAATCATCCATTGGTAAAAAAAGTCACTCTTCCTCCAGTCATCACACAAAGTTTAACGACTAAGTCTAAGGTAAAAGGTGAAGATTTTGCCATTCCTGCCCCTGAAGATAATGGTTCATATCCTAAATTATGTATAGTAGATGGAGGAGTGTCTGATGTTTTTGGGAATTGGGTCATAGAACGGTGGGGGTTAATTAGCAGTCCTGATAAAGACGAGAATCACGGAACTTTTATTGCTGGACTTGCAATTTTTGGACAAAAATTAAATGGTCAGGCAATTTGCAGAGAAATTGACGGTTGTAAAATAATTGATCTTGATATCTTACCTCGCCGAGATAGTTACAGCTTATACTATTCAAAACCCTTGGAATTTTTTAATGAACTTGAGACAGCTGTTCAGGAATTAAAAGAGAGAACTGGGGTTCGAATATTTAACTTCAGTTTAAATATAGATGAACATGCCTCAACAACTGGATACAGTGTTCCAGCACAGATTTTAGATAAGATTGCAGAAGAGAATGATGTTGTTTTTGTTATTTCTGCTGGTAATACTCATCCTCGAGACATCAGAAAGGAGTGGCCTTCCGATCATTTCGATGCATTAAAAATTTTAGCATCTTCTAGAAATGATTCTATAAAAAAGCCAGCAGAAAGCTGTAGAAATATCAGTGTTTCGGCCTTAAATCCCCCTCACCTTGAAGGTGTTGTTCCATATGCACTATCTAATTATAGTTGCCGTGGACCTGGCTTGCGGGTCGGACTTAAACCTGATTTTGCTCATATTGGAGGGGCTGGGACTATTGACCCTGTCCTGGGACATGGATTATTGTCTTTGGATCCAAAAAGTAAAATTATTGATGGTTGTGGAACCAGTTATGCTGCGCCAAATGTAGCAAAAACTTTAGCTAGCATTGACCATTCGATTGAAGGTTTTGTTTCCAGAGAAACGCTAATTGCTCTAGGAATTCACCATGCAATGCTACCGGAGTCTCTCAACGATAAAAATTTAAGAAATATAACAAAACATTTGGTTGGATTTGGGATGCCTAATGATTCTGAAAGGATTTTAAATGGAAGCCCTCATGCAATTACATTGGTATTTGCAAACCGAGTTATAAGAGGTCATAAAATGAGTTTTAAATTTTCTTGGCCTTCAAGTCTTGTACGCGATGGCAAGTGTTTCGGACATGCAAAACTAACCATAGTAAGTACTCCAAGCTTTGATTATAGGTTTGGATCTGAGTTTGTCCGAATAAATATTGATGCAGCTCTAAGACAGATGCATAATGACGGTACCTATAAAGGTAGATTAAATGCGATTTATACACCAGAAGATGGAGATGGAAGTTCATATGAGAAAGAT
>CALRKH020000233.1:0-3211 GCA_943367855.1 Asaia bogorensis | reverse complement strand
AGACTATCTAATGCCTCATATCTCGCGACTCCCAAGTGAGATTCTTTGAATTGCCTCAAGAACTGTGAATTGGATAAATTTTGAGTCCTCCTTGCTAGCAGGCTTTTACCTTCATCTAGATAGACCAAATCTATTGGAACGCCATTTTCTAGCGCAAAAAACTGCTCGCCTTCTGTTACCATGAATTGCTTTGATTTACGATCTTTCCCCTCATACCAACTGACCTCTAAAGGGAATTGAAAAAGCGGAAACTCAGTCAAATCTTGCAATTGAGTAATTGAAATCAAGATATTTTCAGGTTCAGAATAATCCACCTCTATGGACAATTCCGGATGACCTTTGGACAAAAACCATTGATTGAAAAACCAATTCAAATCCTCACCGCTTACCTGCTCAAATGCCAATCGAAGGTCATGAACTTCCACTGATTGAAACGCGTGCTTCTTGAGGTACTCATTTAAGGATCTGAAAAATACCTCATCTCCAAGGTATTTTCTAAGCATGTGCAAGATGACTCCACCTTTGTTGTAGCTATGGGCGTCAAACATATCCTCGGAGTCGTTGTAGTCAAAACGAATGAGATTTACTTGTTTTTGCTCAGACTCGGCAAAATAGCCCTCCATTTCTGCCACCAGCTTCAAGGCTGCCTGGTCCGAACTGTAGTGATGCTCATTCCATAGGTATTCGCTATAGTTTGCAAATGCTTCATTCAAGGTAAGATTAGCCCAAGATTCGGTGGTCACCAGATCCCCAAACCACTGATGAAAAAGCTCATGTGCAATGATGTAGTCCCATTCGGAATCAAGCGCTTCCCGTTCATCTAATCTCAATACTTCCATAAAAATCGAAGCGGTGGTATTTTCCATGGCTCCCGACACAAAATCACGGACTACAATCTGATCATACTTTTGCCACGGAAAAGGAACTCCGAGCTTTTCTTCAAAAAAAGCCATCATTTTCGGTGTATTCTCAAAAACTTTGGACGCCCCTATTTCAAAGCCTTTTTCCACATAATATCCCAATGGCAAAGCCCCGTGAGTTGCCTCTACCTTACCAAAATCCCCAATAGCGATTGCTACCAAATACGGTGCGTGTGGCAGACTCATCTCCCAGTGGTCTTTTCTCAGCCCATTTCCCAGATTTTCTTGTTTGACCAGTTTCCCATTGCTGACAGAAACCATTGTATCTGGGACAGTAAGCCTAATCGAATGCGTAAATCTTTCATTTGGTTTGTCAATAGTCGGAAACCACTTGCTATTATGCTCCGTCTCCCCTTGTGTCCAAATCATGGTTGGCTTTCTGGGGACCGTATCCAATGGATCAATAAAATACAGCCCCTTTGTGTCGGTGATGGCAGCGCTTCCCTCTCCTGAATTTCTCTCAGGAAAAGCTTTGTAATTGATTTCTACCTCAAACGTATCTTTTGAAGTAAACTCGTGCGGAAGGAAAACGCTGATTCGTTTTTCATCATACCTGTAAGAAAGTTTTTGGGAAGAATCTGCTACGATTAATGAAATCGCTCCTACTTCAAAATCCTTAGCATCTAAAACCAATACTCTTTCCGGAGTAAAATAAGGCTTGGCTTGAATCTTAGCCTTTCCGATCACTATTTGATTCTTCCAGTCAAATTCCAAGTCCAAATCCGTATGAAGGATGTCAAAATCCTTTCTTGCACTTGGCTGATAGGATTTAATTTCTTTCTCTTTTTGAATCCTGATAGCTGATTGATCACTTGATTGACTTGCCTCTTCCACTTGTTGGTCTAAAGCTTGAATGTCAGTGTTGTCACTTACTGATTTGGGAGCCTTGCACGAATAAACAGCCACGCCAAACAAGGCTGCGAGACAAAATCTAAAAAGGAACATCAAATTTCGTTTTGGACTGGTGGGGTTTTGACTCATATTTGGGATAATCAATTTGACCTTAATGGTCTTGAATGAAGAAATAAATCCAAATTAGCAGGAATGTTTTCAGTAAACCTCCAAAATACCACTTACTCCGTCGAAAAATCCAATGATGAAACCTTAGTCAATCATCAAGCATTGGCTTGGGATTTCAAATGGATAGATGAACGACGAGTGCATCTCATCAAGGGAAATGAATCAATGGAAGCAGAATTGCTCTCTATTGACTATGAGGCAAAAAGCCTACAAATCAGACTAGGCTATCAAACCACAACGCTGGAGTTGAAGGACAGATTTGATCTTCTGCTGGAGAAAATGGGAATGAACAGTATAGGATCAAGCAGCTTAAAAGATATCAAAGCACCTATGCCTGGTTTGATTTTAGATCTGAAAGTAAAAGCAGGGGATGACGTAAAAAAAGGAGATGTAATCTTGATATTAGAAGCAATGAAAATGGAAAATATCATCAAATCGCCTGGGGACGGAGTCGTAAAGGAGGTCAAAGTCAATCTGAAACAGAGTGTCGAAAAAAATCAAGTATTGATCCAGTTTTAAAAAAGTGGCTAAGGTCACTTTTTTTGTTTCCGGAAAATAAGGCTGAGAAAAATGCGAAAGCTCGTTTTTAATCACGCATTTTCCGATTCGATTCTGGCATTCTGATTTGAAGAAATTATATTTGCCGGATTGTTTTGACTTTCAGACAGTCTATTCAGCTCAAAAAACAGCATCCCAAATTTTCTCGCCTGTAGGAGAGATTAACTTTAGAAACTATTCGCCAACCGATGAAATACAAACGAATTCTGCTCAAACTCAGTGGAGAATCCCTAATGGGAGAAAAAAAATACGGCATCGACCCTGCTATTCTTCAGCAATACGCCGATGAAATCAAAAAAGTAAAAGGAATGGGTGTGGAAATCGCCATAGTAATCGGAGGAGGAAATATTTTTAGAGGAGTACAGGCTGAAAAATCTGGAATTGACAGAGTACAAGGAGATTACATGGGCATGCTCGCTACCCTGATCAATGCCATGGCTTTACAGAGTGCTTTGGAGCAGAATGGAATGTATACCCGACTAATGTCAGGGATCAAAATAGAAAGTGTATGTGAACCATTTATCCGTCGAAGAGCAATCCGTCACCTTGAAAAAGGCAGAATCGTGATTTTCGGAGCCGGTATTGGCAACCCTTACTTTACCACGGATTCTACAGCCGCTCTGAGAGCTATTGAAATTGAATCTGATGTAGTGCTCAAGGGAACACGGGTGGATGGTGTCTACACCGCCGATCCGGAAAAAGACGCTACTGCT
>CALRKH020000232.1:0-3256 GCA_943367855.1 Asaia bogorensis | reverse complement strand
CCATCTGCTAACAGATGCTTACTCTAGTATAGCCGTCATCATTGGCGTATCACTACTATTGCTCACGCACAACAGGTGGGTGTGGCTGGATAGTGTAGTGGGTATATTTTTTGCTGCTATTACAGTCATTACAGGTTACAAAGTTTTGCGTAGGTGTATATCGGGTATGATGGATGAGATGGATATGACGCTACTCAATAAAGTCATCAATGTGATGCAGCAAAACCGTCAGCCACAGTGGATAGACCTGCACAACCTGCGTGTAACACAGCATGGTAGCCAAATGCATATTGATGCACACCTCACGTTGCCCTGGTATCAACAGGTGGTAGATGCCGACAGAGAGCTACATGCTGTAGAAGACCTTATAAAAGGTCACTTCGACACTGGAGTAGAGTTCTTTATACACATAGATGGGTGCATGCCCTATCAGTGCAGGTTATGCGCCCTGCCCCAATGCCCTCAGCGTCAGGAGCCCTATCAGGCACAGGTGCAGTGGAATGTAGACAACGTATGGGCCGATGCCAAACATGGCAAAGACAGCTGAGATGTGCCTAATACTTCAATGTTACTTCTGTAGCTCCAAACCCATATTTGCCACTCCATTCGTTTTTGAATCTAGCCACTTCGGGTATTGTTTTCAGGGCGGCATGTACTTCCTCTCTTAGTCTGCCTTTGCCCAGGCCATGTATCACTATTAGGCGTTGCTGGCGGTGCACTATAGCCTGCTGCACATATTTGTGTAGTGCATCTAGCTGTACTTTTATTATCTCTGCATTGCTCATGCCCTTGTGGTTGGGCATCAGCGCCTCTATATGCAGGTCTATTTCGCCTTTAGGCACTTCTATTTTATTGCTCAGTGAGGCAGTGTTCAGTTGTTTGCCTGGCATAGGCACTGGTGGTGGTGGTTCTGGCTCTCGACGCTCTTTGAATGCCGATACCAGCTCGTAGGCAAACGATGGCTCACCACCTTGTAATATGGTACTTATATGCCCGAAGAGCTTTGTAGGTTTTATGCGCAGCACGCCTTCTTCACGTGCGTTGTTCTTAAATGTTGTGTCTATTAGCGACCAGTTGAATCTTGGTTGTGCACTCAGGTCTATATATTCTATAGTATGCAGATACACATTGCCAAACGGGTGCAGCAAGCCCTCGTGGCTAAAGAGCGATTGGTCATTCAGTCGCACATCGTAAGTGTAGCGCACCGTTACAGGTAGTTCGTTGAGCAGATACACTTTCACATGCACCACCCGGTCTTCCATATCTATTGTCTGAAATACTGGCAAGAAAGACAAATAGGCTCCTCTGGCAGGCCGCTCTTTCATAGTGGGGGCTTGATCTGGTTTGGGTATAGGCGTGGTAGCAGGTGTTTTTTTTACTACGCTACCTTTTTTGGTAAACCATGCCAGATAGGGGTGATCTAGCTCGTCTATATGCACTGGGAAAGTAGTGCCGTTTACCCGCACTTCTATTAGCTCTCTGCTTTCTATCGCTGTCACTATGCCCTCTTCTCCTGTGCGTTTTAGCAGCACTGGGTCTCCTATCGAAAATTTCATGGTTGTTGTAGTTTGCTTGTTATAAATGCCACCATCTTGCGCACTGCTTCGCCACGGTGGCTTATGCTGTTCTTCACCTCGGCTGGTAGCTCGCCAAAAGTTTGCTCATACCCATCGGGCACAAAAATAGGGTCATAGCCAAAGCCTCCTTTACCACGTTTTTCCTGCACTATTGTGCCCTGGCACACTCCTTCAAAGTAGTGAGTAGTTCCTTCCCATATCAGGCATATTACAGCTTTGTAGTGTGCGCTTCTGTCGGCATGCGGTGCTAGTTTTTGCAGCACTAGTTGCAGGTTTTCTTCATCGTTTCTTTTGCCACTATAGTGTGCGCTGTCTACGCCGGGCTCGTTGCCTAGTGCATGCACGCATATACCACTATCATCGGCCATTACATTTTTGCCACAGTGGGTATGTATGGTAGCCGCTTTGGTATGTGCATTCTCTGCAAACGTGCGAAACGGCTCTGGTATCTCAGCGTCAAAACCCACGTCTGCCAGTGATAGCAGGTCTAGTTCACTTATTAGCTCTTTTAGCTCTTTTATCTTCCCTTTATTGTTCGATGCTATTACCAGTTCCATAGGCTCACCAATGCTTTAAGGCTAGCTACATCAATAAGTAGCGCCAATTGTGGCTACAAAAGTACATAGGTAAATCAAGATTGGTTTGTACTTTTGCCCCCATAGCGCCAGTTGCTGGCAGGCATAGCTACGCATTTGTTTCCATCCCAATGAGCATCCTTACCTTACTGACCGATTTTGGCATCACAGATGCTACTACTGGCATGGCTAAGGGTATTCTATATAGCCGCTTGCCTGGCACTAGTATCATAGATGTTTCGCATCAGGTTCCTGCTTTTCAGCCATCAGTAGCGGGTTATTTGTTGGGGGCATACTGGCAGCAATATCCACCCGGCACAGTACATCTGGTCTTGGCCGATGTGTATTATGCGCCCCATGCTTCCGTGGTTGCTTTGGCTCATCAGGGTAGTTATTTTATAGCTCCTGCTCATTCTGTGTTACCTATTGCGCTCAGGCAGCCACAGCTACAAGCGCACATCATAGCTCAGTGGTCTGCTACGGCCTCTATGGTGGCTATGTTGGGGCATATAGCCAGTGTAGCCGCATCTATGCAGCAGGGGGTATGGCAGCCGTTAAGCACTGCCTCGCTACAGCTCAGCACCACGCTAGTCTCCCCCATATTAGTTGGCGATAGTTGGTTGGCAGATGTGCTCTATGTAGACCATTTTGGCAATGTAGTCACCAATATCCACCGTTCATTTTTTGAGGCAAACGGTGGCGAAGCTGGTTTTCAATTGCAGTTTATGTGGGTAAATGAGATTACAGAGTTAACGACCCATTATGCCGATGTGGCACTAGGCGAGCACTTTTGTCGGTTCAACAGAGCGGGCTATCTGGAGATTTGTATCAATCAAGGCTCTGCTGCTAGCCTATTAGGCTTCAGGCTTGGGGGTAAATACAATGACATAAAAATAAAATTCAAATGATAGTAAGAGTAGTCCAAATGACCTTCAGGCCCGATGAGGTAGGTACATTCGTTGCCCTGTTCGAGCAACGCAAAGAGCGTATCCGTCATTTTGAGGGTTGCACACATCTGGAGCTTTGGCAAGACACTAAACAGCCAAATATATTTTTTACCTACTCTCATTGGGTTAGCGAGCAAGCGTTAGACCATTATCGCTT
>CALRKH020000231.1:0-3304 GCA_943367855.1 Asaia bogorensis | reverse complement strand
CTCATTGCTGTGCCTACACCTTCACAACCCCCATTTCCATTTTTTATTCCACTACTATCTTAGCACTCACCCTGCCCACGGGCGTCACCACCTGCAGCAGATACATACCCACAGCTACATTTAGTTGCAGCTCCTGTTCCTTTCCAGTTTGCCCACTGCTATGGTGCGCCTGTCTGCCAGCCAGGTCGGTCACATACACATCCATAGGCATAGTCTGTTCTGCTTGCAGCAGCACCCGCATAGTGCCCGTGCTAGGGTTGGGCAGCACCCTCAGCTGGCTAGCCTCCAGGCGCACACCGCCCACACCCGTAGCAGGGTAGGTCAGCTTCATCCCACACAGCCAGTCCGTACTCGGCAGGCTCGTCACCAGTGCCCGTACTCTGGTAGAAGTCGTAAAGAAAATATTATTACAGCTATCCACACATAGGCCACCACTTCCCACACAAGGTACCAATGTAGCCAGTCTATAATCGCCCATGGTGTCAGGTATATAATAGGGGGCTGCATTGCCAGCTATGGTGCTTATAATGCCACTTGTCATATCCACTTTCGATATTCTAGGGCTTGTTGTACTGTACTCATTAAATATCAAGTCTCCATTCCTATCAAATATAATTCCAGATGGTTCACCTATTTTCACGTTTGTAGCAAGGCTACCATCTGCCCTACTAGTTGCAGTATCACTGCCCACTATGGTCGTTATAATATGTGTTGTTACATCTATTTTTCGTATTGAATTATTTCTATTGTCAACAATTATTAAATTATTATTTTTATCAATTTTTAAGTCGTATATTATATTTGATAATTGCGCCGCTGTTGCAGGTCCTCCATCACCACTATAGCCCATTACGCCAGTGCCAGCATAAGTGCTTATTATCCCAGTCACAGCATCCACTTTTCTTATTACTGCATTCGCTTCACCTATATAGATATTTCCTGCACTATCCACAGCCACTGATGTAGGGTCTTTTAACTGTGCCGCTGTTGCAGGTCCGCCATCTCCACTATAGCCAGGTGGCAACAATATGGTGCCGGCTACAGTGCTTATATGGCCAGTTAGTTTATCCACTTTGCGTACACGTGGGTCACCACCCATACTCATCAATATATTTTCTTGTTTGTCAAGACATATATTTCTTATGCCCCTTAGCCGCACACTAGTGGCGGGCACATTTTCCAGCGTATCAGTATTCACCGCCTGTATCCCATTGCCCGCTATGGTGGTAATAATACCTGTTGCCACATCTATTTTTCTCAATCGAATATATTTTACTGCAGCTGTTCCTCCACCATCACCTATATATAGGTTTCCTAAAGTATCTCTAGTTATTCCAAACGGTCTATACAATGCTGCTTGTCTGGTAGGCCCCCCATCTCCTGCATATCCCATAGAGTCATTGCCTGCTATGGGCATTAGGTAATATTGTGCATGGCTGTGTATCGCACTCAGTGCGCACATGCTTAGTAGTAGTAAAAGCTTCTTCATATTGTATAGTTTTAGTTTGGGTTGTTTGTGCTTTTCTCAAATTCCAAAACCATCCATGCCTTTGGGGCATAGATGGTTTTAGGGTATTACCTCATTGCTATGCCTACATTTTCACAACCCCCACTCGCATTTTTATTCCACCACTATTTTAGCACTCACCCTGCCCACGGGCGTCACCACCTGTAGCAGATACATACCAGCAGCCACATCTAGTTGCAGCTCCTGTTCCTTTCCAGTTTGCCCACTGCTATGGTGCGCCTGTCTGCCTGCCAAGTCGGTCACATATACATCCATAGGTATAGTCTGTTCTGCTTGCAGCAGCACCCGCACAGTGCCCGTGCTAGGGTTGGGTAGCACCCTCAGCTGGCTAGCCTCCAGGCGCACACCACCCACACCCGTAGCGGGGTAGGTCAGCTTCATCCCACACAGCCAGTCCGTACTCGGCAGGCTCGTCACCAGTGCCCGTATTCTGGTATAGGTAGTGAAGAATATATTATTACAGCTATCCACACACAAATAACCACTACCCACACAAGGTACCAATGTAGCCAGTCTATAATCGCCCATAGTGTCAGGTATATAATAAGGGGCTGCATTGCCAGCTATAGTGCTTATGATGCCACTTGTCATATCCACTTTCGATATCCTAGGATTAGTTATACTATGTTCATTAAATATCAAGTCTCCATTCTTATCAAAAGTTATTCCAGAAGTTGCACCTATTTTCACATTTGTAGCTAGGCTACCATCTGCCCTACTTGTAGCAGTGTCACTGCCCACTATGGTCGTTATTATTCGTGTAGTTGCATCTATTCGGCGTATTACTTTATAATTTCTGTCTGCAACTATTAAATTATTGTATTTGTCTATTTTTAGGTCGCTTATATCAGATGAGAATTGAGCAGCCGTTGCAGGTCCACCATCACCACTATAGCCCGTCACACCAGTGCCAGCATAGGTGCTTATTATCCCTGTCACAGCATCCACTTTTCTTATTACTGCATTATATTCTCCTATATATATATTCCCCGAACTATCTATAGCCACTGATTTTGGTGCTTTTAGTTGTGCTGCTGTGGCAGGTCCCCCATCTCCACTATAGCCCGGTGGCAGCAATATGGTGCCAGCCACTGTGCTTATATTGCCTGTTAGTTTATCCACCTTGCGCACACGTGGGTCACCACCAAGACACATAATAATGTTTTCTTGTTTGTCTAGGCATATGCCATTTATCCCCCTTAGTCGCACACTAGTGGCAGGCACATTTTCTAGTGTGTCAGTATTCACTGCCTGTATCCCATTGCCCGCTATGGTGGTTATAATACCTGTTGCTGCATCTATTTTTCTCAATCGAAAATACTTGGTTGCAGCAGTGCCAGCACCATCACCTATATATAGGTTACCCGAAGTATCTCTACATAATCCTCCTGGCATATTTAATGCTGCTTGTCTGGCAGGGCCCCCATCTCCTGCATATCCCATAGAGTCACTGCCCGCTATGGGCATTAGGTAATATTGTGCATGGCTCTGTATTGCGCTCAGTGCACACATGCTTAGTAGTAGTAAGAGCTTCTTCATATTGTATAGTTTTAGTTTGGGTTGATTGTGCTTTTCTCAAATTCCAAAACCACCCATGCCTTTGGGGCATAGATGGTTTTAGGTTATTACCTCATTGCTGTGCCTACACCTTCACAACCCCCATTTCCATTTTTTATTCCACTACTATCTTAGCACTCACCCTGCCCACGGGCGTCACCACCTGCAGCAGATACATACCCACAGCTACATTTAGTTGCAGCTCCTGTTCCTTTCCAG
>CALRKH020000230.1:0-3304 GCA_943367855.1 Asaia bogorensis | reverse complement strand
GGGCGGAAACAAACAACGCATTCGCTGGGGTAGGTAATCCAATAAACCGATCCGATTGACGGGTGTCCAAGTTAAACTTTGCCAATCGGTACCCGGAAAGCATGGGGACAATCAACGTGAGATACGGTAGCCACGTCAATTCAGATTGATCTCGCACCATGACAAATAAGATGATCCCAGGAAGGACTCCGAAAGAGACCACATCTGCCAATGAATCCAGTTCTTTGCCGATGTCGCTTTGGACTTTGAGCAATCTGGCCACAAAACCATCCAAAAAATCAAAACCTGCAGCAATCAATACGAAATAGGCGCCGTAGAGTAGTTGTCCATCCAGTACCCAAATGATTCCCATCACACCAGAAAATAAATTTAGGAGTGTAATGGTATTGGGTATGTGAGATTTGATTTTCAATGGACTGCTCTTTCTCCTACAAAAGGATTGTAAATCTTTTCAAATCCGATGGTGGTTTCTGGCCCATGACCTGGATAGACCACCGTTTCGTCTGGCAATGCAAATAATTGACTTTTGATTTTGGTCAAAAGAAGGTTGTGGTTTCCGCCTGGTAAATCGGTTCGTCCGATACTTCCTTTAAAAAGCGTATCACCGGCGATGCATTTTTTACTGTCAGAATGGTAAAAAACCACATGCCCCGGCGAATGTCCCGGAACAAATAGGACTTTAAGCTTTTCTTTACCTACCCAAATTTCTTGTCCTTCCTCCAAATAAGTATCTGCCTCAGCCGATTCATAGCCTTGAAAACCATAATTTGGGGCGTAGACTTCTACCGATTTTAGCACTGATGCCTCATTGGGATGGATTTGAAGGGATACTCCAAATTTTTTGATAGCCCAGGCATTTCCTAATACGTGGTCAATATGGCAATGCGTGTTTAGAAGCTGCGTGACTTTCAGGTTTTCTGATAAGATAAAATCTTCCAATTCTCTTTTTTCAGAAATAGTAAAACACCCGGGATCAATTAAGGCCGCTTCCCTTGATTCATCATAAATCAAATAGGTGTTTTCCTGAAATGGATTGAAGGTGAATGACTTAATTTGAAGCATTGGAAAAGTCCTCGTGATGTCAGCAAAGTAAGGAATTATGAGTTTAATTTGGGATATGGAAATTGATTTTTTAATCATCGGTCAAGGGCTCGCGGGCACTGCAATGGGCTACCTTCTTCAAAAGGAAGGGTATAAGATTTTGCTATTTGATACCCCAGCTCAAAACCAGAGCAGTAGAATTGCCGCGGGACTTTATAATCCAGTCACGGGAAGGAAAATGGTCAAAACTTGGATGGGAGAGGTTCTTTTCCCTCAAATAGAGCCGTTTTACAAAGAGTTGGAGGAGCTGACAGGGAAACAATTTATCAATTCTGAAAAAATCTACCGCCCTTTTCTCTCCATCGAGGAGCAAAATGAATGGATGGGGCATTCTAGTGATCCTGAAATCCAAAAGTTTGTAGAGGCAATTTTTACGGAAAGCCAATACAATGAACTGAAAGATCCTTTTGGTGGCGTATTGTTGAAAATGGCTGGTTGGCTGAATATCAACGAACTGCTAGAGGGGATGTCTTCCTATTTTGGAGAAAGGGTAGTATTGGAAAACTTTGAAGAAGAGGAGCTGAAAAAGACCTCTACAGGTTGGGAGTACAAAGGAATTCAGACCAAAAATCTGATTTACTGCAATGGTCTTGGTGCTATGAAGTCTCGTTTCTTCTCTTTTTTGCCTTTTGCTCCAGTTAAGGGTGAAATCCTCGAAGTGAAGCAGGATTTTTTTCCCGATTACATTGTCAATAGGGGAGTGTTTAGGGTTCCATTGGAAAACGGGACTTTTCGAGTTGGGTCCACTTACACTTGGCATGATTTAGATCAAGGTCCTACGGATTCCGCCAAAAAGGAATTATTGGAAAAATTAGAGGAACTGGTCAAGGTGGAAGTTTCAGAAGTCACCTCTCACAAGTTTGGAATCCGGCCAGCTACAAAAGACCGAAAACCATTTTTGGGTAAACATCCGACGGATCACAGCGTTTACATCTTCAATGGTTTTGGAGCCAAAGGTGTGTCTTTAGTTCCATACTTTAGTCTGATGATGAGAGACTTTATTCTTCACTCAAAGCCTTTGCTGAAGGAAGTGGACATCTCTAGGTATTTTAAGTATATTTAAAACTTATCAATTCTGTCTCGAATGCGAATTCTGGTCTTTCGATACCTGTTTTTAGCTACGTTTTTTCTTGGGATTTCTGGTGCATGGGCTCAGTTTGACCAAGAGAGGTTTGGAAAAAATAGGGTACAGCACAAGGAAATCAACTGGTATTTCTACTCTTCCAACAATTTTGAAGTCTATTATTACGATAGGGGTGGTCCTAATGCCAAAATGGCTATTGATTTTTTGGAAGCAGAGTTTGATAAAATCACTCAAAATATTGGCTATGTGGCCTACACTAAGCCAAAGATTTACATCTATAATTCCCCCGAAGAGCGGTTGCAAAGTAATCTCGACCTGAATGCTCAACAATACACAGAAGAAGGTCAGACCAAATTCACCCGACTGATCGCTGAAGTGGCCTATCGAGGACGGATGGATCAGTTTAAAGAGGATGTGGTTTTTGCTACCGCAAAAGTGATCATCAGAGAGATGCTTTATGGTGCTTCGGTAGCGGATGCATTTCAGGCGAACCTCATCAATGACTTTCCGGATTGGTATGTAGATGGTGCTGCACTTTACCTTGCAAAAGGCTGGAGCAGAGAAATGGATGATTTTACCCGTCAGTTTCTGAAAGATAATTCTAGCCCTAAAATCCATAACTTAACCGGTATTGAAGCAGGATTGGTAGGCCAGTCCATCTGGAATTACATCGCGGAAAAATATGGAAGAAGGTATGTCTCCAGTATTCTTAATCTGTCCCGAATCAACCGAAACGAGGAAAACAGTATAGCCAATACTATCGGATTAAACATCAAGACATTTTTCAACGATTGGCAGCAGTTCTACCTAAAAGTCAATGAACCTGTTTACAATTCCTTCAAAAATGTGACTTCCAAAAATGCAATCGCTGCCACCTCTTCCAGGGTAGATGGATCGATTTCAGATGTCAAATTCAGCCCAGATGGGTTGAGTTTGGCTTATATCTTGAATAATGCAGGTAAGTTTAAAGTGATTGTGCGTGATCTTTCTTCAGGATCTGAACAAACTGTCTATCAAGGTGGTGCAAAATACGAGGAGTTACCTGCTAATTTGAGTTCGCCGATTATTGCATGGAGAGATTCTGCCAATATTGCTATTGCATCCTTCAAACGTGGGTTT
>CALRKH020000229.1:0-3312 GCA_943367855.1 Asaia bogorensis | reverse complement strand
CGTGCCATTAGTAACAGTAAGTGAATAAGTACCAGAACCAGAAGTAGTAACACCTGGGACGCTACCAGTAGCAGTGGTGCCACCTGTAACTGCTGCTGCACCTAGCCATGAATAGCTAGTAACATTGGCAGGGAGGTTGGCAGTGAGACTGAGTGTGCCACCAGCACAAAGAGGTGAGTTGGTGCTGATGCTTGCTATAGAAGGAGCAGGATTGACCGTAATAGTAGTGAAAGAGAAACAACCACCTGGAACTAAGAAAGAGATATTGGCAGTGCCTGCGCTAACGCCAGTGACAACACCAGTGGAAAGACCAACTGAGGCTACCGCAGCATTGCTGCTAGACCAAGTGCCAGCAACTGAATTGGAGAATGTAGTAGAACCACCTACACAAAATAGTGTATTGCCACCTGTAGTGATAGCTGGAGGATTGTTACAAAGCTCGGTGATAACTACCCTACCATTACCTGTAGCTAAGGAGTAACCCTGAGTATGGGTAACATTAGAACATCTAGTAGGGTGTGCGAAATTGGAACCGCCACCACCAGCACCATATTGATTGACACCAGAATTACCGCCCCAATAGCCGCCGCCGCCGCCGCCTACTGAATAAACATTAGGCACACCGCCTTGTCCCCAAGTACCTTGTACAAAGCCAGTAGCACAGGCCGGACCAGTTTGCGCACCACCGCAGGCACCACCTACAGTAGAAAGAGATGGGTAGTTTTGACCAGTGCCGCCAGTAAGCGCACCACCATCGCCACCACGAGGCTCGAAGTCGCCACCGCCGCCGCCGCCGCCAGCTACTGCTAAAACAGTGACAGAGTATGTGCCAGAAGTAGCAGTACGAATATCTGATGCACCACCACCACTAGCCGCAAATGCACTACCAGCCACACCGCCGGCAGCACCGCCGTTCCAACCACCAGGGCCGAGCGTACCTGTATTTAAATTATCGGCACCGCCACCACCTACATAGACATATAAGGTTTCGCCTGGAGTAACATTCAATGTACATTGAACGCGCCCACCTCTTGAAATAAGAGATGAGTTGTTAGCACAACAGGGGAAGCCACCTTTGCCACCATACATATCTATGCCAAGTGCAGTGACACCAGCAGGGACTACGTAGGTTTGTGGGGTACCGTTAATGCCACTACTACCTATGCCAGCAGTGCCATTAAAGTTGAATGTAGTGACCTGAGCGATAGTAGCTATGCTCAACACTAACATTGCAATAAATAAATACAGTTTTTTCATACTCGGAATCAATTAACCAGGACGGGAAAAATCGTCACAGTGTTTAAAAATAGTTAAAAGAATATTACCAAGTACAACATTTTGACGAATAAATATTAATGTAAAGTATTTCTTACTGCTACTGAATATGCTACGATGAGATAAAATAAACGTTATAGCAATAAAAGTGGCTGGAAGAAATGTACTTATAGATATACGCGACTACCCAAAATGTTGTGAAAAGACTGTGTAGGCTATAAAAAGTAGTGTGTTAAAGCGGGGGATTAGAATGAAAAAAAGTGAGATAAAATTTAGCTAAGTCGTTGATTATCAATGGGAAATTGTGATAAAAGAGGTGAAAAAATATCACAAAATATCACAGTGGGGAGCGAGAGGAGGGAGCACTACCCTGCTTTGCGCGACAGGGCGGCATCTGGGAAATATTTGATACCTACCTTAAAGGCGCTTATTGCATCGGGGTATTTTATAATTTCGTTATAGAGTGCTTTGAGTTTTGGGATATTAGATTTTTGGCGGGTGTGTAGTATTTGCTTGTAAGTGGTCACCTTGGCGGCTATAGGCTGTGAAACTGTAGCTAAAGCAGGCTGCAGGCAGGTGAGGTGTATGGCCTGAATGATACATGCCTGACTAAAGACATCATCATCGGGAAATGTGCGGGCTGACACTACAAAAGGGGACTCACGAACCAACTGCTGTGCAATGGGTGTGAGGGCGGGCAGGGAGGGCGATGGCAAAAGCGGCTGGAGCCTGGCTGGAGCAGGAGTGCCAGAAGATGGAGGCTGTGCAGCAGATGGAAGTGAAGGAGCAGCAGCAGGAGCAATGGCAACAGACGAAGCAGAAAGGGGCTGACTAGCTGGTGGTGTGTGGTGAAGGGGTCTTTTGATCTCTGCAATTTTGCGTGAGCGATTGGCCTGCTTGGCAATGTAGCCTGCTGCGAGACCAGCGATATCGGCAGCCAGGTGTGGCGCAATGGTGGATACGTGCTCTACAAACTCATTGAGCAGCTGAGCAGACTCGGAGACAGAGACGCGTGCGCCCAAGCGCTGCAATGCACGGATGTAGGTAGATAAAGTTTGTAGGCTATTGCGGTCGGGATCTTCGTTGGCAGTGATCATAGTATCGAGGTGCCTATCGAGCAGGTGATAGCACTTATCGGTGAGAACGATGGGCATGCACTGAGTGGACTGGCGGAGATTGTCCCATTCGCCATCTTTGACCCAGAGGTGTATGGTGCGCCTATCTACCCCAAGCGTATTGGCGATATCTGATTTGGACTGACCGTCGATGTAGAGTTGCTGTGCTTGCTGTTTTTGTTGCAGTTTCATGGTAGGATGGTTTAAGCAACAGCAAAGGTGAGACAAGAGTTGGTAAGCACAAAGGGTGAACGGCAAAATGTGGATATGTTGCGAAAATGGTGATACTGCGCACCGTAATATTAACTATTGAGAATAATAGGTGCAGTAAGAAATTGAGGAATTGGGTGGAATTAAAAAAGGGAAACAAGACTGTTTCCCTTTCCCAAGATAATTTTATATACAAACTACACTTTGAAGTGTGAGAATGCTTTGTTGGCTTCAGCCATACGATGCGTATCTTCTTTTTTCTTGAAAGCACCACCTTCGCCCTTAGACGCTGCAACGATTTCGTTGGCAAGTTTGTCGGCGATAGTTTTACCGTTGCGCTCGCGAGAGTAACGGATCAACCATTTCATGCTTAAAGATATTTTTCTGTCTGGACGAACTTCAGAAGGTATTTGGAAAGTGGCACCACCGATTCTGCGGCTACGAACTTCGACAGCAGGAGTAACGTTAGAAAGTGCTTTTTTCCATATTTCGTAACCATCTTCGTTAGTGATTTTAGCTACTTTGTCGAGCGCATCGTAGAAAGCACTAAGAACTACAGTTTTGTTGCCACCCCACATGAGGCAGTTAACGAAACGAGTTACGTTTTTATCGTTGAATTTTGGATCCGGTGCTAACGGAAGTTTTTTAGCTTGTGCCTTTCTCATTTATGATTGGCTAGATTATATCGTTAGAAATTATTTTTTACCTTTTG
>CALRKH020000228.1:0-3318 GCA_943367855.1 Asaia bogorensis | reverse complement strand
GTTCTATTCCACGATTTTGGATTCTGAAAAAAATAATTTGCTCTATATCCCTGCCGGATTTGGACATGGGTTTTCTGTATTGGAGGACGCGGTCTTTGTCTATAAATGCTCCAATTACTACCACAAAGCTTCAGAAGGTGGAATCTTATGGTCTGATCCTTCTGTGGGACTCGATTGGATGGTGGACGAGCCGATCATTTCTGAAAAAGATCAGGCGTGGCCTACCTTAGAGCAGTTCAGAACTCAAACTGGAGGTGGATTGTAATGGGTTGGCTTGATTTTCTGAAGAAAACGCCTGCGGAAGTTGAACCCCTAGACCTCTCTTGGTTGCAGGTGGATATGCACTCACATTTGATTCCGGGAATAGACGATGGGTCTAAGTCCATGGAGGAATCCCTAGGGCTGATTCAACGACTGGCGGATTATGGCCTGAGGAAAATCATTACCACTCCACACATCATGTCGGAATATTACCGCAATACCCCGGAGATCATCCGATTGGGTCTTGAGGATTTGAGAAAAGCAGTTGCAGCTTCTGGAATCGAGATTGAGATCGAGGCTGCCGCAGAGTATTACATGGATGAGATTTTTCTGGAAAAAGTAAAATCAGGAAATGAAGTCCTCAGCTTTGGTGATGGGCATATCTTGGTAGAAACTGGTTTCATCAACAAGCCCCAAATGCTGTTGGATATCCTCTTTCATCTTGAAATGGCCGGATATAAACCAATTTTGGCACATCCTGAACGCTACCAATACTTGATTGCGGATAAAAAGCTTCAGGAAGAACTGATCGAAAGAAATCTACTGTTCCAGGTTAACCTTCTTTCGCTTACTGGGTTTTATTCCAAGCAAGTGAAGGATTTTGGTGAGATGCTCATCGAGCGCAATGCCGTTGCCCTCTTTGGTACGGATTGTCATAATTCCCGCTACTTGGACATGCTTGAGACTCTTCCCAAGCATCAGAAAATTTACGAAAAGATTAAAAAGCTGGAGCTCATCAATCATCAGCTCTGAATCAGCTAATGAATATTCTCATCACAGGAATTACGGGATATTTTGGAAGTCAACTGGCGAGAGAATTCAGTCAGCTGGGACAAATCCATGGACTCAAAAGAAAAAATTCCCAAACAGATCTCCTGAAAGATGCGGGATTTTCAGTCCAATGGCACGAGGGTGACATCACTGACATGAACTCGCTCTTGGATGCACTCCAGGACATCGACCTAGTCATCCATGCGGCAGGGATGGTTTCATTTTCATCCAAAGACGAAGACTTACTCTATAAAATCAACAGTGAGGGTACTGCGAATGTAGTCAATGCCATGCTCGCCAAAGGGGTAAAAAGATTGGTGCATGTAAGTTCCATCGCCGCCATCGGTCGGACCTCTGAGGTATGGGAGTATGATGAAAACTTCAAATGGGTAGATTCCCCACTAAATTCAGGATATGCTCTCTCCAAGTATTGGGGCGAACTCGAAGTGTGGAGAGCAGAGCAGGAAGGATTGGAGATACTTGTGGTAAATCCATCTGTGCTACTGGGAAAGGCCAGCTATGAAAAAAGCAGCGGATCCATCTATCAGTATGTACTAAAAGGAAATGTGTTTTTTCCGAAAGGAAATATCAACTACATCGATATAAGAGACGCCTCGGCCATCACCAGACTTTTGGTGGAAAAAAATGCCTGGGGAGAACGTTTTATCCTGAATAAAGAGGGAAAATCTTATCGGGATTTTTTTGCCTTACTTGCCAAAATCTTTGGAGTAAAAGGGCCAAGCTTGCAGATTTCCAACAGTCTTCTTCAAGTAGTTTTACCCATCATTGGTCTTCTGAGGTTGATAGGGGTTTCAAAAAGTCAGTTGAATAGGCAACTAGCCCTTAATGCCCAACGGAAAATCTCTTACTCCAATGCGAAGGTTCAGGCACTGTTAAACTTCGAATACCACTCCTTGGAAGACACCCTGAACTGGGCAAAACAGCCCTGATCAAACTTATTTTTGAACCTAGGCGTTTGTCCTCTTGAAATTTCACCCAAATAAACCTCCACTTTGACCCAAACTTCTACTCTGAGGTTCAAAAAAATTAACAAAACCAACTATTGGGATACCCGAAATATTGGTATCTTAAAAAAACCATAAGACTATCGAATGACCGGAGATCACGATCACGACTGGGAAGAAGACAAGAAGCTCGTCGAGCGGTTTGAAAATTCCCTAAAGTCCAACCTGGACCTGTATTTCGAAGAAGAAGAGCTGGAAGATATCATCCGGTTTTACTTTGACCAGCAAAAATTCCTCAAAGCCCTCAGAGCATCTGAATACGCCCTCGAAAAATTTCCTTTTTCGGTGGAGATCCGTTTGCAAAAAGCGCAGTGCCTTATTTTCAATGACGAGTTGGAAGAAGGGCTGGATATCCTGGAGCATCTCAACAATCTTTCTCCAAATAATGAAGACATCGTCCTTGCCTTAGCTAATGCACATATCCTAGCCGGCAATTTTCAGGACGGTATAGACCTCCTCGAAAACTATTTGCCCATGGCGGAAGACAAGGCGGAGGTATTTTATTCCCTAGGCAATCTCTATCGGGCAAAAGGTGACAACACCAAGGCAAGCCAATATTTCAAAGAAGCCGTCAAAAATCGGATCAACCACGAAGATGCTCTTTTCCAGTTGGCCATGATCACGGAGGAAGAAGGGTCCTTTGATGAGATTTTGGAGTTTTATCAGGAGTTCATTGATCAGGATCCCTATTCTGCTGGTGCGTGGTACAATCTAGGCGTAGTTTATAATCGGCTCGGCCGATTTGAAGATGCGATTCAGGCCTATGAGTATGCCTTATTGATCGACGACGCATTTGCATCTGCCTATTTCAACTTGGGCAATTCCCTGATGAATACCCAACAGTATGAAGCTGCCTTGGAGGCCTATCAAAACACAATCAATTGCGAGGGTGCCAATGCAGAAAACTGCTGCTACATGGGCGCCGCCTATGAAAAGCTGGGCAAGATCGATGAGGCATTCAAGTATTTTAAAAAATCCGCAAAGCTGGATGAGGAATATGACGATGCTTGGTTTGGATTGGGAATGTGTATGCTCAAGAAGGAAAAGTTTTTTGAAGCCATTCATTATTTCAAGAAAGCCCTCAATCTGAACAAGGAAAACCCTAACTATTGGGTAGGTCTGGCAGATGCAGAGTTTAATTTGGGAAATCTTCAGGCGAGTTCGGAAGCGTACGAGGAGGCAATCAACCTCGAGCCCGGAATCATGGAGACTTATGTCAATCTTTCAGTAATTTATTTTGAGCAGAATCGTTTCGAAGAAG
>CALRKH020000227.1:0-3320 GCA_943367855.1 Asaia bogorensis | reverse complement strand
CTAAATATTTTACTTCTTTCGTTAGGTCATTACCTGCGAAGGCTTTTGCATCCGCTTTAACCTTGTTGGCCACAAATGTGAAAGAAAGTTGGTAAATACATACCAATGCAAATAAAATTGCGAAAAATTTAATAAGTCCTTTACTCTGCATTATTACTCGAATTAATTAATTTTGTTGGTTATGTTTTTGATTATCAAACGGAAAGAAAAATTGAGACTTCTTGCCATTTTATAAAACGTGCAAATATATAATTCTGAATAAGATTAACCAATTAATTTAGGCATAATCTCAAAAAAAAAGACTGCAAATGCAGTCTTTTCATTTTATTCTATGACTTTAATTACGCTAAAACAGATTTTAAATCGCCATTCATCGCTCTAACTGCGTCTGCACTTTTAGCGAATTTAGCTTTTTCATCCTCATTTAAAGTAATATCTACAATTTTTTCTACACCATTTTTACCAATGATACAAGGTACACCAATGCAAATATCATTTTGTCCGTATTCACCTTCTAAAAATACTGAACAAGGAATCATTTTCTTTTGGTCATTTAAAATACTGTCTACTAAATAGGCAACAGAAGCACCGGGTGCGTACCAAGCTGAAGTTCCTAATAAAGCAGTTAATGTTGCTCCACCCACCATTGTATCAGCAGCCACTTTATCTAATTCTTCTTGTGATAAAAATTCTGATACGGGTACACCATTATAAGAGGCTAAACGGGTTAATGGAATCATAGTGGTATCACCATGACCTCCGATTACCATCCCTTGAATATCATTTGCCGGTTTTTCTAATGCTTTTGACAGATAACATTTAAAACGAGATGAATCTAATGCTCCACCCATTCCGATGATTCTGTTTTTTGGTAAACCGGTCGCTTTTAATGTTAAATAGGTCATGGTATCCATTGGATTAGAAACCACAACTACAATTGCGTTTGGAGAATGTTGTAATAAACTTTCTGCTACAGATTTAACAATTCCTGCATTAATTCCGATTAATTCCTCTCTTGTCATTCCCGGTTTTCTTGGGATTCCTGAAGTAATGACTACTACATCACTACCGGCTGTTTTGGAATAATCGTTTGTACTACCGGATACTTTGGTATTGAATCCTAAAGTAGTTTGTGTTTGCATGATGTCTAAAGCTTTTCCTTCAGCAAAACCTTCACGGATATCTAATAATACTATTTCGCTGGCAATTCTTCTGTAAGCAATTGCATCAGCACAAGTGGCTCCCACATTTCCTGCTCCAACAATGGTAACTTTCATTTTATTCTATTTTTAAAATATTTATAATTGATAATGTACTCCTATATTTGCGTTTACAAATTTACCAAAAGCTACTGAACTTTGCAGATAAATTTTGTTAATTTGGTATCTACAAGCCACTTCACCCATAATATTCGTTTTGGGTTCTGCTATCGTAGTTAACAAGTTATTAATAGTAGATTGTACCGGAAGTACTTCCTCGATTTCACCTCTTGTACCGGACACTTTGTATTCAAAAAAACTTCTGTTGCCAATTATACTTCCCATGAGTTGTGTTTTACCCCATGTTTTAGCGGCAGAACATTGAAAATGCCATGTATTGACAAATCCGGTAATTTTATTGATTCCTAAATTGCCGTAAGGAGTATTTACATCCAAAAAGTCAAATCCTACTTCTTCATTGGAATACATAAACATATAGGCCAAATCAATCTTCTTTTCTTTTAGTTTTGAAAAGTACTGACTCACGTTATGTTGCATTCCAAGCCCATACACTTGATAGTATCCTCTTTTTAGTTTGGTTTTGGTTGAATAGCGAACTACCAATTCTGTTCCGTAAGGTAGAGCTACAGCTGCTGTTAAATACGGATATACAATTGTTTCCATATCTACTCCCTCCGGCGTTTCGAGACGAATTTGTTCTCCATCCAAATCACCTACTAAAAAAATAGTTTGGTCATTCCCTAAAGCAGAAGGAACAGAAGCTTGTGTTTGATTTTCAATTTCAAAAAACAAAAAGTCATCATTGCTAATGTTGAATTTTCGATCACTTTTAGGTACAAAAAACATATTCGCATGTAATCCAACTGTAACCGTTCCTGTTTTTTTCTTTTCAGGTGATAACATCCAAGAGGAAGAAGCTTGATATACTGCCGCATCTGTTATTGGGGTAATATACTTGTCTGCATAAAAAAGGGCATCTCCTAAGAGATACCCAACTTGTTCTAATTGTGTAGCGGTTTGAGCTTGTGTATTTCCAATACCCAAAACAACCATAAACGATAAAGCGGAAAAGAACTTACGCATCAATTTTGGCATAAACGGCGTTCTTCTCGATAAATTCTCTACGTGGTGGAACTTCATCCCCCATTAGCATCGAGAAAATTCTGTCTGCTTCCGGAAGACTGTCAATGGTTACTTGACGTAATGTTCTAAAATCAGGGTTTAAGGTAGTTTCCCAAAGTTGTTCTGCATTCATCTCTCCCAAACCTTTATAACGTTGGATTGCCGCTGAACCTCCCATTCTTTGGTTAATCATATCACGTTGGTCATCGTTCCAAGCATATTCTTTTTTGTTTCCTTTTTTTACTAAATATAAAGGTGGTGTTGCAATGTACACGTGACCGCCTTCAATTAATTCTTTCATAAAACGGAAGAAGAAAGTCAATATTAAGGTAGAGATATGGCTACCATCGACATCGGCATCACACATGATGACTACTTTGTGGTACCGCAGTTTTTCTAAATTCAATGCTTTTGAGTCTTCTGCTGTTCCTATGGTTACCCCCAGAGCAGTGAAGATGTTTCTGATTTCTTCGTTTTCAAACACTTTGTGGTGCATGGCTTTTTCTACATTTAATATCTTACCACGCAAAGGCAGAATGGCTTGGAAAGCACGGTCACGACCCTGTTTTGCTGTTCCTCCTGCAGAATCTCCCTCTACCAGGAATATTTCACATTTTGCCGGATCTTGTTCAGAGCAATCGGATAATTTACCCGGTAAACCACCACCACCCAGAACGGTTTTGCGTTGCACCATTTCACGTGCTTTTTTGGCTGCATGACGGGCTTGAGCGGCAAGTATTACTTTTTGAACAATGATTTTGGCATCGTTTGGATTTTCTTCTAAATAATTCTCCAACATTTCTGCCACTGCTTGACTCACCGGAGAAACTACTTCTCTGTTACCTAGTTTGGTTTTGGTTTGTCCTTCAAACTGTGGTTCGGCTACTTTTACAGAAATAATGGCGGTTAATCCTTCCCGGAAATCATCACCGGAGATTTCAAACTTTAATTTTTCTAGGAGACCGGAGTTATCGGCAT
>CALRKH020000226.1:0-3332 GCA_943367855.1 Asaia bogorensis | reverse complement strand
ATTAACTGCGGTGTTTGCACCTTCCAAAGCTGCAATTTTGTCTTCCAAAGCTTTGATTTTTTCAGCTTGGTCGTCACCTTTTTGGGAGCAAGAAACCATCATGACTGCCGCCAATGCGACAGCGCTCAATAGATTGATTTTCATATTAGTTTTTACCTTGGTTTATTTGATCGATTAATTTATTCACATCATTAAGCAGATTTTCAGCCTTGTTTTTGGCTTCAGAAATCACTCGCTTTCCTTCTGATTTGGCTTCGTTGAGATGAAGTTCTTTTCCATCTACCAGCTCACTGATCAGGTCTTCAAGCTCTTTTTTGTATTTGGACAGTTTAAAAGACAGTTTGTCTCTGGTGTTTGCGCCAGTATCTGGGGCAAAAAGAATTCCTAGTGCGGCACCCACTCCTGCGCCGACGACAAATGCTAATAAGGTGTTTGTGCTTTTGCTCATGGTAAAGTTATTTATTGTCCAAAAGTCCTCGTCCGCTTTTACGAATTTGGCCGCTGTCAGTTAGTTCTTTTGCCAAAACATCCAATAATCCGTTTACAAATTGCTTGCTTTTGGGTGTACTGTATGTTTTTGAAATGTCAATGTATTCATTGATAGTTACTTTCACGGGAATGCTTGGAAAATTTTTCATTTCGGCAAGCGCCATGGAAATGATTACTTTGTCTGTAAAGGCGAGACGTTCAATATCCCAGTTTTTGGTTTTTTGAGCGATAAGTGCCTTACTGGCTGAATCATTTTCGATGGTGAAGTTAAAGATATTTTGAAAAAACTCTTTGTCTTCATCCCAATTGATCGCGATTTCGGGTACTGGATCTGCTTCCGGCTCTGTAGCTGCGTTCTTTAAGACCTTAGAAGAAAGACTTCGCACAATAGATTTGTTTTCAGTCCAGTTGAGATCTTTTTCTGAGAAATAATTGAGGATCACCTCATTTTTGAAGATGATCTTCTTCAATAGGTTATCTGCTGCCTCAAAGTCCTGCTCCAAACTTGGCTCAGCAATCTTAAGATACTCTTGGTAAGTCTCAGAGGGCTTGATGTAATCTCTGAACCACTCCCGAATTTCTAATTCCAAATCATCCAAATGCACGTTGTTTCTGGCAATTGCAGCACGATAGCTTTGGGATTCCTTGATTTTCAGGAGGACTTTGTTTTGAGCCAGGTTTAGCTCATTTCCGAAGGCTATAGGCTGATCACCAGCCAGTTTTTTCTTTTTCTCAAGATCCTTTTCGATATGCTTCGCAAAAGCCAAAAGTAGTTCAATGGCAGTCAAAAAAAGTTGGGGGATTCGCTCTGCTGAGGCAATCATATTTTTCAACAAAAATTGTCTGTCCTTTTCATTGGCGGCATTAAACTGCTTCAGGGCCTCTAAGACAACTTTCTTGATTTTTGCATTTGAGTTGGAGGATCTCAGTAGCTGATCACTTTCCAGATTTTGGTCAAAAAGGCGTACAGCCTCCTCCGCTTCTCTGTTTAAGGCGGCTTTATCCTGAACCTCCATGCTGTTGAGGTCAGGCAGGAAAGACTCCCTTATGAAGTCTTTGGCCAGGTTAAGGTTTGATCCTTTGCATTGTTCATAGGCATAAAGGTTTTGAAATGCCTTGACCCTGAGGATTCTTCTGTTTAGCATAAATTCATTTAAGAGCTGCAAATATAGGGAATAAGAATGGGCTTAGCCCCATTTTGAAAAGGACAAAAAAAACACCGAAAGGGGACTCTCGGTGGTTTTTTTGTGAATTTCAAGTAGTTTTTAGTAAGGCAATTTTACCCTTCCGATTGCTTCGATTCTTGCCTTGGCAGCCTCGATTGCAGCCTGTTGAGCTGGGATGTTTTCCTTTTCAGACTTGTCCAGAATGGTGAGACAGGTGTTGTATATTTTCTCTGTTTGAGCAAAGACAGTTTCCTCATGGTAGTCACCATAATACTCTGCGCCCACATTGATCACGCCTCCTGCATTGATTAGGAAGTCAGGCGCATAAATGATTCCCTTTTCCATCAAAATCTTCCCATGTTTGGCCTCATCCTTCAGCTGATTGTTTGCTCCACCGGCAATCACAGCACATTTAAGTCTGTCGATCGTCTGGTCATTGATGGTAGCACCCAGTGCACATGGTGCATAAATGTCCATTGGCAGGTCATAGATGACATTTGAATCCACTACAGTGGCTCCTGTCGAATTGGCGACTTCGCGAAGTTTGTCTTCGAAAATATCAGTGATGAGAATTTCGGCACCTTCTTTGACCAAATAATTGATCAGGTATTTGCCAACTTGACCAACACCTTGAACTCCGATCTTTTTGCCTGCTAGTGAATCCGATCCAAAAGCTTTTTTAGCAGCAGCTTTCATGCCCATGTACACACCAAAGGCTGTGACAGGAGACGGGTCACCTGCTCCTCCTTTGATTTGAGGCAATCCAGTCACATGACGTGTTTCCATGGAAATGTATTCCATGTCAGAGGTCTTCATGTTCACATCTTCCGCTGTGACATATCTCCCTCCGAGGCTCTCTACAAATCGTCCAAATCTCCTGAGAAACGCTTCACTTTTCAATTTTGGATCTCCGATGATTACTGCTTTTCCTCCACCAAGATTAAGTCCGGCTAGGGAATTTTTGAAGGTCATCCCTCTGGAAAGACGAAGTACGTCTGTGATGGCTTCTTCTTCCGAAGCATAAGGCCACATACGAGTGCCTCCAAGAGCCGGGCCTAGTACGGTATTATGAATTCCAATCAACGCCTTAAGACCCGTTGCCTGGTCTTGACAGATCACCAACTGTTCGTGATCCATTGTTGTGATTTGTCCAAAAATTGAGCCCTCTCGAACAGTTTCGGTTGCATTAATCTCTAACATGTGAACTTACCTTTTTAGATTATGTTATATTTGGGTCTTGCCTGACTTGAGGCTGATACAAAATTAAATACTTTTATCAGCCCTCAAAGTTTCCCTGTCAAAAGTTTCTGCAAGTTTATCCTACATTTTAAAGTTTTTATTTGGTGAAGCCACTTTGGAGAATCAATAAGTATTTATACAAATACAAGGGTTTATTGCTTTTGGGGATACTGTTTACTGTGATCTCCAACATCTTCGTAATTATTCCAGCCCAATTAGTCCGAATCGCAATAGATTATGTCGTGGAGAGTTTCTCTCTTTATAGGCCTTTGACTAAGGGAGGAATGGGTGAAATTGCTAGGGAAAATTTTCTGGATTTCGTCTTTGTTTTTGGGATCCTGATCCTTGTAATGGCTTTGTTGAGAGGCTTTTTTCTCTTTCTCATCAGACAGACTATTATCATCATGTCCCGTTATGTGGAATATGACATGAAGAATG
>CALRKH020000225.1:0-3364 GCA_943367855.1 Asaia bogorensis | reverse complement strand
CCGTTTTGACGGCAGATGGGGAGCAGATTTTGTTTACCAAACGAGATGGTACGGGAAATTTTGACAAAGAGGATATTTATACTGCCTTTCTTACCAATTCAGGAGGATGGACCAAGCCTCAGAGTATTGCTCAGACTATCAATTCTCCTTATAATGAAGGGACCTGTTCCATCACAGCAGATGGGAATATTTTGATATACACATCCTGTGATGCACCTGATTCACAAGGTAGCTGTGACTTATATGTGGCCTATCGTATTAATGGTGCTTGGCAAAGGCCAACCAATATGGGACCTAAGGTTAATTCCAGATCTTGGGAATCTCAACCCTCGCTCTCAGCAGATGGAAGGGTTCTTTTTTTCTCTTCGAATCGTAAAGGAGGTTATGGAGGTAATGACATTTGGTATACCGTTCGGCAGATGGATGGTACTTGGTCTGAAGCCAAGAATCTTGGGGCTATAGTCAATACTCAAAAAGATGAGATTTCTCCCTTTATGTTTTTTAATAATGAGATTCTGTTTTTTGCTTCTGATGGGCATCAGGGGTTTGGGGGAATGGATATTTTTCTTTCCAGGGTGAAGAATGGCGTTTTTCACGCTCCTGAAAATCTTGGTTTGCCTATCAATGATCAATTGGATCAAGTTGCACTTTTCATCACAGCAAAGAAAGATTACGCCTACTACACCGAATTGAATACTTCCAATGGAACCAAAGATAGGTCTTTGCTTTATCGGTTTAAGTTTCCTGAGGAAATCTACATTGGTGAAAACCTCACGGTCACTGAAGGCAAGGTTTTCAATGCAAAAACTGGCCAGCCTATCAGCGCAACGCTCTCCTTGGTTTCACTCACCAATGACAGTACGCTTTATCAGTTTCAGTCGGATGGAAAAACGGGTGATTTTATGATGCTATATCCAGACAAGGCAATTTCCGGGTTGTATGTAGAGAAGCAGGGATATTTGCCGAAGATTTACAATGTAGAGCGTGATAAGATCAAGAATGTAAAAGATCTGAAAGTGGAGTTGGTGCCTGTTTCCTCGGGAGAGGAGTTTGTGTTTGAAAACGTATTTTTTGATTTCGATAAATTTGATCTCAAGCCTGAATCGCTTTCTTCCTTGAAGAGACTTCAGAAGTTTTTGCTTGAAAATCCAAACGTAAACATCCTAATTTCCGGCCACACGGATAATGTGGGAAGTACTGCCTACAATCAAACGCTGAGTCTGCAGCGTGCAAAAAGTGTTCAGCAATTTTTAGTAAATGCGGGTTTACATCCTGGTCGTGTTTTAGTAGAGGGCAAAGGAGACAAAGAACCTATGGTGCCTAATTCAACAGCTGAGAATCAAGCCCTCAACCGAAGAATTACAATTAAAGTACTATAATCAAAATTTAATTTTGATATATGGGTTTTGTCTATGCTATTCTATTTTATATATAAGGATAGCAGTATACTATTTATCATATATTTCAAACTCTCGAAATATTGTTTTATTTTTTCCTAAAAAGTGATTTTAAGCCTTGTCAAGGTTTCATTTAAAGAAGGATAAAATGAATTTTTTCAGATTTGAGTTTTCGGATTTTGAAAATCCACCTGTGATGAAGGTGATTTTTTTACGAACGGTTTAAAAAAAAATTGAAAAATTAACTTTTGTTAACATTGAATTAACAGAATAAAGGAATGGATTGATTTTTAGATTGTTTAAAAACAAAATTATGTTCTGATTTAGGCCTTAAAATCCTTATTTAAGTGTTGGTTTAGGAATAAACTTTTACCTCTTATTTTTTGTATCCCATTTGAGATATTCGGTTTTTCGAAATATCATTGAGTTTATTAAACCAAAATCTAACCAATATGAGGAAAGTTTTACTTCTAGGACTCATGCTTCTTTTTGCAAGTGCGGTAGCATTTGCACAGAGTCGTGTGATCACTGGTACGGTAAAATCCAATGAAGATGGATTGCCGATTCCAGGCGCATCAGTAACCGTGAAAGGGACTTCGATAGGAGTCGCTACGGATATTGACGGTATGTACTCTTTGGAGGTTCCAGAGGGAAGTAGGATTCTAGTTTTTAGTTTCGTTGGACTTCTTACCCAAGAGCAGTCAATCGGAACGAGAACAAAAATCGACGTTTCACTTGATCCAGACGTGACTGCCTTAAGTGAGGTTGTGATCGTAGGCTATGGTGCTACTCCTAAGAGAGAAGTGACAGGTTCAATTGCTTCCGTTAAAGGTGAAGCCATTGAAAACATGCCTGTTCAATCTTTTGACAGAGCGTTGCAAGGTCGCGCGGCTGGTGTGCAGGTTACTGCGACTTCCGGAGCTCCAGGTGGTGGTATCAACGTACGAGTAAGAGGTGTAGGTTCTATCAATGCGGGTAGCGATCCACTTTACATCGTTGACGGGGTACAAGTTGCTTCTGGTGCATTGGGTGGACAAGCATCAAACAACCTTCTGAACTCCATCAACCCGAATGACATTCAGTCAATCGAAGTATTGAAAGACGCCGCTACTGCTGCGATCTATGGTGCACAAGCTGCTAACGGTGTAGTAATTATTACTACCAAAAAAGGTAAAGCAGGTAAAACACAATTTAACCTCTCTTTGCAGGAAGGTACAGTAGAAGCAATCAAAGTAATCCCAACCTTGACTGCTCCTGAACTCGCTACTATGAAAATTGAGGCTTTCCAAAATAGATTTAGAAGATTAGGACCAAGTGCTACAAACGGTACTTCTTTGGACAATGCCAGACAGTTGGCCGTTAACATTTACGGTGATCCTGCTACTGTTCAAAATACCGATTGGCAAGAAGCTGTGTACAGAACTGGTAAGAGCCGAATTGTAGACTTCAGTGCCAATGGTGGTGATGAAAAAACAAAGTTCTTCCTAAGTGCTTCTTACAACCTTAACGAAGGTCAGGTGATCAAATCCGATTTCGAAAGAGGTACTGTTCGTTTGAACTTGGATCACAAAGCAAATGACCGATTGTCTTTTGATGTAAATATGAGTTTGGCGACGACCACTCAGAATGGTGCGATTGCCGATGGTGCGTTCATCAACTCTCCATTCTTTGCGGCATTGTTTACCCTGCCAAACCAACCAATTTTCAGAGAAGACGGTACTTACAATGCTCCACTTCCAGGTACATTTGGATATAACTTGGTTCAATCCGTGGAATTTGAGACAAGAAAGCTTGTAAGAAATCAGACAGTTTCCAGCTTTGCTGCTAATTATAAGATTAGTGACAAGTTAAGATGGAGATCTTTCGTGGGTATTGATTATGCGGTAGCTAGAGATGATAACTACAGAGATGCCCGAGTTCCTCAATTTGCTCCAACAGGTGGTTCAGCAACGGTTGCTAGCCGTACA
>CALRKH020000224.1:0-3386 GCA_943367855.1 Asaia bogorensis | reverse complement strand
GTCTTTTTCTTTTCAGCTTTCTTTTAAGAGTAGTTACGCCCATGGCCTTATATGTTTAAATTTTTAAATTCGAAACGAGTCGCAAAAGTAAGTAAACATTTCTTTTCTGCCTACTAATCTTTAGACTTTATTCTGGGGGTAATGTCTGTTTAGAACCGTCGTTTTGGGATTTTTGGATAAATTTGACATTCGATTTATAAAAAGCCCCATGCAAAAGCCTAGTCTTCCCAAAGGTACTCGTGATTTTGGACCTGTTCAGATGTCTCGCAGAAACTACATTCTGGATACCATCAAAGATACCTTTCAGCTTTTTGGCTATCAGCAGTTGGAGACTCCTGCTATGGAGAATCTAAGCACCTTGACAGGCAAATACGGGGACGAAGGAGATCAGCTTCTGTTCAAAATCCTCAACAGTGGCGAATTTACCAAGGATGTGACGCCTGCCGATTTGGAAAAAGGGCCATCCGGGGTTTTATCCAAAGTTTCTGAAAAAGGCCTTCGTTATGACCTCACGGTGCCCTTTGCACGATATGTGGTCATGAACCGAAACGAGCTCATTTTTCCATTTAAGCGTTACCAGATTCAGCCTGTATGGCGAGCGGATCGCCCTCAGAAGGGCAGGTATCGGGAGTTTTACCAATGCGATGCCGATGTGGTGGGGACAGACAGCTTGGTTTGTGAAGCAGAGATTATTCTGATGATCCGTAGGGTGTTTGCCAAATTGGGGTTGACCTCCTATGGTATAAAAATCAACAATCGGAAGATCCTGACCGGAATTGCCGAGGCAATTGGTGAACCCGGAAAAGAAGGCCCGCTCTGTGTCGCTATTGATAAGCTAGATAAAATCGGATGGGAAAAAGTGCAGGAAGAGCTGGCTCAACGAGGATTCGAAGCGGCCTCCATTCAAAATCTATCTCCTTTGGTGCATTTGGAAAGTGACTTAAGAGGCAAACTCGAATTTCTAAAGGTGTTTCTTAAAGATTCTGAGACGGGACTGAAAGGAGTAGAGGAGCTAGAGGAAGTTTTTTCACTTTTGGAGAAAATGGGCCAAGACCTGTCTCAAGTAGAGTTTGACATCATGTTGGCAAGAGGTCTCTCTTATTATACCGGTGCCATTTTCGAAGTCAAAGTTTACGGAGTATCTATTGGCTCGGTGAGTGGTGGAGGCCGATATGATAACCTCACGGGTGTTTTTGGATTGCCTGGAGTATCGGGTGTTGGGTTTTCTTTTGGAGTCGATCGCTTGTACGATGTGATGGATGAGTTGAATCTTTTTCCTACCGACAGACTCAATGGCACCAAATTGCTTTTGGCTCATTTTGATCAGAAGGGTCTTGATTATGCACTTTCTGTATTGGGGAGTTTCAGGAATGCCGGTGTCAAATCGGAAGTTTATCCCGAAGTAGCCAAGATCAAAAAGCAACTTGAGTTTGCCTCCAAAAAAGAAATCCCCTTTGTGGGGATTTGTGGTGACAATGAAATCAGCTCAGGGACACTTTCAGTGAAAAACCTGGCAACCGGAACTCAGGAAACCTTGACTATCGAGAAGGCATTGTTCTTTTTGAGTTAATCTACCTGAAGAATGGATTGGATCGGAAGATAAATTCCTCCTTTCAGAGAGACAAACTCCGGACCGACAGCCCATACCGTGGTCTCCACTTGGTAAACTTGTCGCTCGGCAGTTTCAAAAACCAGTTTTACCTTAGTTTGAAGTAAGTTTCCGAGCGTTTGGGCTCGGTGCAGGTCGGCCATTCTTGTTTTTCTTTCTTCAGGATTCTCCAATACTTCCCTTTTTCCAAAGGTCAACTTTGCGATTTGTTCCTTTTCAAGCTTTGTAATTGTTTTCATAGTATTTTAGTTTATAGACTCTTATACAGAATAAGTATTCTGAGAGTTGCCTAAAATATTTCTATGAAAACTATTAATCTGAATTTTTTAAAATAATAATCGGCAAATGGACTATAATCCAAATTAAATTCTATTTCCCGCACTGCGTTGACACTATTTATCCTGATATATTTGCCGTCAATAAAAATAGATAGCTATGTTTGATTTCATGGGAATGATGGGCAAAGTCAAAGAAGCCCAAGCGAAAATTAAAGAAGCGCAAGCCAGGTTGGTTCATTTGACTGCAGAAGGTGAGTCGGGTGCAGGTTTGGTGAAGGTGTTTGTCAATGGGGAACGAAAGATTCTAAAGATTCAGATGGATGATTCTTTGCTCAATCCCCAGGATAAGGAGATGTTGACAGACCTGATAGCCGCTGCAACCAACAAGGCCATGGAGTCTATTGAGCAAAAAATCAAAGCCGAAATGAAAGCGGCTACAGAGGGTATGATTCCTTCTATACCTGGCATGGATCTGGGTAATCTTTTTGGGTAAAACCAATTTACTTAATGTCTGGATGGGAGAGTTTGAACCATCCTGAATAGACAAATCCCAATTTGAGATACCCGATCTTATGAAATCCTGTGCCATTGTCATCCTTAACTATAATGGAGAAAAGGTCCTGTCCACCTTTCTGCCATCTGTTACGGCATGCAGTGAGTATGATATATGGGTAATTGATAATGCCAGTACGGATTCCTCATTGGAATTTTTGGAGTCACATTATCCTCAGATTTCCGTCATTAAGCTGAATGCCAACTTTGGCTTTACCGGAGGGTACAATTGGGGTTTGGAGGAGTTGCGGAGCAAGTATGCCTATTTCATACTTCTAAATTCCGATGTAGAGGTGACTCAGGGATGGGATTCCAAGCTGATTGGGTTTTTGGAGAAGAACCCAGACTATGCGGCTGTTCAGCCCAAAATACTTTCTTGGCAAGACAAAGGCGTATTTGATTATGCCGGTGCCGGTGGAGGATTTTTGGATGCCTTTGGCTATCCGTATTGTAGAGGTAGAATGTGGGATAAGCTTGAAAAAGACCTTGGCCAATACAATGATGCTATCCAAGTAGATTGGGCTTCAGGTGCATGCATGGCCATTTCTGCAACTGATTTTTTTGATCAAGAGGGATTTGACGCACATTTTTTTGCCCATATGGAGGAAATAGATTTGTGCTGGAGACTTAGAAAAGCGGGTAGAAAAATAGGCTATCTAGGTGGAGTCACGGTATTTCATCAGGGAGGAGCTACGCTAGACAGAGGTAGTGGAAAAAAGCTTTACCTCAATATCCGAAACAGCTTAAGCATGATTTATAAGAATGTAAGCTTGCCTAAGTTTTTATGGATCTTCTTAGTTAAGATCCTTTTGGAGTCATTGGCTAGTGTAGGGTATTTAATTTCTGGTAAGCACGATTTTGCCACCGCAGTTTGGAAAGGATACTTTCATTTTTTTAAGTCGCTGGGATTAATGAAGTCCAAAAAAAATAACTCTAATCAAATCAAA
>CALRKH020000223.1:0-3428 GCA_943367855.1 Asaia bogorensis | reverse complement strand
AGAGAGGCAAAGGAAGAGTTGATGGAACTTTTGCCACTTGCGCTTAAAGATTCATTTTGGTCAATTAGAGAAAATGCACTTGGGCATTTGCAGTCTGATCCAGAGTGGAAAACGAAAATCCCAAGCCTAGAAGAATTAGTTTACGATTTAGTAGAAAATGATCCAAGAAATTCTGTGAGGTCCGCGGCAATAGATGTGTTGGGACTTTGGGAGCACGAAAAGTATGCTTCAACCTTTAAGAGATTAGCAAATAATCCCTCATATCTAATTGCAGGATCTGCTTTGATGGCAATGATCCAAGCTGAAGAGGATACGGTCGATGCTGACTTGATTGAAAGTTTGTCAGGCAATCAGAATTTCAGGATAATAATTCCTATTGCAGAATATTATTTAAAGGAACGAGTAACTGGCAGAGGCGAATGGTTTGATGAAAATCTTACTCGGTTGACGGGGGAAGGGCTATATTATTTCTTAGGCTATTATTCAGAATATTTTGTTCGACTTCCTGAAGAAGGAAAGTCTCAAGCCCTGTCCAAATTACTGTTCATTCTTCAAAATAATTCAAAGGATTACCTCCGAATGGGGGCATTTCAAGCATTACTTGGATTTGCGGAAGATCCAGAGGTAATAAAGTTGCTTGAGAAAGTTGCGGAGAAAGAGAGCACCACAGAACTGCGCAATTATTTTAATTATTTCCTTGAAATGCTCAAGGAATAAAATTAATCTGTTGATTTTGAAAAGATTGAAAGTTTATTCTGGAAAAAGTTTCCAATTTTCGAAGTCACCCTTTGATACTTTGTCAAAAGGCTATAATTTTGCCATCCGTTAACGTTCCAAGGGTTAGTAATCAAAAAAATGTTAATGCAGTTGGGGGAATACCAAAGCGGCCAACTGGGACGGACTGTAAATCCGTTGACTTATGTCTTCACAGGTTCGAATCCTGTTTCCCCCACCCAGTTGCCTAAATGCAAAATTTTTTTCTAGTTTTGCAAGGCCAAAATATCCGGGTTACCGGAAACAAGCGGGAGTAGCTCAGTTGGTAGAGCGGCAGCCTTCCAAGCTGCAGGTCGCGGGTTCGAGCCTCGTCTCCCGCTCTGTGCTTTTATAAGCACACTGCGAAGTGCAAGCCGACGTAGCTCAGGGGTAGAGTACTTCCTTGGTAAGGAAGGGGTCACGGGTTCAATTCCCGTCGTTGGCTCAACACAGAAATTATTATCTAAACATATCTTTAAACTTAAACTGAGGATTTTCACGCATGGCAAAAGCAACCTTCGACCGTTCCAAGCCGCACGTTAACATCGGTACGATTGGACACGTAGACCATGGCAAAACTACCCTGACTGCCGCCATCACTACCGTTTTGGCTAAAAAAGGTCTTTCTGAATTGAGAGATTTCTCTTCTATCGACAATGCTCCTGAAGAGAAAGAAAGAGGTATTACTATCAATACTTCTCACGTAGAATATCAGACTGAAAAAAGACACTACGCTCACGTAGACTGTCCAGGTCACGCTGATTACGTTAAAAACATGGTTACTGGTGCTGCACAGATGGACGGCGCTATCCTTGTTGTAGCTGCAACTGACGGTCCGATGCCTCAGACTCGCGAGCACATTCTTTTGGCTCGTCAGGTAGGTGTACCTCAGCTGGTAGTTTTCCTTAACAAAGTTGACATGGTTGACGATCCTGAATTGTTGGAACTAGTTGAAATGGAAGTAAGAGAGCTTCTTTCTTTCTACGAGTTTGACGGTGACAACATTCCTGTAATCGCTGGTTCTGCACTTGGTGCATTGAACGGTGAAGAAAAGTGGGTTGAGACTGTAATGCAATTGATGAATGCAGTTGATTCTTACATCCCTCTTCCAGAGCGTTTGATCGACAAGGACTTCTTGATGCCTGTTGAGGACGTATTCTCTATCACTGGTCGTGGTACTGTTGCTACAGGTCGTATTGAAAGAGGTGTAATCAACTCAGGTGAGCCAGTTGAAATCATTGGTATGGGTGCTGAAGGACTTAAGTCTACAGTAACTGGTGTAGAGATGTTCCGTAAGATTCTTGATAGAGGTGAAGCTGGTGATAACGTTGGTTTGTTGTTGAGAGGTATTGAAAAATCTCAGATCAAGCGTGGTATGATCATCTGTAAGCCAGGTTCTGTTAAGCCTCACGCTCATTTCAAAGCGGAAGTTTATGTCCTTTCAAAAGAAGAAGGTGGACGTCACACTCCATTCTTTAATAAATATAGACCTCAGTTCTACTTGAGAACAACTGACGTTACTGGTGAGATCAAACTTCCAGCTACCGTTGAAATGGTTATGCCAGGTGATAACGTGACAATCGAAGTTACCTTGTTGTCAGCAGTAGCCCTTGAGAAAGGTTTGAGATTTGCGATCCGTGAAGGTGGTCGTACAGTAGGTGCCGGTCAGGTGACCGAAATCCTTGACTAATCAAGCTTATTTAAATTATAAAATGCGATCCCGAAGAATATTTTGGGATCGCATTTGTTTCTAAAGACATTATTTCTAATTTTGCGTTCCGTTTTGGGGCGTACATTTTACACGGGCATAGTTCAACGGCAGAATAGCGGTCTCCAAAACCGTTGATGGGAGTTCGAATCTCTCTGCCCGTGCAGTAAGAAGATAGACTATGAATCTCAAAAACTTTGTCCTCGAGTCTTATGACGAAATGAAAAACAAGGTCACTTGGCCTAAATTTTCTTTTCTTCAGAACAGTGCCGTATTGGTGTTAGTAGCTTCCTTAATCTTCGCATTGTTTATCGGTGTGGTCGACTTGGGTTTTGAAAACATCATGACATGGTTTTATGATTTATTCTAATTGAAATTACAGAATGGCTGAACATAAGTGGTACGTACTCAGAGTAGTAGCAGGTCAGGAGAAAAAGACTAAAACCTATCTAGAGAATGAAATCTTTAGACAGAAGTTGGATGAGTTTATTCCTGAAGTGTTGATTCCTTCTGAGAAGGTATACGAGATGCGTAATGGTAAAAAAAGAGTCAGAGAAAGAAACTTCTTTCCTGGCTATGTTTTGGTCAATGCGGATCTTTCCAATGGAGAGGCCAATCATGTAATAACTAGTATTCCGGGAGTAATCGGGTTTCTTGGATCAAACCAGGGGGGAGCTTCCAAAACCCCTGAGCCATTACGACAGTCAGAAGTCAACCGTATTTTAGGTAAGGTTGAAGAGATTGATGAGTTTGCCGAGAAACAAGATACACCATTTATAGTCGGAGAGGCCGTGAAGGTAATGGACGGTCCTTTTAGTGGGTTTACCGGGACTATTGAGGAGATATTTGAGGAAAAGAAGAAGCTTAATGTTATGGTTAAGATCTTCGGCCGAAATACTCCTGTTGAATTAAACTTTATACAAGTAGAAAAACAAGACTAAGCAATGGCTAAGGAAATCACTGGTTA
>CALRKH020000222.1:0-3436 GCA_943367855.1 Asaia bogorensis | reverse complement strand
CATAAGTTTCATCTATCACCTTAATTTCGATTGGTTTGCCACCTGAAATTTCGTTTAATATATCTACTCGTTTCTGGCCGAGTTCCATTCCTTTAGATTGGTATTCGATGTGCTGCCTTCCTTTCATGGCCTCCGATTTTAAACGACCGATGCCATTGTCCTTGATTGAACAACACAGATAATCGTTTTCCAAGATAAAAGACAACTCTAATTTTCCAACGCCTTCCGATTTATGACGGATACCATGACGGATCGCATTTTCGATGTACGGCTGTAAAAGCAATGCAGGCATTTCAATAAAATCGGCTTGCAAATCAGGATCGACATATATGCTGTACACGAAGTGCTCACCAAAACGCATTTGCTCCATTTCAAGGTATCGCTTCAAATAGTTTACCTCTTCCGAAATTCTTACCGATTGCCTGCCAGAGAAATAAAGTGTCTCTCTTACCAACGATGCAAATAAAGTAAGGTATCTGTTTGCTTTTTGGCTATCGTTGTTCAGGAAATAATGCTGAATAGAATTGAGGCAGTTGAAAATGAAGTGTGGATTCATTTGTGCTTGTAAAGCTTGCTGCTCAAGCAATGCCAGCTTACGTTGCATCGCATTTTCATGCTGCAGCCGCTTGCTCTCGGCTTTATTACGTTCGTTTACCAACCAACCTGTAAGTGTGAGCAATGTAATGGCCACTATAACAATAAATAAAGGCGTTTTCCAAAATGGTGTAGCAATGGAGAAACTGATAGCCTTTGTTTCACTTTGTACGCCAAACTTGTTGATGGCATACACTTCAAAAACATATTCGCCAGAAGGGAGACTAGGAAAATTAACGCTGTTCTCTTTCGTCATTTTCCACTCATCATCCAAACCTTTTACACGATAGAAATAATTGATATCGCCTGCAGAGCGAAAAGAAATGGCGACGAACTCAAAGCCAATATTGTTTTGCTTATATCCCAATTGATAACTGCCTTTATTATCTATATCAGTTGTCTGGGCATGTACAGCCAATAGCTGCAAGCGGCAAATAGATTGACTCGTAATTTTTTGTTCATTAAAGTAGGCAAGTCCTACAGGTGTGCCTACATACACCATACTATCTTCTACCAGTAAGGCATTGATATTTTCTGACGGCAAGCCATCCAGTACCCCGTATTTGATAATGGTATGACTTTTACCGTTAACATTTATCCGATTTATGCCAGCATTGGTTCCTATCCACAATTGATTGCCAGAGCCCGCTACCATGCATTTACACAAATCGCTTGACAAGCCATTTTGCTGATTATAGCTGGCTACAATTTTGCCATTGGCAAATCCAACTACCCCGTTATCGCTGGTGGCTACATAGAGCACATCATTCAGCAAAGTCAAACCGGTTATTCTTCTGCCCAATACCGGATGTACAGTTGCCAGATGTGTAATTATCTTTTGATCTGTTACAGCATACAAGCCACTTGTTGTACCAATGTAATTGACGCCTCTGTAACGAATAGATTTAGTGACACGGCCATCCCAGAAACTATCAACCACACGCAAATCACGTATCCTCACTTTATACGCACCACTGAAATTGCCCACCAATACATGCTCATCATCAAATGCCGAAATACTTTTAATCGCAACCAAATCTGAGTAGGAAACTTTCCCGTTTTCCAACTTGGCTAAAAATGCATCATAACCCAACAGGACAATAGAAGAATTAACAGCATAAGAAGTATACAAACGATTGGAGGAGAGATTATTTTTCGATCGAAGGGTTTGTGCATTTACATCCAATACTTTCAATTCTCCTACAGAATCATACTCAACAGCTTTGCTAAACGTCATACCACTATATAACTTTCCCGCATGCCGTACCAGAGAGTATACTTCATCTGTTGGTGTATTGGCAATCCCTTTAAAACGTATGTTTTTTGCTTCTTTGGAAGGTAATTTGAAAACAGCGTTGCCAATGGTGGTGAACCAGATATTTTGCTCTACATCTTGCATCACCTTAGACACGACCTCAGAAGGCAAAAAGTGTTCTTTTAGTTTGTACTGAATTGTATCCACCGACCATGCACCTTTAGCAGTACTGATATAAGCAGTTTTACCATTGATAAAGGTCAGCTTCATCGCTTGGTTTTCTGAAGGCATTTTTACCTTGGGTGCAGCTGCATAAATATTGCCTTGTATAAATTGTCTTACATCCGGTCCTTTGTCAAATTGATAAAAATCCAGCTTATCATCTTTCAATAAGAAAAGTGAATCATCAAGTCTGACAAGTAAGTGTTCGCCATTTAAGAAATAATGTATGTTAAGCCTGCTAAATGTTCTGTTGTGTAAAAGGGGTTGAGTAGTAAGGTTGGCCCACTCGTTTTTGTGATTCAGTGTTATCAGCAACCTCTCATCAGAAAAAAATAAATCCCCCTTTTTTGATTCTATAATTTGCGACACATTTGCCTTCCACTCTATTTGACGCAGTAGCGAATCATTTTGAGCATTCCTGATTTTTCCGTTTTCAACATAACTCAGTTGCTTCGAAAATGTGCCTATCCATACTCTACCCTTGCTATCGGCAAATAAAGTGAGTACTTCGTTATCCGGAAGGCCATCTTTTACGGTGTAGTTTTTAAAATGCTTTCCATCAAACCGGCTCAATCCGTTTTCTGTACCAAACCAAATAAAGCCATCTTTATCCTGCACGGCATCGTACACCGTAGAGCCTGCTAAGCCATCACGGGTGTCGTATCGAACATAATTGAACTCCTGGCCACTTACCAGCAATGCCAAAAGCCAGCTACAAACAAGCAAACCTGTACGCATGAATTGGAAACTTCGTCTTCTAACCATTGTTTTCAGTGCATCAAAGGTCGGTAGCTTGGATTGTATGAAAAAAAAAGAGCCGGACTGGAAAATCCGGCTGTAGGCGTGATGAGAAAACAGCCTAATCAATTCAGGCTTGTTTATGTAAACAAAGGGCTTGATGAGTTTCAAAACGCATGTGAGCCCCTTTGTCATGTTTCATAAGTGTGATGAATATCTTGGGTAACAATCTTGCACGTTGTTTCTGCATCGAAAATAACCACACCTATCAGTCCGGCTCCTGCTACTTCATAATTGTGTTGCATATACAGATAAATGTGTAATTCTTATTCATATTGGCTACACATACCTACATAAAAACATAAGGGCCGACCAATGCCGACCCTTATGAAATAGCCCTAAGTAATGGTTAGTACACATATACCGCATAGCCCCAAGGCTCAATGCCCCACTCTTTTGCCGCAGGATTTTCTTTGCTGCCACTAAAGAGATTCACTGCTTCTGCATTCACTGCAGCATCCGTCAGTTTTACGGTGGCGGCTTTGGCACTCAGGTTCAATACCACCAATACTTTCTTTCCGTCTTTTTCCCGCACATACGCATACAGTTGTGCAGGTGTACCAGCAT
>CALRKH020000221.1:0-3460 GCA_943367855.1 Asaia bogorensis | reverse complement strand
GACAGCATGCGTATACCAACCGTAACAGTGATACCAGAACCAGGCTTTGTGGTACAGGCAGGCAAACCAGTGATGGTGAGAGCAATACCAGAAAATGCAGGTCCTACACCTAAGTATCAATGGTTTGTGAATGGGTTCCCGGTAGCAGGTGCTACCAGCCAAACCTACACCGGCATCTTCAACGACTACGACTCCATCACCTGTCAGGTGACCAGCAGTGGCGTATGTGCCAACATAGGTACCAGCAAATGGGTATTCATCACCGTAGTACCGCTGGAAACACAACAGCCAACAGCTATGATGAGCGAGCTGCGCCTGATGCCGAACCCAACAAGAGGCACCTTTACCGTGAAGGGTAATGTAGGCCAGACAACCGGAGAGGTAACAGCTGAAGTGACCAACATGCTAGGTCAGGTAGTGTACACAGGCACCACCCCAACCCGAATGGGCCAACTGGATGCCAAGGTGACACTAGACAGATCACTGCCCAATGGCATGTACATCCTCACCATCAAAACACCAACAGAACAACGCACGTTCCACTTCGTGTTGGAACAGTAAGAGGATACTCAATCATCCCCCCCCCCCAAGAGGTGCAGCCTGAGCTGCACCTCTTGTTGTGTGAAGGATACATACTTTCTTAGTTTAAGAAAACGTTTCAATTCAATCATCATAGCACTACTATCTTTGCAGAATAAATTAAACTTATGAAGGAGTTTTTTAGATCCTTTTTTGCATCTTTATTGGCAATAATAATAGCAGGTGTTTTACTGCTTGTAGTCTTTGTTGGTATAATTGCCAATGTTGTAAGTTCTATAACTGATAAACAAGAGAAGGCTATTACAGGAAGTATTCTTCGAATAGATCTTTCGAAAAGAATACATGAGCAAGGGGAAGCTAACCCATTTGCGACTTTTAGTAAAGAAACCTCTTACAAAGCAGGACTTTATGATATTATACATGCTATAGAAGACGCAAAGTATGATGATCAGGTTAAGGGTATATATTTACATTTAGCATCATCTCCAAATAATTGGGCTACATTACAAGAACTGCAAAAAGCGTTATCAGATTTTAAACAGTCGGGTAAATTCATATATAGTTATGGAGAGGTGATTTCTCAATCTGCATACTATGTAGCAACTGCATCTGATAGTATATTTTTAAATCCTGTAGGAGCACTAGAGTTTAAAGGATTTGCTACAATCCTAAGCTTTTTTAAAGGAACATTAGACAAACTTGAAATAGAGCCAGAGATTTTCTACGCTGGTAAGTTTAAAAGTGCAACCGAGCCTTTTAGAACTGATAAGATGAGTGAGTCAAATAAACTCCAAGTGCAGGCTTTTCAGGCGGGTATGTGGAATGAATTTTTGCTTTCAACTTCAGTTTATACTAGGGTACCAATAGATAGTTTGAATAAAATAGTGCTCAATGGTAGTGTTGAATTTCCGGAAGACGCTTTAAATGCTAAATTAGTAGGTGGGTTATTGTATGCTGATCAGGTAGCCAAGTTGCTAAAAAGAAAAACAGGACTGTCAGAAAGTGAAAAGCTAGAGTTTGTAGATATCAATGAATATGCAGAGTTTGCAAAGAGAAATAATAAGACGTCAGAAAATAAAATTGCAGTATTATTTGCAGAAGGCGAGATAGTGGATGGTGAACAAAACAGTGATTATCAAATTGCATCTGAAGATCTTACTCAAGAGTTGATGAAATTGAGAAAGAATGATAAGGTAAAAGCTGTTGTATTAAGGGTTAATTCTCCTGGAGGTAGCGCTTTAGCATCAGATGTAATACTTAGAGAAATTAAGTTGTTACAGGAAAAGAAACCCGTTGTGGTATCGATGGGTGATTATGCTGCTTCTGGGGGGTATTACATAAGTAGTAGTGCAGACAGCATCTTTGCTTTGCCTAATACAATAACAGGAAGTATTGGTGTTTTTGGTATGCTTTTTAATGTAGATAAGCTAATGAAGAATAAAATCGGTGTAACATTTGATGGTGTGAAAAATGCACCCTATGCCGATTTTCCAGCTACTACAAGACCTTTGACAGCTGATGAATCAGCAAGAATGCAGAGGTCTGTGGATAGAGTGTATGCTCAATTTAAACAACATGTAGCTAGAGGAAGAGGGATGACAGAATATGAAGTAGACTCAATAGCCCAAGGGCGAGTATGGACTGGTACAGATGCACTAAAAATAGGACTTGTCGATGCTATAGGTGACATGAATAGAGCTATTGAAAGTGCAGCTACATTGGCCAAAGTGAAAAATTACAAAGTAGTAACTTATCCAGAACCTACGGATAAGATTAGTAATTTGATGAAGCGAATATCATCATCAACTGAAACAAAAGCTATAGTAAAGGAGGCGATAAAAGAGGAAGTTGGTGCGCCGGTAGAGTGGTTTGATAGGTTGAAAAAGCTGGAAAAGATGAATGGGAAAGTGATGGCAACAATGCCTTTTACATTTACAGTACAATAGAACAGAATATGGGAAAGCCGGTAATATTGATTTCGAATGATGATGGGGTAACTGCACCAGGTATCAGAGCTTTAGTAAATGCTGTAAAGCATTTAGGTAGAGTAGTAGTAGTAGCACCAGATAGTCCGCAATCGGGTATGGGGCATGCTATAACGATTGGTCAGCCTTTGAGGTTGGAACGTGTCAATGTGTTTGAAGGTATAGAAGCATGGCAATGTAGTGGAACGCCAGCAGACTGTATTAAGCTTGCCAGGGATAAAGTACTGGAGCATAAACCTGCAATATGTCTTAGTGGTATTAATCATGGAGCGAATCATTCTATAAATGTTATTTACTCTGGCACTATGAGTGCCGCTATGGAGGCTGCTATAGAAGGTATACCATCTATAGGTTTTTCGTTACTGGATTTTAGTTATCATGCTGATTTTACAATAGCGGCTGAGGTAGCGGCAGGGCTAACTGAAAAGATGTTACAAATAAGTACACCCGACCATATGCTGCTAAATGTAAACATCCCCAATGTGACTAATGAGGCATATAAAGGAGTGAAAGTATGCAGGCAGGCTTATGCACGATGGGAAGAAAACTTTGATCATAGACAAGACCCAAGAGGTAAAGACTACTACTGGATGGTAGGGAGGTTTCTGAATATGGATAGTGGCGCTGATACTGATGTTGCGGCATTGGCTGAAGGGTACACTTCGGTAGTTCCGGTTACCATTGATTTTACTGAAAAAAGGGTACTTAGCTGGTTGCAAACAACACTCTAACATATAGTTCTATCAGGGGCTTTTTATTTCTATGTTCAATGTTGTATTTTGGCTAGATGGATAAAAGAACCTTTCTTCGTAGGGCTTCTGCACTGGGTCTCAGTAGCCTTGTGGCTATACCTGTATTGGGCAAAATTGCCAGCGATATTGGAGCTATAAACGGGCCGAAAGAAGATAATAATGATGACGATAATGCATACTGGG
>CALRKH020000220.1:0-3527 GCA_943367855.1 Asaia bogorensis | reverse complement strand
GATCCCTGCCATTTGAAGCAAACCCAGGATAGTATACTGGAAAAAGTGTACGAGTAATTCGAAGCGAATCATCGTACAATAACTTGGCAGCAAAGGTAAATTGCTACAGAAAATCAGTTATCCGAAATTTTTACCATAGAATTAGTTGTTAACTGGAAAAACTTCTTATCAATTAAAATGGAAAAAGAGGGGAGACTTAATTCGTACCGTTCGTACGATTCGTACCTCTCGTACAATACGAAGTGTTCGAGGGCTGAAATTCGAAACTATTCAATTTAGTTATAATTCTGGTGCCTAGATTTGTCTTCCTAAAGTAAAGAATCAAAACTGAATTCTAGATTTAAGCGATCTAATGGTCAAAAATAGTTGGTGAAATATCCTCTAAGCGTCTGATAATAAATTATTTACAAGGACCTTATTGAAACTGGTTTCAATAAGGTTTTTTTGTTTCATGAAAACTTCAAAAAAAGCGGTGGTGGGCCTGTGGGTTTGTTGACTCTATCAAGTGGGGAAAACAGGCCGGCAAGCAGCGATATAAGTGTAAAAACTGTGGCATTCTCTTCACTGGTTCGAACCCTTCAGTGACCAAAACCAACCAGTTTGTTTGGTTTGAGAAATGGGTGGTTGGGAAGCGGACTTTTGAACAATTGGTAACTGAAACAGTCCTTAGCAAAAGCACGATTCAGCGGCTCTTCAAGAGCTATTTGAAACAGCCTCCTATGCTGAGTGTCTACCCTTCAGAGCGGGTAAATCTGCTCATTGATGGCACTTATTTCACCAATGATTTGTGTCTGATTTTGTACCGGGACAACACCATCAAATTCACCCAGCTCTACCGATTCAGCGATGGAGAACGATATGAAGAGCTCAAGGAAGATCTGGAAAATCTGCTCCTTCTTGGAGTTCAGATCGAATCAATTACCTGTGATGGACATCGGGCATTGCTTAGGGCAATCCGCAAAGTTTGTCCACATGTGACCCTTCAGCGATGTGTGATACATGTGCAGCGAATGTGCAGAATATGGCTTTCCAGCAATCCTAAGAGCATTCCAGGACAGGAGCTCCGAAAAATTGTCTCTACACTGCATCTGATCCAATCCAAACAGGAACTCAGCTATTGGTTGCTCGAATTGGCTAACTGGGACCGTAGGCATCATGAGTTTGTTCATGAAAAAACAGTCAATCCCATCACAGGAAAGTTCTGGTATAAACACAAACTATTGAGGCGGTCTTTCCATGTGTTGAAAAGCGCTTTACCGAACCTTTTTGCCTACTTGGATAATCCAAGAATCCCAAAATCCACCAATGGTCTTGAATCATTTTTCGGGCATTTAAAAACCAACTTAAACATCCACAGAGGGCTGTCTAAAGCAAACCGAAAAAGTTTCTTGAGGTGGTATCTGTACTTCAAAAATACCCGAAGAAAAGGTTTTCCTTAGCCATAAAACAAGAAGAATGAAACATGAAAAAAGGGCTCCGAAACACGAAGCCCCTTCATTCCACTTGGCAGATCTTATTGCTGGTAAGTTGCTCCTCAGCAGAGCTTACGTCCTCTTCAAACCTGCGTGGCATTCTAAGAAATTTTCCAATCAAAGTCACCAACTATTTTTGACCACATTACCTTGTCTGATAAAACCTGATGAAATCATATTTAATTTTCGTGGTATTGTCATTTACCTCTATTCAAAATTCATTTTCGTTTCATCTTGATTTTCAACGATTAAATTTTATAAACAATCCAACAGACACTATAAAAGGGTATTTTTTGTTTGAATCTCGTGTTGATGGATATATTGAGGGAAGTGATGCCGTTTTGAAAGAAGGAGGATTTGTAAAGTTTGAATTTGATAATATTGAAAGCATTTATAGAACTGGCTATTATCTAGTTAATCCAAATAATTACAGAAAAATTGTAAATGAGAATTTTGAAATTGATTCAGCTTCAGTTCTTAATCTTTATAATCGGCTTACAGAAATTTATTGGATTCAGGAAAATGTGGAAAATGATTTTAACCCTTTTTGTGGTGTCTTCTTCAGAAAATTTTACTTAGAAATAATTACGGTAGATCTAGGTCTTTTAAGTGAGAAAATACCCTATTTACTTGATTGTGAAGATTTAGAGACTACGACTGCCAAAACTGGAGTTAAGTATCAAAGTATTGATATTCCAAATTTTGCAATTTTAAAGGTATTGAATTGGTGTGAATATTAAAGTCTTTGTCTTCCAGTGAGGAAGGGCAATGAGAATTAAGTTAGCATTTTAGAGGGATTTTTATTGTATAACTCTTCTTTTCGAGGGATTTTAAAGGAGTTCAATTTTTTTTTTGCTAACCTTCTACTCTAAAAACCTGAAAATTTAGTCAGATGGGAATTCTAAAAATTTTCTAGGTAGATCAATTTATCCAAATCCTGGTTACAAATGGTGCAGGATAACTACCCCGAGATCGAGTTTCACTTTACTTCGGAGTTTTAATATGAAACCCTCCAGAATTAATATTCTGGAGGGTTTTTTCATAGATACACCTCAGTAAACTCAAACCTCTTCCCATCAAACAAACCCTTATCACTCAATTTCAAATCCGGAATGACAAGTAAGGCCATAAAGCTTAAAGTCATAAACGGGGAATTCAGGGTCGAACCCATTTCCTTGGCCATTCGGTCGATTAGGGTATAAGCAGCAGCGACCTGATAGCCGTCTTCCGGAGACATAATGCCTCCAACGGGTAGCGGAAGCACTTCTTCCTTTTCTCCCGAAACTGCCGAAATACCACCTTTTGCCTCGATCAGTAGATTCACCGCTCTGCAGATCGATGCATCATCCACGCCTACGGCGATGATATTATGTGAGTCATGGCCCACAGAAGAGGCGATGGCTCCGGCTTTTAGTCCGAAGTTTTTTATAAAAGCCACCGCAGGAGTTGCGTCCTGATAGCGATTGACTACGGTGATTTTCAGAATATCTTTTTCAAGATTGGATTCTGCAAAGCCATTTAGAATCAAAATTTCCCCATCGATCTCCGGTGTGATCAGCTGTCCGTCCAAGGCTTCGATGACTCGTACCTTGGTGCTGGAGGCGGAAAGTCGGAAATCTTCCGGCTTTTTGAGCGAAGTGTGAAAATTATTGATCACCTCATTTTTGATCCGGGGAATCAGGGTCTTTCCGTGTTCAGCTACTTTTTGTCCTTGGATATAAGTGGCGAGGACCTCAAACTTTTCCAGATCTTTTACCAAAATAAAATCCGCAGGATCTCCTTCCCTCACCTGACCCACGGGCAAGGAATAGTGTGCAATCGGATTCAGACAAGCCGCCTGAAGCACCTGAAAGAGGTCTTTTCCTTTGGCCACTGCCCGGGCTGCAAGTTCATTGATATGACTGATGGCGAGATTGTCCGGATGCTTATCGTCTGAGCAAAACATAATCATTTCGGGATAGGCATCGATCAGATCGATTAGCGCATCAAAGTTTTTGGCGGCGGAACCTTCACGGATGGAGATTTTCATCCCGAGTTTGATTTTGCCTAGGGCCT
>CALRKH020000219.1:0-3530 GCA_943367855.1 Asaia bogorensis | reverse complement strand
CTATGACTAATCCTACTATTGTATGCCGTAAACATATCTACCGTAGCAGGTTGTAGATACTTCTTGCCTCCATAGCTACCCTTGTTTAGCAGCAGTTGCATCAGCACCGCCACCTCCTCGGCCGTAGAAAACAAGCCCGCATGACCACCTACTCCACCTAGCATCGCAGCCCCAGGGTCGTGCACGTAGCCACGCAGCACACCCGGCCTAAAGTTCATATCTATCTCAGTAGGCGCTATATTGAGTGTGTCCAATTTATCTGTAGGATTGTAAGTAGTATATTTGAATCCCAGCGGCTTGTAAAACTCATCTGCCGCATATTGGTCCACACGCTTGCCCGATACCTGCTGCACTATAGCAGCCATAAAGTAAAAGCTAAGATCACTATAGACCATCTTGCCTTTATTGTCCAGATTGCTGGCATATATCTTAGCCCACATAGTGTCTATATAGTCATCACTCAGGTACGTATTGCGCGCCATCCGTATGCTATAGCCCGGCGCACTATTGCTACGTACATATTGTGGCATTATCTTGCCCCCATCATCAGTTATGTCTTTGTAAAAAGGTATCCAGCCTTTTAGCCCAGCCTCGTGTAGCAATAGCTGACGGATGCGTATCTGCTCTTTGTTAGTACCCCTCGCCTGTGGTAGATAGTCGCCTATTGTTTTATCCAGGTCTATTTTGCCTTGCTCATATAGCTTCATTACACTTAGTGTAGTAGCCAGCACTTTGGTGCAAGACGCCACATCATATACGGTATGACTATCTACTTTTTTGGTTTTGTAATAGTCTAGATAGCCAAATGAATGGTCGTAAAATATTTGTCCGTTGCGGGCCGCCAATATGCGACAACCAGGGAAAGCGCCCTCAGCCAAACAACGTGCTATGAAGCGGTCTAGTTTATCCAGTGCTTCGGGGTCTTGCACGCCGGCCTCACCGGCAAAGGCGTGGCGCAGCTTGTGGGCTGGCTCGCGCAGGCTCAGTTTCGGCTGGTAAGTATTCAGGCATATGCTCAGCCCATCAGCACAGGCCGTTACGGGTAGCTTCCCCTTAGCCTTGGTTTTTCGCATCAGCACATTAGCCATCGCCCGCTGGGTAGTTGTGTCATCTTCATAGCCCACCAATACCGATGGGGCTGCACATACATACTGCATAGCATAGGCATTGCCCAACAGCACTATCATTACATTGCGCATGCAGGCTGCTTTTTGCAGCAGTGCCACCGCCTCATCGCCCAGGCCATAGTTGCCCCCAGGGGTAAAGCTTACCTTGTGTATGCCTATCACCACCGTGTTGTAGCCCGCTATATCATCTAGCACAGCCTGCACACTATCACCTTTGGAGCCCTTGGGTAGCCAGTGGGCACGCACATTATCATACTTATCTTCTAGCGCACTATATAGTGGTGTGGGGCCAGTGGCATTTATGCCCACATATGCCAGGCGCATACCAGTGCTCATGCGCTTCAGCATTTGGTTGTCATCTCTCACCAGTGTTATGGCAGCTCTTGCCACCTGCGCCCTTATACTGTCCACCTGTTTGTTCAGCTCGGCAGCTATATTTTTGGTGTCGAGGTCTTGCCAGGGCTGGGCAAGGCCAGCGTCATATTTGGCAGCCAATATTTTCTTCACACTATGCTCCAGCCGCTCAGGGCTTATCACCCCACTATCCACAGCCATGCGCAGGCGCGCAGTAGCAGCAGCATGGTCTTTGGGCATCAGCAGCATATCATTCCCCGCCATAAATGCCCTCAACTCCGCCTCACCATCCTTAAAGTATTTGGTCACCCCACTCATATTCAGCCCATCAGTAAACACCAGCCCTCCGTAGTGCAACTGCTCTTTCAACAACCCCGTAACGGTGTTATACGATAAAGATGTAGGCACATGCTGGGCCGTATCCAGCGCAGGCACCTCCAGGTGCCCTATCATCACACTCTTCACACCCTCTGCTATCAGTTGTCTGAAGGGGTATAGCTCCACCGTATCTAGCTGCTGCACCGAGCGGGCTATAAGCGGCAGGTCAGCATGAGAATCTGTGCTCGTATTGCCATGCCCCGGAAAATGCTTGGCACAGGCTATAATGCCTTGCAGCTGCATGCCCCGCACATACGCACGGCCCAGCTTGGCTACCCAAAACTTCTCCTCGCCAAACGAGCGAGAGTTGATAACCGGATTAGCAGGGTCGTTGTTCACATCCACATCGGGGGCAAAGTTGATGTGTACACCCAGCCGCCTGCACTGCGCACCTACCGCCCTGCCCATGCGGGCCACTATACCCGTGTCTCGGGTTGCACCCATCATCATTTGTCGGGGCATTGGTTTCACACTGTCTAGCCGCATGCCCACCCCCCATTCGGCATCCTGAGCTATCAGGAGCGGCACATGCGCCATACGCTGATATTTGTTCGTAAGCGCAGCCTGCCGGGCAGGGCCACCCTGCATGTATATAATGCCACCTATAGTGCGGTTGGCTATCATGCTTGTTATAGCCTCTTCATTATAGTCTTTGCCCCCGGAGTAGGCAGGCACCATAAATAGCTGCCCTATGCGCTCATACATACCCAGCGCATCATATGTGCTATCCACCCAGTGTTGACGGGCAGGGTTCTCTACTTTTCGTGGTTTGCCTCTATATACCGGTTGGGCACTAGTACTTAGGTTGCCTAGCAGTATAGCCAGCAGCACTATGTATAGGCCATATTGGCGGAGCAGTGTCATAAAACAAATGTAACTGTAATAGTACAAATAGCCCAGCCTAGAGCCAGAGTAGGACATGTTTTTGTTCACTCATCCCCCAGTTATTTTTCTTTGGTAGTCACTGTTGCACCCACCATTCACCACCAGTGGCTTTGGTACCGTTCGGGCTTTTGAACTACTATCGGACTTTTTCCATTCGCTTACAAACACATATGCTAAAACAACTCTTTACCACACACGTCCCTGCTTGCAACGTCCTGTCTCAATAAATTTCGGATGCATGCCATGGAAGGACGTTTGCAATGCTCAATACATATAAATGCACATCAACATCAGACTACGACAAATTAAATGCCCACTTAAGTCCCATTAAGTAAAAAAAAACAGCAGAAACTAGAATTCAATCAAATAAAATGAGGCTGTCTCCTATGTTACTTTTAAGATGGCTCTCTCTTTGTTATGTAATAGCTAGCAAAGGCTAACGTAAGTTATGGAACATTGAAGTGCTTTTGGGCGATATCGTGCAATACGTTATAGAACTCTACTCCATATTTGCGGATGAGGGGTTCTTTGAGGAATTGATATACAGGTACTTTGAGTTTTTTACCCAACTTGCAGGCGGGCTTGCATAAAACCTCACGAGGTTCGTAGTTTACTGCCTCGTACTCGGGATGGGAGATGATGCGGATAGGGTAGAGGTGGCAAGAGATGGGTTTTTTGAAATTGACCCTACCTTCGTTGTATGCACGCTCGATGGCACACTTTACAGTACCAGTATTGTCGGTATAGCCATAAACACAAATGCCACCGTTGACAGTAGGTGTAACT
>CALRKH020000218.1:0-3577 GCA_943367855.1 Asaia bogorensis | reverse complement strand
CGTTAGGTGCCCACCCATACTCAAATCCAGCCCCATTATTGTATCTCCGGGTTGCAGATAGGCTAGCATCACTGCCGCATTGGCCTGCGCACCGCTATGAGGTTGCACATTGGCATACGCTACTCCAAATATTTCTTTAGCCCTGTCTATAGCTAGTTGCTCACTTTTGTCTACCACTTCACAGCCACCATAATATCGCTTACCCGGATACCCCTCTGCATACTTATTGGTCATCACTCCGCCCATGGCTTGCATCACCTGGCTGCTCGTAAAGTTCTCTGATGCTATCAACTCCAAACCCTGACGCTGACGTATTAACTCTTCATGTATTAACCCAAAAATGGCTGTATCGCGCTGCATACTATTCTATCTTAGAAATTTGGGTACAAAGATAGCCATTTGGCAGTAGCACTGCACACTACAGCCTTTACTCTTCACTTCATGCTACAAGCACTATTAAAATCTATTAGTGGGTACTAATGCCCCCTATGATGTTTAAGTACTCCGCCAGAGGCCTCTTTTATGGTGTTGGTAAACACAAATGCCTTAGGGTCTATTCCCTTTACCGTATTCTTTAGCCTGCGCACCTCTAGTCTGGTCACTATAGTATAAACTATATCACAATCGTGATGAACCTCGAAACTATCTTTCATATATCCACGTTCACCCTTGTATATGGTTATACCCTTACCCATTTCCATTACTAGCGCTTGCTTTATCTCTTCGCTTTTACCAGATATGATGGTGACCCCTGTATATTCTTCCAGTCCTTCTATCACATAACTAATGGTTCGCGATGCAGTAAAATAGGTAAGCATAGAATAGAGTGCAGTCTCCAGCCCCAGTTTAGATGCTGCTATCAAAAAGATGATAACATTAAGCCCCAATATAATCTCGCTAATCGTGAAACTGCTTCGCTTTAATGTATACAAGGCCAATACTTCTATACCATCTATTGCACAACCAGCTCGCATGGCTAGCCCTATACCCGTACCCAGAAAAAAACCTCCAAATATGGACACCAATAGCTTATCCGATGTAATAACTGGATAGGGAACTACAAACAAACAAACACCTAGGCAGATGATACATGCCAACATTTTAAGTGCAAAATGTTTATTGACAAGCAGCCCTGCAGCTATCACAAATGGGAGATTGAGCACCAGTATCACTATTGCTATATTATAGTGATACAGCTCATGTATTAGTAACGACAAACCGGTAACACCTCCATCAAAAAAATGATTAGGCATCAAAAAACTCTTGAGTGCAAAACCACTTACCAGCGTACCCAGTATGGTATATAATATATCCTTTACAGCCCTTGGCAGATTAGCTACGTTCATTTTTAGTTATTCAAAGGGTTGTTATTTTCTTTTTCACCATTTCCAGGTGATTCATTTTTTGTGCTAGCCGCAGCGCCTGTGCCGATGCGGTAAAGTAAGTATGCCCCTCCAGAAACTTAACCTGCAATCTATTCCATTCTTCCTCAGTTGTAAGAACCCCATAGTATTTAAGCTCAGCAAATAGCAACTCGCCTATCTCAAAAAAATCAGCTCTCCCCAGATAGTCTAGGTCAGCATCGCATATTATTTGTTCGCTTAGATTCTTGGGCGACTGTGGTATTCTTGTGGCCATTATCATACCACACACCCGCTCTATAGTGTCTTGGTCATAGCCATAGTCGGGCAGCCACTGCCTGGCAAAGACACACCCTACCTGCTCATGTTCTTGTTGTTGCACCAAAAAGCCAGTATCATGTAGCAGCACTGCAGTGGTTAGTTCTCTTGTTTGCTGCACATTTAGCCCTTCTAGCTGCGCTAGCCTGCTGGCTGCAGCCAGCACATCTCTTGTATGGCCTGCACTATGATACGACAATGCCGCTGGCAACTCTCGGTCCAGTTTCGACAACACAAATTGTTCCAACGCTTGCAATCGCATATAGTCAGCAGTGCCCCTAAAAGTAAAAATAAATCTATTACAGCCCAGCACTTTTTCTACGCCCACAGCAGCTTGCTATCGTGCATAGCGCACTTGGGTAGTCGCAGGCACCTCTGTGGTCTTGCGCACCTCGCTTATACCCTGAAACAAGTAAAGCCTACCAGTAGCTACCTGCAGACATTTGGTTCTGGTTCGCACTCGCTCCAGTTTCTGATAGAGGGTACCATCTTCAGTCTCAAAGTAATCATTCACTTGCAGGTCATCTACCAACAGATATCCTGGCTTGCGCGGGTCATATCTGTATAATGCTTTATAAAGCCCCACATCCGTACAGGTACTGGCCGATGGATTATGAAGATAAGCCAACAATGCTCGTTCTACATCGGGCGGAAAGAACTTCTTACCTATAAAAGGTATCAGTATATGCCTGAACTGTGTTTTCCACTCTTTACCATGCGGTTGCACACGCCTGCCAAAGTGCACAAATGTTTGCAGATGAGCTAGCTCGTGCAGCAGCGTAATGAGAAAACTATACTTATTAAGGTTGGCATTAATAGATATCCTATGATATGGCGCATCTGGTATCGGATTCCTATAATCGCCCAACACTGAGCGTCGCTCGTTGGTAAGCGTTATGTGTATAGCGTGTGTCTGAAAAAACGGCGCTACCTCCTCCCAAGCCCCCTCTGGCAAAAACTGTCCTAAAAACCCTAGTGCCTTCTCATGCTTTTTCATCTCATCTTGCGCTATATGTTGCTACATACCTACTTATTTGCCTGTTTGCCTGCCATTCGGGTGGCTATCGATAGCATCACTGTCTCCACTGCCGAGTAAACACCATATATACCCAACAGCACAAAAACGGTTGGCTTATGAATATTATTGCGGTTGAGTACTATATATATCAATGCACCCACCATACACACCATCAGTTTCAGCAGAGTAGCTCCATATACCCCCCGCACCATAGCCTGAGCCGATGCTCCTTCTTGAGGTTTAGTTGCTATTGTCCACACTATTATCGATAAGAGTGCCATAAGCACATTGGCTCCATGTAGTGCCATAGTATGAAACTCGGGTGCCACATTAGCTAGCAAACTTATTGCAACACCCAGCACAGACAGCAGTGCCAACACTATTATCGTAAACTTATTTCTCATGTCTTTTTCTTACTTACCTCTCTCATTAGCTGCCACAGCGATAAAAAAAGTGCTATTAACGGAAACAGTATCAGAAACACAGGCACTCGCCATCCGGTTTGCTGGTCCACCTTGTGTCCTAGCCATACCGCTGCTAGCAGCAACACCATCCACTGGGTAGCCAATCCAGCATAGCGCATCATACTTTGGCTATTGTTACTACCCATTGTTGAGCTGTGCTAATATCTGTTTCAAAGCACAAAATTACGGAGCACTATCTGAAATACAACAAAAACTCAGTTAAATTATATTTATCATAAATTGTGTACCATGCCGCCAATTTGAGTATTTTTGAACGTCAACATATATAACCCTTGAAAGGTTTGTGCCAGAATACTATTATTGCGGTTCAAACGTTATGTAACTTACGGCAACAACACCATATTGAAATTACGCATTATACATATACTGTTATTAGCACTGCTTTGCCTGTCTTG
>CALRKH020000217.1:0-3605 GCA_943367855.1 Asaia bogorensis | reverse complement strand
AATACCCTAAAACAATAGAGGGTATTTTGAGTGGCTTAGGTATCACTGATGTTACTTTCAAACCTATCGCTCGTGATGCAGCTGAGATCGACCTTTTTGCTAATGATAGAGAAGCAAAAAATAAGAGCTTTGTTGCACTCACTTTCGTGAAATCTCCAGTAGGAGCCGTTATTGCACTTATTTCTCAATTTCAAAATGAAGTATTGAATATAGAGAGTGAGTCTTTAACTACCATTGCTAATACGATTGGTTCGTTTTATTTCAAGGCAGATATCACCGAGGCTAAAATTTCAGCTGTTTCCAATGTAGTTGCTGCAGGTACTAAATTTGAAGGTACCATGTTTATAGCATCTTCTTCTTCATCTGCGATCCCTACCATGTCTATTGATGGAAGAGCTGTGCCAGTTGATGAAAAGGGATTTGGAAAGATTGAATTTACAGCTACACCCGCTGGACAGTATGACGATAAAGGACTTGCTAAGAAAGTGATTAAAGGTCAGATCGTAACTAATGTTGGGGGTGAGGACAAAGTGCTTCCGGTAGAATATGAATATTTTGTAGCACAGCCGGTAATCAAGGTTTCCTCTGAGGTTGTTCAACAATTGTATGCAGATTGCGCAAACGAACTTTTAATCGAAGTTCCAGCTCTTGGAAACACTTATTCTCCTGAGTTTAATGTGGCAAATGGTCAACCAATTAAAGGTAGCAGACCTGGTCAAGTAACTATTATTCCTGGGGCATCTGGAAAAGTTACTATCGGAGTGAATAGTGGTGGCAATAAAATTGGCGACGTTGTATTTGATATCAAGCCTGTACCTGCTCCTACGATTCGTGCGGTAGGTTCAAATGGTGCAGAATTGGATATGAGCCAAGCGCAAGCTATCAATGTATTGAGTGGAATGAAGATCGTCGCTAAAGCTGAGCCAACATTCGCAAGAACAATGGCGAAAGATTCCAACTTCGAGGTATCTGGAGGTGAGCTGATTTTGCTTAGAAGCGAGGTTCCGAGAGCTACAGTTCCTATTGGATCTGGTATGCGTTCTCTCTTGGAAAGTGCAAAACCAGGTGACGATATCGTTGTTCGAGTTACTCAGGTTACCCGTACCAACTTTAGAGGAAATAAAATTAATTCTGAGCAAAGAGAAATTCTTCGAATTGCTATCAAGTAATAAGAGGTTTTAAATTACCTAGATATGAAAAGATTTGTCCAATATGTCTATTTGACTCTCCTTGTGGCCTTTGGTTTTGGTGCACAAGCTCAAGTGGCAACCTCTGTGAATCCTTCAGGATTTGGAGACAGACAATTCGCAATGGATACAGTTTATTCCAATAAGCGTATTCGTGAGGATGATAAGATGTACCAGATCTCTGTTTGGAGAAGGATAGATCTTAGAGAAAAATACAATCTTTCTCTCTATGGTTCAGGAGATAATAAATCTAATGGAATCGTAAATCATATCTACAAAGCTGTGGTTGATGAAAATGCTCTCGAAGTTTTCGCAGATGAAGGATTCACAAAGCCACTTTCCATTTCTGAGTTTCAAGAGAACTTTTGGCTTTCAGCAAATGGAGATTCTATCTTCACCAAGCAGCTTTATTACCTTGATTTCAAAGAAGACTTTGTATTCGATCGCCACCATTCTGATCTAGTGTTTGATATCAAATTCATAGAATTGGTAATGCCTTCGGTGACTAATGCAAATGCTGGTCAAAAGACAGTGGCCTACATTAGATATAAAGATTTTGTGAATTACTTCAAGAATCATCCTGAAGCCAGATGGATCAACTTCCAGAATATATCTAAAAGCCTAACTTACGATGAAGCTTTTGAATCAAGACTGTTCAGATCTGTGGTAAGAAAGTTTACAAATCCGGATGAGGCTTTAATCGCTGATATGGTTAATGCTGATAATACGAACCCAGCGATGCAGGCATACATTGATGCGCTTGCCTTTGAATACAAATTATTAGAATTTGAAAACTCCCTTTGGGAGTGGTAAAAATAAAAGGGGCTTAGGCCCCTTTATTTTTTTCTATCCACTCAATTAGAATTTTTGCTTTTGAGGCACCCAAAAGGTTTGTGATCTCATCCTCTTGAGCATTTTGGATCTTTTTTACTGATTTAAAATGCTTCAGTAGTTTCTCAAGTGTACTTTCACCGATTCCAGGTATTTCGATCAATTGACTCTTAAATGCGTTTTTACTTCTAACATTTCTATGAAAAGTTATTGCAAATCGGTGTGCCTCGTCTCGGATGCGTTGCAGTAGTTTTAAGCTCTCGGATTTTTTATCAATATGAATTGGGTATGAATCACCTGGGAAATAAATTTCCTCCAACCTTTTGGCAATTCCGATGACAGGCATTTTGCCATAGATGCCCAGTTCTTGCAGAGCTTCTACCGCTGAGGATAGTTGGCCTTTTCCTCCATCTATCACCACCAATTTCGGTAAAGGCTTCTCTTCTTCTAAGAGCCTTTTGTACCGTCTGCCTACAATTTCCTTCATGCTTGCAAAGTCGTTAGGACCTTCTACCGTTTTAATATGGAAATGCCTATACTCTTTCACTGCTGCTTTGCCGTTGAGAAAACACACCATACTGGCTACGGGATTAGTACCTTGAATATTTGAATTGTCAAAGCACTCAATGTGATCGGGGATTTCTTGTAAGCTTAGGTCTTGTTGCAGCTGCCTGATCACTCGGTCTTTTTTGTCCTGATTCAGTCCAATGAGTAGTGCTTTTTCTTTTTTGTAATAGAGCGCATTTTTTAGAGATAGATCCAAGAGCTTCTTTTTATCTCCAATCTTTGGGAGAGACAGATTTAGCCCTTCAATTGGGTTTTCCAATTCTATATTGACTAAGACTTCTTCAGCATCGCTTTGGAATTGATCTTGTAGCCTGACGAGTGCAGTGATTAATAATTCTTCTTCCGTTTCATCCAAACGTTTTTTCAGTTCGACATTTTTTGACGTGATCATCGCTCCATTTTTCACCCTCATGTAATTTACATAGGCTGTTTTTTCATCTGAAACGAGTGTACAAACATCGAGATTGGAAATGCTTGGATTGGTGATCAGCGATTTTGCTTGGTACTTTTCTAAAAGATCTAGCTTATCCTTCATTCGCTGAGCTTTTTCAAATTCTAGATTTTCGGCAAAAGCTTGCATCTCTTGTTTGAAGTAAGTTTTGGCAATGCCGAGATTTCCTTTTAGGATGTGCTTGGCGTGCTCAAGATCCTTTAGGTAGGCAGATTCCATTTGATTTCCTACGCATGGGCCCTGGCAGTTCCCAATATGATATTCTAGGCATACTTTGTATTTCCCTTCATTGATCTTGAGGTAGGATAGGTCAAGATTGCAGGTTCGGATAGTGAATAGTTCACGAATCAGGTCAAGGACATTGTTCATAGCTTTGACACTTGCAAAAGGGCCAAAGTAAGTACCGCGCTTTGGTACAAGTTTTCTTGTAGGAAAAATTCTAGGAAACCCCTCTTTTGTAATCAGGAGGTACGGGTAAGTCTTGTCATCCCTCAAAAGGATATTGTACCTAGGTTGGATCTTTTTGATGAGGTTATTTTCCAACAAAAGCGCATCCAACTCAGAATCTA
>CALRKH020000216.1:0-3620 GCA_943367855.1 Asaia bogorensis | reverse complement strand
AATGCAAAACTTTGTCCCAACACCAAGTTGACTTTCAATGTAGACTTGGCCGCCATTTTTTCGGACAAACTCTTTGGTCAGCTGAAGCCCCAATCCAGAACCTTTTTCCTTTTGTGTACCCGGTTTGGATTTGGTAATTGAATACGAATCAGCAAGGATTGACTTGATCTGATCTTCTGACATTCCCACTCCAGAATCCTGAATACACATTCGGATATGGTCAATAGTTTTTTCAGAATAGATCAAAACAGAACCACCTGCATTTGAAAACTTCGCCGCATTATTAAGCACATTTCTAACTGCCACCTCCACGAGATTAGGGTCTGCATAAGCCATCACCACTTCATCCATCTGATTAGTGACTTGAAGATTTTTTTCTTTGAATGAGGATTCCAAAAGTGACAGGGAATGCTCCACGGTTTTACTCAGATTGAACTCAGCAGAATTGATCTTGAATCCGTCCATTTGTGTCATGGACCACTGAAGTGTATTATTAAGTGTAAAATTGACTGAGTCGATGTCTTTTTTCAATGTTGAGATCAGAACTTCAAACTCATTTTGGTCCAATTGATTTTTTGTCAATAGATCTACCACTGATTTGACTTGACCTACAGGACCACGCAAATCATGCCCGAGAATGGAAAACAGTTTGTTTTTAGTCTCATTGATTACAGAAAGCTCTGCAGATTGAGACTCCAAGGCTTGATTTTGTTCCTCAATTCTAATTTGTTTCTCGACTAGATCTTTATTGGTTTTGGAAACGCTCGTATTTAAAAAGTACATTCTGATCAAAAGGATAGCAATCACTGCCAATCCAAGTGATAAAATGAGGATATTCCTTTTGGAACTTGCCAATCGAAAAGCCTGATTTTCATTTTGAGCTTTGAGAAGCTCTAGTTCTGATTGCTCCAGATTCTCCTCAAACATCCCCTGCAACAAGTTCAATCTATCCCGATTGGATTTATTGACCAATGAATCATTATAAATCTGATGACTTTGAAGATGAGCTAAGGCTTTTTGGATATTGCCTTCCTTTTCATATACCTGTGCAAGGTATTTGTGACTTTTGGAGAGTTCATCCAAAAAGCCTTCTTCTTCGCAAAATTTCACAGAGTAAGAGAGAACGTCTTTGGCCTCTCGTATTTTGCCTCCCAAAAAAAGAGCATTTCCAAGTCGGTGAAGTACTCCCGCTTCGAAAGACTTCACTTTTTGAGCCCTGGCCAAATCTAATGACTTGGAAAAAATAACCTGAGCTGTATCAAAATTACCCTTTGCCAAATACACATCTCCTATCACGCGATGTGCAAAAGAAGTCAAATAAGGAGATCCTGCGTCTTCATTTAATTTGATTGAAGTTTGCGCAAAATATAGGGCAGAATCCTGATTGCCCGATTGAGTGAAATTAAGCGCCACGTTATTGAGGCTTCGAATTCTGGTATACAAATCATCCACCTCAGTAGCAAGCTCATATCCTTTTCTGAAATGGGCTATGGCTTTTTCATAATTCATTTGCTCATAATAAAGAGCTCCCAAATTATTCATCAACCTAGCCGCCTGAAGCTTGTCACCTATTGCTATTGCCATTTGATAGGCTTCACTGGAATACTCAAATGACTTTTTCCAATTTCCTTGTCGGTAAAAAATCCAACCGATGTTTTCCAAAGCTCTGCTTTTGGCAGAAGTGTCTTTCAAAACCGAAGCTAAAGAGTCAGCTTCTTTGGAAAATGAGAAAGCAATTTTTTGATTTGATTCCCTTACTTGGGTCGCGACCTCGTTGAGTAGCTCAAGTCTTTCTTTTCCTTTTTTACCTGAAAGCAATACTTCCAGACTATCCTGATTTACTTGCTCCGGATTGGCAAAGGCCAACACTGGCAGGAGACAAAGAAGCAAGATCAGAAGACGTGAAAACACAGATGGATTTTTAAATGAAGTCAATTGCAAATTAAATACAATTAATCAACCTTGATAGATCAATTTGTTTCAAAATAAACCCTTTACTATCAATTTTTTAGAAAATTTAGGTATGTCACCTATTTCACCTTTTGTTACCAAAAAAAGTGAGAAGCGCTTACTCTGAGGAGGTCAATAAAACAACGGATTGATCCTGAAATTGATCAAAAAACTTAGGATAAATGCTTGTTTTAAAATTCCTGGATAAAGGGATTAGACCTTCATCCTAATTTATCCCAATCCCATTCTTTGTTGATTTGTGAAATGGCGTGATAGGCCGTGAGGTCATATTGGCAGGGCACAATCGAAATGTAATTGTTGGCAATTGCCCACTCGTCATTGTCCTCTCCTTTGTCAAAATTTACAAAATTCCCAGCCATCCAAAAGTACTTACGCCCAGTTGGGTCATAGCGCTCAGCAAACTCCTCTTGCCATTTGGCATCTGCCTGCCGGCAGATTTTGATGCCTTTGATAGGTTCATTTCTTTTCGGAGGAAAATTCACATTTAAAGCCACACCTTTAGCAATGCCTCTTTCGAGTACTTGTCTGGCAATTTTCTCCACCCATTCTTCTACATGAGAAAAATCTGCTTTAGAAGAAAAATCACACAAACTGAATCCTATCGATGGATATCCTTCTAAGGCACCTTCAATCGCCGCGGACATGGTACCGGAATAAAGAACTGAAATGGAAGTGTTCGAACCATGGTTGATCCCGCTTACTACCAAGTCAGGAGTTCGGTCTTTGAGCACATAATGTTTAGCCAACTTGACACAGTCGGCAGGTGTACCGCTGGACTTATAAGCCAACACATCTTCAAAAATATCCTCCTCGTAAAGCCGAAGGGTCTCACCAATTGTAATCGCGTGCCCCATCCCCGATTGCGGGCTATCCGGCGCAACAACTACTACGTCGCCGAGTTTTTTCATTACGGATACCAGCACTCGAATACCTTTGGAGGTAATGCCATCGTCATTAGAGACGAGGATCAATGGTCTTGACATGGGATATTAATTCTGCAATTCGTTGTAGTAAGCAGTGATTCTTAGCAAATCACCACGCTTGTCGTGCTCCAATCGATTTTTTCTCATGAATAGATCGATTTCGTCATCGTGTCCGGGAAGCATCGAAAACAAGTCTTTCTTTTTTAAACTGTATTTTTCAAGCCTTCCATTTTTAAGGAAATAATAATTGAAGGCCAATCGGTAACCCGTGAAATTTGGTGGACCCCAAAATGGATTCATTCCCATACCCATAGCTCCCCAATTGTTCATCCCTCGGGTATCAGTAGCGATGTACTCTCTGCACAGCAAAGCAATATTGTCTCCTTGGGTGAGTACCTCGAAAAAGATGGGTGTTTCATAATCTCCATTTAAGGAGTAAGGTAGGCTGTAAAACTTCCTGATGCCTCCATATGTCTCATCGTAAATCTCAAAGCTGACCACATTGGAAGCAGTAAAGGTGGTCACAGCCTCTGCCTGAAGCTGAACCAAATTATTATCCATGTCATACTTAAGCTGACCACTGAAAGAGGCTCCATCAGCGAGGAAAATATTCCCCTTGTGCCAAACCTGAGATGGAAACTGTTGATTTTGAGCAAAGACTGCAACCAAGCTCAGAAAGGAAAGAAAGAGAATAAGCGTGGCTTTTTTCATAAGAGTCAAATAAGG
>CALRKH020000215.1:0-3628 GCA_943367855.1 Asaia bogorensis | reverse complement strand
CTGTAAATAACCTTTCTTTCAAAATTGAAAAGGGTGAAGTATATGGACTTTTGGGGCAAAATGGTGCAGGAAAGAGTACCACTATGCGTATGCTACTTGGGTTAATTTTCCCAGATAGTGGAGTTATTAAAATTAATGGCACAGTATTCCAGTCTGGGAAACAGCATTTGTTACAATATATTGGCGCTATAATCGAAAGGCCTGATATGTATAAATATCTTAGTGGTTTTGATAACCTTAGGATGTTCGCAGGACTATCGGGTAAAAAAATAACTGATAGAAAAATCAATGAGGTATTAGATTTAGTTGGATTGACAGGCAGAGAAAATGATAAATTCAGTGCTTATTCTCAAGGTATGAAACAGCGATTGGGGCTAGCTTCAACTTTAATACATGATCCCGATTTGTTAATATTGGATGAACCAACTAATGGATTAGATCCACAGGGTATAGCAGATATGCGTAACTTAATTTTAAGATTAAGTAACGAATATGGAAAGACAATACTAATATCATCACATCTTTTGTATGAGATTGAACAAGTAGCAGATAGTATGTTAGTTATACATAAAGGTATAAAAGTGGCAGAGGGTAAAGTAACTGATCTTATTAAATCTAGTTTTGTACAAGTGGAATTTATTGTTGATAACAGTGAGGTCGCAATAAGTATATTACAGAGTTCTGGTCAGGTGAAAAATATAAAGTTGATTTCTCATGAATCATTTAGTGTTAGTATTCTATCTAGTGAGATCTCAGCTTTAAACATACATTTAATTAATAATGGTGTTGCAGTATCAGGTATTAAAACTAAAAACTCATTAGAAGAATATTTTTTATCATTAACGCATGCTTAATCTTTTAAGTTTAGAACTTTATAAAATATTCAAGCGTCCCCGTACGTTTATAAGTTTTGCAATAGTTGCATCAATTGCTTGGGTTATTCAGTTAGCTATGACAGCTGGAGGCAAGGATTTCTTGGACTTTGGAATGCGGGGTATTACCGAACAATTTGATTTACAAGGAAAGATTCTTAATGGATACCTAGTTGCCTACCTTATTTTACAATCTCTTTTAGTTCATATTCCTTTATTAGTAGCTTTAGTTGCTGGTGATGCTCTTGCAGGTGAAGCAAATATGGGCACTCTACGTCTGGTTTTAGTGAGACCTGTTAGTAGAGCAAAGATTGTAGTAGTAAAGTTCTTTGCGAGTGTTATATATTCTCTGATGTTGATTATTTGGTTGGCAATTGTAGCTTTATTTTTATCTATACTCTTCTTTGGTAAAGGTGATCTCATAAATCTAAAAAGTGATACTGTTATTATCATACTTTCAAACGATGTTATGTGGCGATATGGGTTAGCATTTTGTTTTGCTGCTTTAGCTATGACAACTATAGTGTCATTATCAATGTTTTTATCTGCTTTTACTGACAATGCAATTGGGCCAATAGTTGCTACAATGGGTATAGTTGTAGTACTAACTATCCTTACAAATTTAGAATTACCTCTATTTAATCTTATAAAGCCATATTTGTTTACAACTCACATGATTGGATGGAAAGGTTTTTTTGATGATCCCATTCCGTGGGGGGCTATATCTAAATCTTGTGCTGTTTTGGCTGCATATACATTCGGCTTAATATTTGCTACAATAGTTTACTTTAATAAAAAAGATATAAAGTCATGAGGAGGTTTGTTGGTGTAGTATTTCTTTCTTTTTCATTTTTTAAAACATTTGCTATTGATGATCCTCAAAGACTATATCAGCTATTAAGAGATAAAGTTCTTTCAGTTAAGGATTATACAGCTGATGTTAAAATGAAGGTGGATGTCTCTTACATGCGAGTTCCCTTGTTGCAAGGAAAGTTAATGTTCAAAGCACCTGATAAAATGAAGTTAGAGAGAGACGGAGGTTTATCAATTTTGCCAAAGAAAAATGTAAATCTAACTTTAAGTAATCTTATTCCGACAGGTGATGTAACTGTATTAGACGCTGGAACTGGAACATTAGATGGGCGTAATTTGCGAATTCTGAAAGTGATACCTGTAGATGATATTGATCAAATTGTTTTGACAAAATTGTGGGTTGACGAGGTAAATTTGTTAGTACTAAAAACAGAAACAACAACTCAAAATGACGGTACTGTTATAATGTCTCTGGAGTATGGAAACTATAAGAAATATGCATTACCTGATAAAGTGATAGTACATATGGATCTTAAAGATTACAAATTACCCAAAGGTGTAACGATGGATTATGTAGATGAAACTAAAAAGAAATCCAATGCAATAGGTAAGAAGCAAAAAGGTACTATTGAAATTCAATACAAAAAGTATGAAATAAATAAGGGGCTTTCAGATGCTCTATTCTCGAAATAATGACTATTCAATATTTTAAAAGGGCGACAAAATTTTGTCGCCCTTTTAAAATGGTAGAAATTATTTCAAGATGTTAATTCTCGTTGATTGGACACCTCCAAATGCATCAATAATCTTAACAAGATAGATGCCACTTGTGATATTTTGTGGTAAATCGATATGATTTATGCCTTGTGACAATTTCTCGTTGTGAATTTCTTTACCGTCAATTGAGAATACCGTTATAGTTGCATCTGACGTAGATTCAACATAGAAGGTTCCATAAGTAGGATTAGGATAAATTATAGTAGATACTCCTTCTTCAAAAAATTCTGGTGAGGTAATTGGTCTTGATGAAGTAGTATTTACTGTTATAGTTTTAGTATTAGCACAACCTGTAGAAGTAAGGATATAGGAAATTGTTGCAGTTCCTGCGCTTAAGCCAGAAACTATTCCTGTAGAACCTACAGTTGCTATTGATGCATCAGATGTGCTCCAAGCGCCGCCTGTAGTAGCACAAGAGAATAATGTAGTACTACCAACAGTGGTTGTAGATGATCCAGAGATTGTAGCTGGTAGGCTATTAACGGTTACTACTACTGTTGTGAAACATCCATCAACTGAATAAGTAATTCTTGAAGTTCCTATTCCTATACCAGTTACATTTCCTTCTATATCAACTGTAGCTTTTGTTGTATTACTACTTGTCCATGTTCCGCCTTCGGTGCTATGGCTAAGAGTAGTAATGTTACCTAAACAAACAGATGGTAAGCCAGTTATAGCAGATGGTGATGTGTTTACATTAACTGTGGTTAGATTGTAACATGCATTAGTGATGCGATAGGTAATCAATACCGTACCTGTTGATATACCAGTAATAATACCTAATGTAGCATTAGCTGAGGCAATGGTAGTACTTGATGATATCCAATTTCCTCCAGTCATGCTATTGCTTAAAGTTGAAGTTTGGCCTATACATATACTTGTACTACCTGTACTTGATGGAACAGCAGAAGTTACTGTTACTACTAAAGTTTTTGGGCAACCAGATGTAGGGTGTGTATATGATATTGTAGAAGTGCCAGTTGATAGTGAAGTAACTATGCCAGATGAAATTGTAGCTACAGTCTCATTAGAACTATACCATGACCCACCAGAAGTAGAATTTGATAAAGTAGATAAGCTACCTAAGCAAATTGAAGATAGTCCACTTATGTTGCCAGGTATAGCACCAACTGTTACAATAGCAGTAGAACGACAACCATTACTTA
>CALRKH020000214.1:0-3638 GCA_943367855.1 Asaia bogorensis | reverse complement strand
TAATGCTCAGGTTGACCCAAAGTGGATTTAAATATTGCCTTTCTTTGCTTTGCATCAAGGACAAAAATATCCGTTTGATTTTGCCAGTAGCCTGATCCCGAGATGACATGAGGAGTATTTTCCTTCAAGAAAAAATACGGCGTGCAGTTGTATCCGATCAATTTCTGATCGGTCATTTTTTGCCACTCAGTTCCCTCCCATTTCCAATAGTTTAGATCGCAGGTATTAAATGCATAATAGGCTCCGTTTTCCTTAAGCAGCACTTGGTGCTGAGAGGGATTAGCAATGGACTCAAGGGACATCAAAAGGAAATGTTCTTCCTCTGTCAGAGTGGGTAATTCATCTATTTTGAAATAATGAAAGCCTTGGGTCAGATGGATTCTATCCCAATCCTTTTTCTCTTCTGCCAAACACACTTGACCTAATGAAAATACACTTAACCAAACCCCTAGAATAATTCGCGTCATTTTTAAATTTAAATCCAAAACCCCTTATCTCACTGATTAAGACAATCAGTTCATATACAAATTTGTGTTCTTTATCCATTTCAAAACATACTCGACACGGAATTTTAGGTGATACAGGTGATGTTTTATTTGATCGGTATGTCACCTATCTGTCACCCATTTAAGGTCTCCAAAAGAGGTGTGATCAGCAGCTCGTAAAAAGTTAGAAAAAGACTTGAAGTACCTATGGTGCATCAGGGGTCAGTAGGCAATCCTAGTGGACAGTTACCCTCGACCTTCGTGTAAAAATCTATTTGTGGCTTAGCAGTACTCTTTTTGAAATTGAATCAATTGATCTGAATTCGGAATCGAAAGAAGCGTTTGTCCATTGGATCACGTTCCCGAAGGATGATTTCTTTTCCTAGCTGGGAAATAGCCCTATCATTGAATGCCTTGATGATTCTGGATCTTCTGGCTTTGCGGTTTTCAGGACTTACATTTTGGATTTCAAAAAATTCATCCAATTGTGCGGTGGAAAAAATCTTTCCATCTGACTGCAGGACTTTATTCCAAAATGCATCCGAACCACTTTTTTCCTCTACAGGCAAAATATCTTCTATAACCGGTTCCACTTGAACAGCAGTGCTAAGCATTTTGCGCTTGGACTTTAGGTAAAGCCTTACTAGCAACAAAACCACCAAGCCCAAAAAGAAAGAAATGATCAATCCCGATTGTATCTGTAAGGATTTAACTTTTTCCTTTTTTACAGGTGTGATTTTTCCTTCGGCAAGCAACTCTGCTTTTGGCATTAATGTATCTACCTCAAAAGTCATCATCATGCCATCCGAGCTTGTCCATGTAATTCTGTTGGAGCCCACTTTCGAAAAGGAAGGTTTGATTAATGGCAAGGTTTCATCAGCCAAATAATGGAGGCTATAGGTAGACTTATCGAACACTAACCAGCCTTCTTTTGCCTGAACTAATAAGTAGTCTTTAGTATCTATAGAAATAGAACCAAGTCCGGTGAGGTAAGCCTTATTTTCCGATTTGATAAATTCAAAATCAAGCTCATACCAACTCAATTCATTTAAGTCTAGAAAATAACCGTGCTCCACAGGTTCTTGCAGCCCTGTCCTAAGATTAACTTTCTTTCCGAATAAAGAAAAGGCACCGTTTTCTACCAAGCCAACAAAAGGGGTATTGTAATCTAGGGGTTGTGATTTGGTGGAGACAAATTCCCAAGAACCCAATGATTCGTCAAAAATCAAGAGATCAGAATGGAAATTGACAAGGCCATTTCCTCCCAGCAAGTACAGTGTATTCTTCCATCCTAAGGGATAACCATCACAGAAATAGCCGTAGTTGTTATACTTATAGGTATTGACCCAAGCCTCATTTGTCCAGCGGTAGACATTGAGATTGCAATTTTCCCACGCATAGTACGAACCTCCCACTTGCAATAATTCAATTTTAGAAGGGTTACCATTGGTGGAGCTTATCTGGTAAAGCTGATCTAAATCAACTGGAAGCATTTCCTTATTGACTTCGCTGATTTTCAAAGAATCTTCATATAAATACAAGCTTGCACGCCAAAGCTGCGCAAATGAAGCTGCTGGAAGCAACATGACGACACCTATCAAGCATGTCTTGTAAAAATTCATCTTTAAAAACGGGGTGGTGATAACACTTCGAAAATAGGATATCCTATCAAAAAACAATTGAGAAATTAGGTAAGATAGGTAACATTGATGTTACTTATCAAGATAATCCTAATTATCAACACCTTATGGAAGACTCCTAACGCTAACTCACCAAAATCACAAATCCCTCTTACCTAACTATAAATGTCACTTGTTACACTAATCTCTAAATAATGGGATTCCAAAATCATGAATTTGATGGATTTCGATAGGGTCCATCTAGATTCTCAAGGAAAATCACAGGAAATATTGGAGCGAGAGTAACTCATCCGACAACCTCATGAATCTACTTTGGATAAATATATTGGTCGAGAAAACGAATTTCAGCTGATAAACTGACAGTGAGGATTCCAAGATGAAAAATGTTCAATCCAAGGTTAGGTAAAACTCTTTCCAAACTCATACTCGAGAGTTTGAATTATGATTATCCTCTATTCTGCCATAAAGCCTCTCTTCTTTGGTTATCGGATCGGAAGTCCGATGACCGAAAGCCTTCGCCGAAGAATTTCGGGGATCGAAGCCTTTCAAAATCAAGCATTTCCTAGCTTTTTCCAAATGCTAAAAGAGGTACTGGTAAGAAAGTGGATTTATAGATTTTTAGTTAATATGGATATATGGAACTTTGCCAGTAGCTTTCTTATGAGGTCAAATGAAATACTAAAAGCCAATTCTTTGACTTCTTCGGTCTCCCGTCATCGGTCACCTGTGCTGAGCGAAGTCGAAGCATCAAGCCCAAAATCAGAGGAATATTCGTGTACTGGCAGAATAGTACATAATCAGATAAATTACTCCCTGATCAATCCATTCCAATTAATTTCCCGTTCGAATACAGGCACTAGCTCAATTACCAATACCGCTGCTTCTTTCCTATTCAGCGTTTTTTCAGGTGAAAATTCTCCACTTAATTTAGCGGTAAGCCAGACTCCATTCATCTTGTTAAAATCCAGGTCAGGATCGATTAGCTGTAAAATTTTTAAAAGTCGATTTGCAGTAAGGTAATCTCCCGAAGCTCCCCAATAGACTTGCAGTTCCGGATAAAAAGGACGCAGCCCATCCACCACTTCATATTCGGTAGCCAATCGATCTGGATAAAACCAAGTTTGATTAGCCCAAAGGTAAGGCACACCCGTTCCTTTAAAGATTCCAACAGCCCCGGCTTTTTGCATGGCTTGAAAATGTGGGTCACTAGGAGGCGTATCTATAAATGGCATAACAAAAGCCCCCTGATCTAAAAGTCTTTGCTGCACTTCTCTAATGGAAACCTGATCCAAAGCTTGATTTTTTTGAATTGCTACAGAAGCCAATATTCCTGATGCTTGACCAATTCCCAATACGACAGGCTGAAGTCGGGTGGCGCCATTGACTATGTTGGATACCGAGATGCTTTTCTCCGCTAAAATCAAGGCAGGGTGATTTTTAGGAATCAGTGCACCAAGCGGGATCGTGTAGGAAGGGACTCTTATTTTGATGAAATCAATAGCAGGAGCATCTG
>CALRKH020000213.1:0-3644 GCA_943367855.1 Asaia bogorensis | reverse complement strand
TCTCCATCCGCGACAGGGTACCCGATGCAGTAGCTACAGAAATAATGGATAATAACTATTACAAATTATAAATACATTAATATTTATAATAATGTATTTAATGTAGCAAGAAACCCAATGCCAAACATACCAATACGATAATTGGACTGGGCAATTTGGTAAAACTGAGTAACAAAAAAGTGCCTACCATAACTACCAAGTTGGTTATAGCAATGGTTTGAAAGGAACCAATTGAAATATCCTTCATTACATAAAATGAGGATGCAGCCATGATGCCCACCACTACTGCATTAATACCCTCTAAGCTTCTATAGACAACTGCATACTTTTTTAAGTAGTTCCAAATAGGGTCAAAAAATAAAACCAATAAAACGCTGGGCAGAAAAATAAAAACCAATCCTGCCACACATCCTACAACCTGCCACCCAGCGCCCCATTTACGCATGGCCATACCTCCATGAAAGGCAGCCACAGAAAAAACTGGTCCGGGTATGGCCCTCACCATTCCACTACCAGTAAGAAACTCTTCACTGGTCATGTACTTGTTCTCCCCTTTGGGCCGAACGACAAACTGCTCATACATGAGCGGAACAAGTACATCGCCACCACCAAATACCAAACTACCAAAACGATAAAAGTTTTCACTAAGATTCCAAACACGATATTGTGGTTCCTGGTGACCAATACGCACCTGTTGCTTTCGGGCCCATTCAGACATAAAGCCTAATAAAACAAAAAACACGACGAAGAGCCAAATATTACCCCAAGCAATCTTTCGTTTTTTTACTTCAACCTGCGGTATACGTTTCTTACTAAAATTAGTAACCACTCCGCCGGCAACAAGAAGAAGAGGAAATACCCAAGGGGTTTTGAACCATAAAAAAGTTATTGCTGCACTAACCACAGCAATAACAACTGTAATCAAATTGTGAATAGCAATTCGGCCCATACGTAAGGCGGCAAATGCTAAAAAACCAACAGCCATGGGCTGAATGAACTTGAAAATATCAGCCTCCTTAGATTGCTGATCAAAATAGTGCAACAAAAAACTAAGCAGGCTCATGAGGATGCCGGCCGGCAATACCCAAATAAAAAGAGTTAACAAACCAAGGACCAAACCACCACGTTTGTAACCGATTAACGTAAGCGTTTGAGTGCTACTCGCACCAGGTAGTAACTGAACAAAAGCAGTAAACTCCATCAATTCCTGCTCAGTTACATCATGTCGCTTTTGTACAAAGCGGCGAACCATCATTCCATAATGCCCTTGTGGCCCACCGAAAGCAGTGAGGCTATGCAACAACACCATGCGTAAAAAAGGTATGTGTCTCAACAACTTCATGTAACGCAATAGGACAAAGCAGTCATATCTTCATTAATACAGTAAATATAACAGCAACATGGCAACAGCATTCAGGAAAAACTTGCCCAAAATAACATACCGTACATTCCTCAGAAATATTGCACGGCAAAAAACAAGAGCGGTTGTAAAACCACATGTTGCTACCGTAAAGAGCACTCAACCAAAAGAAAGACACATCAGTGTATTTGATTATAATCCTTCAACCATTAATTACCACCAACCTCAGGACATAACCGAATGTTTTTCATTTAAGCATACACCTACCATCACCTGGATAAATATGGATGGAATGGATAATGAACAAATGGAAAAAATTTGTTCTCATTACAATATACACTGGTTAATACAAGAAGATGTAATGAGCCATGGACAAAGACCAAAGGTGGATGAAATTGAAGGTGTAGTGTACTGCTTGCTCAATATGTTGTTCATCAATACAAAAACGAACGAAATAATAGAAGAACAAATCAGTATTGTGATGGGCGAAAACTTTATTCTGTCCTTTCAGGAAGATGCAGAAAAGGATGTGTTTGACCCTATCAGAAAAAGATTACAAATAAGTACCAGCAGGGAAAGAGAGAAAGGAGCTGATTATCTTTTTTATGCATTGATTGATTTGATAACAGATAGCTACTTAGCGGTGATAGAACAACTTGGCAATCAGATTGAACAAATAGAAGAACAGATTATGCAACGTACCAGCAAGCATACCTTCGAAAAAATATCACAACTCAGGAAAGATATCATTTTGCTAAAAAGGAACATTGCACCAACAAGAGATGTAGCCGCATCATTAATAAGAACAGAATCTGACCTGATACAAGAACGTACCTCCAAATATTTTAAGGATGTATACGACCATGTGGTACAAGCAAATGACTTAATTGATAATTATCGGGATTTGATTATCGGATTACAGGATATGTATGTAAACAATATCAACCTGCGTATGAATGAAGTAATGAAAACACTCGCCATTATTACATCAATAATGGCTCCAGCAACTGTAATTGGCGGAGTATTCGGAATGAACTTTGACATCATTCCGTATGCACACCATAGTTATGGATTTTATGGAACGATAGCAGTAATGATCATTATTCCAATAGTAATGATACTGTGGTTTTACAGAAGAGGTTGGTTTCAAAATGAAAGCAGGCCAGGCAAAATAAAAGTGGAAGACTAACCTTTGTTTTTGTAAATAGGAACAGTGCTGCAAGGCTCGCCGTACATAATGCTTTTAACAACCGGACGAAGCTTTGCTGTAATAGCAAGATAAGCAGCCTCACTGATGGGCAATTCGCCACAACCTTTTACAACAACTCTTTTATCAGCAAATATGGAAACATCAATTTGACTGATGCGATCTAATAAAACAGTGTTGGCTAAATCTTTGCCTGCTGTGAGATACACGCCTTTAGCAACTTCACTTAGGTAACTGGCAGCCAACATATAAGCCCACACTGGAATAATTGCATCAGCTGTACAAGTAACTGCAACATATTTATTAATATAAACAGACCAATCGTGTTCCTTCAAACTTGCACGGAAGTCCTTTTCACGAAGTATTAATTCCATGAACAAAAAAGGCTTCAAATCAAAGACAGCAGTTTGTTCCTCTGCAGGATAATACTCTGCCAGATCTAAACTGGTCAATGCACTTTCAGCCACACGATTTATAATCACCTCTTCCATAGCTCGTACTTGAAATACAAAATTATCAATCCTACACAGTGTACAAACTCATAAAACAAAAACCTCGCCACATTGGGCGAGGTTTTTACTTATTTAGTAAGAATACTATAAAAACTTGGTGCGGTTATCGGTCACACTTGCGGTTTTGCGCAGTGCTTCCATACTACCATATAAAAGAGCACCTTTTTGCTGACTCATCAGTGTCTGCATCATTTCATCCACAGAAGTAGTAACGGGTTGAGCAAATTGTGCTTCTGGTTTCACCACAAATACACCAGAACCACCAATAATTGGTGCACTTATTTTACCAATGTTGTTCTTGTTAAAACCAAAACCACCAGCTTTCAACTCATAACCACTGCCACCCAGCAATGGGCTTACAAATGAAACACTATCAGCACGAAGAACAGGAACGTTAAGCTTTTGTGCAGCAGCTTCCAAAGTAGTTACACCAGCAAGTTTGGCTGCCAGCATTTTACCTTTCAATTCATTGCGTACAATAGATTCAATCATAGGACGAAGCTTTGCTACAGAGGGTAATCCTTTTGGCTCTTCACCAGTAATGGCGATGGCCAAAAACTGATTG
>CALRKH020000212.1:0-3688 GCA_943367855.1 Asaia bogorensis | reverse complement strand
TTCATGTAGTGCGTCGTGCTGCTGAGCTCAACAAAAAGCTATCAGCAGGCAAGCCATACAATAATTTCGAAGAGTGGCTTCAGGTCATTCGCAGTGGCGGCGGCAGTTTCAAGTACACCCTCGATTGGGTGAGTTGTTTCGCACTAGCTGTCAACGAAGAAAACGCTTCTTTCAGCCGTGTAGTTACTGCCCCTACCAATGGTGCAGCAGGCGTAGTGCCAGCAGTACTCATGTATTTTATTGCCTTTTGCGATGGTTACACCGAAGAGCAGATAGTTCGCTTCCTCCTCACCGCCTCCGAAATTGGCTCCATCTTCAAGAAGGGTGCCACACTCTCTGCCGCTATGGGTGGTTGTCAGGCCGAAATCGGCGTGTCCTCGTCTATGGCTGCCGCAGCCCTTACCGAGGTCTTGGGTGGTAGCGTGCAGCAGTGCCTCATGGCTGCCGAGATAGCTATGGAGCATCACCTCGGCCTCACTTGCGACCCCGTAGGTGGTCTGGTTCAGGTGCCCTGCATCGAGCGAAACACTATGGGTGCCATCAAGGCCATCACCGCTTCTCAGCTCGCCCTCCAAAGCGACCCAGGCAAAGCTCGTATCACACTCGATGCTGTAGTTAATACCATGTACGAAACCGCACTCGATATGAACCACAAATACAAAGAAACCGCTGAGGGTGGTTTAGCCGTTCAGGTGCCATTAGGCCTCAGCGAGTGCTAATTGGTTATTGTCTCTCAACTTCTTTTATACATCATCGCCGGCTCTTTCCAGTGCCGGCGATTGTGTATAATGTCTATACTCTTTGCTATTATTGTCCCTGTTGTTGTAGCTCCTCCCAATACTCCGCTCCCCGGCGTGTATGTGGTATCACTATGGTGCCGCCCACAATATTGGCCACAGCAAATATCTCGTATACCTCTTCTGTAGTTATCCCTTGCTCATAGCACTTACCCAGGTGATATTTTATGCAGTCATCACAGCGCAGCACCATGCTTGCCACCAGGCCCAGCATTTCTTTCGTTTTTACAGACAGTGCTCCATCAGCATACGTATTAGTATCTAGGTTAAAGAGGCGATTGATTACCTTATTATTTTTGCCAAGTATCACCTCATTCATCTTGGCACGGTAGTCATTAAATTCTTGAATCTGGCTCATATTATTCTTTACATTTTAGGCTATTAGCGATAGAAATTTGTTCAGTCCTGCTAGCTTAGCATCGTCTAGCACATACTGTATATTTTGCCTGTAATATTTATTCAGGTCATACCACGGAAATGCTATTTCGGCTACTAACACATCTATGTGCTTCAGTCCCTCTGCGTTGGCAGCGTCAAACCGTGCTATAAATGCTTCTGGTAGTTGCTTATTCGCTATCCATGCCGCAAATACAAAGTCTAGCCCGGTATGCGCCTTCCATCCTGCCGACAGGTCATAGAAGTAGGCAAAGTTGTTCAGCTGTTGTAGCGCTCTGTCACCTATTATTACACCTGCAGTTGTCCCAGCTATCTTGTCTATAAAGTCCTCAGGTGCTGCTTGTAGTTCCACATCCACCTTCCAGTAGTCTTGTAGCAGCAGTTGTGCCAGCCGCACCGATGACCTCGATTGATAATCCAGATACACCTTCTTCACTTCCGTTATCGGCACTTGGCTAAATATGGCTACAGACACCACATTACCATTCGTTGCTATCCCGTGGCTGCCCACTATGTGTGCTCCGGGTATATGGGGCATAGCGGCCACTGGCATCAGTGCCATGTCCAGCTCATCATTTTGCAATGCTTTTGCTAGTCTTGCTGGGTAGTCCAGCGTCAGGTCTATGTCTGCCAGCACATCACTATGTGTTATTCCATGCAGCAGTGGTTTTGTATTCAGATAGCTTACTGCACCTACTCTTATCTTTTGGCTCAAAATATACCCTTGGGTGATTAATATTACTCAGCAAATATAGGGCTACACAAGCTATACATACACTATAGCCTCCTTACATCCGTCTATATACTATCCTTGTCTCAAAAGTTCACCACCAGCCCCATGCCAGCTCCTTGTGGCACCAGCACTGGTCGCACCTGCATGCTGATGTCTCTCGATATGTCAAAACCTCTCAGGTGTGCCGATGTTAGTGCGTCCAGTATCTGTAGCGCATAGCCCACACCAGCCAGAAGGGTAGTCATGTTCAGGTTCCTATACGCATCATCTTGCAGTTGTTTCAGTTGGTTGATGTCGTATATCCCCACATATTCATCAGTAGGATAATTATTATTGATACGGCCTATGTAGGCTCGGCGCAGATTGTTATACTCTTTTGTATTGTATACCACAAAGTAGCCTGCCACACCTAGCCCGGTATATACTATTGGCAGCTTCCAGTATTGCCTGTTATATACTTGTCCCATACCTGGCAGCAATGCAGCCACTAGTCCCGCTTTTTTCGGGTTAGGATGCCATTTTTTATCCTTTGTTGTATCTATTTTATTAGCGGTCACTTGTTGTGCATAGGCATTACCTCGCAGGCACAGTAGTGCTGCAACTATTGCTATGTATGCTCCTTGTTTCACCACCTTATGCGCTATTCAGGCTGCAAAAGTACAGTAAAAACCTCCACCGCACTTTCCTTTTCCTCCTATCCTACCACACTGTCTATTGCTTTTGCTAGTTGGCTATCTTTCTCCGTCACCACATTCCCCGCATCATGTGTTGTCAGCCATATTTCCACCGTATTCCAGGTGTTGGTCCAGCTAGGGTGGTGGGCGTGTTGCTCCGCCAGCAGTGCCACCCTTGTCATAAACCCGAAAGCAGCATTAAAATCCTTAAATGTAAATTTCTTGTATAGCTTGTTGTCGCGCTCTTCCCACATCATGCTGCTAATTTACCTCTTTACCCATTATTCTAACCGCAATAATATTCCAAAAAGTGGGCGTACTTTTGCACCCCGAAAACTAGTTTGAAAACATAATACACAAGCGACATGGAATTCAGAATCGAGAAAGACACAATGGGCGAAGTAAAGGTGCCTGTTAATGCCTACTATGGTGCGCAAACACAGCGCTCTATCGAGAACTTTAAAATAGCTCAGGACATTAACCGCATGCCGCTCGAAATCATCAGAGCTTTTGCTTACCTCAAAAAAGCTGCTGCTATCACCAACAATCAGTTGGGCGCACTCGCTCAGGAAAAATCCGACCTCATTGGCAAGGTTTGTGACGAAATTCTCGAAGGCAAGCTCGACAATGAATTCCCTCTCGTAGTTTGGCAAACTGGCTCAGGCACACAGAGCAACATGAATGTCAACGAAGTCATCGCTTATCGTGCCCATGTCATCAACGGTGGTCAGCTCACAGACAAAGACAAGTTCGTACATCCTAACGATGATGTCAATAAGTCTCAGTCGTCAAACGATACTTTCCCTACAGCCATGCACATCGCTGCATACAAAATGCTGATAGATGTTACCATCCCAGGCATCAAGAAACTACGCGATACTCTTGCTGCTAAGTCTAAGGAGTTCATGCACGTGGTTAAGATTGGTCGCACTCACTTTATGGATGCTACACCACTCACAGTTGGTCAGGAGCTTAGCGGTTATGTTTCTCAGCTAGACCATGGTTTGCGTGCCATCAACAATTCTTTAGCCCACCTTAGCGAGTTAGCACTTGGTGGCACAGCCGTTGGTACCGGTATCAATACACCC
>CALRKH020000211.1:0-3689 GCA_943367855.1 Asaia bogorensis | reverse complement strand
ACCTGCTTCCATTTCACATAGTTGGCGATGGGTTGGCTGACTTCAGGGATAGTTAGGCCAAGCTGTTTGATTTTCTCTTCGGGTGTTTGGGCCTTTGCGGAGTAAGTTGCTAGCGCAAAAATCATCAGGGAGAGCAAAAGGAACGTCTTTTTCATAAATCAGGGATAGAATTTACCGTTTCTAAGCTAATCCTTTCTTGCTACTTTTGGTAGCCTTTTCTCCTCATTCCTATGCAAGCTCTCGAGATTATTCCCTATTCCTCCGGCCTTCAGCCTCATTTTGAATCGATCAATAAGGCTTGGGTGACCAAGTATTTTTCGCTGGAGCCCTTTGATATTGATCAGTTGGAACATCCGGAGGAGACGATTTTGGCTCAAGGCGGTGAAATCATCTTTGCAAAACTCGGTGAGGAAATCCTCGGAACTGTAGCTTTGATTCCCAAAGAATCGGGAGACTGGGAGATGATCAAAATGGGGGTTAAAGAGTCAGCTCAAGGCAAAGGAATAGGAATGGCACTTGGGAAAAGCCTCTTGGAATTGGCAAAAGAAAAGGGAGCCAAAAGGGTGGTTTTGTACTCCAATACCAAGCTGGAAGCAGCCCTTCGAGTGTATGAAAAGCTTGGCTTTACTCCTTGCCATCTGGAGTGTGGGACTTATGGAAGATGCAATGTCAAGATGGAATTTGTTTTTTAAATATTTGATTTAGACTAACTTTTATCAGGTTTTGTACTGATTTTTCACAAATCATTTTCCAGTAACAAAGGGGAAATTTGGTCTTACACCAAAATGATCTACCCCATGAAAACTATCGTCGTTCCTTTCGATTTTTCGGAATATGCGTTGGCTGCACTACAGACAGCCCAAAGGATCAGTGTCAAATCCGGAGCAAAAATTATCTGTGTCACCGTAGTGCCTTCTGAATTAGATTGGGATTTGCTACCGGAGGAAGGGAAACAAAAATATCCCCATCTCCTTGAGCAAATGGAGGAGGCAAAAACGGTAATCCCCGATTACTTGAAGCAAATAGCTCCTGCAAAAGCCCCTATTGAAGTAGTACTAAAAATAGGAGTCCCATCCGAACAGATTTTGCGTGTGATCGAAAAATCAAATGCTGATTTGGCTGTATTAGGTGCCTACGGCAAAGGATTTTCGAATGGAAAATTCATTGGATCCAATCTGCAAAAAGTCCTTCGACATTCAACTTGTCCGGTGTTGGCGGTGAAATCTGCCATGGATGGAAATGCCTTTAGGAAAATTGCTTTTGCATCCATTTTTAATGAGTCCTGCAAGAAAGCATTTTCGAAGATTGTCCCTATCGCCAAGTTATTTAAAGCTTCGGTTCACTTGGTCTACATCAACACACCTGAAAATTTCGTAAGCTCCACCGAGTCTGAAGAGGCGATGTCAGGATTCTCCAAAGGTCACGAAGAATTGATTTTGCATACTCATGTCTTTAATCATAAAAACGTGGAACAAGGAATGATCGAGTTTTGTAAGTCTAAGGACATTGATTTGCTCGCTGTGGTTTCCGGAGATCGTAAAGGCATGTCCTCTTATCTGATAGGCACCACCGATACGCTGATTTTCAAATCTGACTTGGGGATTCTCAGTGTCAAGGCAAGTTGATTAGCCTGAATTTTTCCTAGACTTTAAATGAAAAGACCAAGCGAGGGCTACTTGCTTGGTCTTTTTCAGTTTTTATGTTTCGATAAATGGGCGATTACCAGAATCGGAATCGTTTTTCGTAAATCCTGTTTCTGAAGATCCAGTTGTCAAAAATATCTTCAGATAGGTAAATCTCAACTCCCAAACCTACGGTCATGTATCCGTCAAACCGGTGTGTGAGTCCAGAGCCTCTTCGTATTCTTCCTCTGTTTCTCAAAATTCCATCTACATCAGGTTGTCCATTGTCCAGTACAAAGTTTGGATTTCGAATGGCTAGCCTCAGTCGGTCTGGATTTTCTCCCGATACATAATCCTGCACCAAATCCTGATAAAACTCACTGACATTGTAAGCGGAAATGTCGTCCATGTAGTCGGTGAGTGTCCATCTATAATTTCCCTCAAATTTAAGGTCCATGTACACGTTGAGCTTGTACTTGAATCCCAATCCCATAGGGAATACCACGATGTATTTTTCGTAAGGATTGTTTTCAAGCTGTAGTGGACGGAGATCCACCCATTTTCCATCTAGCTCAGCCTGAGGATTGTTGGTTGACATGCCTACACCTGCAAAAATGTAGGGATTCCACAAGTGGCGGGTGATATTATTGACTTTTACAGGATGAAAATAGTATTCGAAAATGCTGGAGACTTCCCAATTCTTGGCTTGGAAATGTAGGTTTCTAGGAGTTCTAAAGGCTCGCGGATCAGAAGGTGTATCCGAACCTGACATTTTGTAATACGTCCCTTCCAGCCTGGTTTTGAGATGTGTTCCGAAAATATAATTCACTGAAAAATTAGCATGCCAGTCAGGCTGTACCCCTTCATTGTACCTCCAAAAAGAATACAATTCACCAAAATACTGAGTGGGTCCAAGGCTGGCTGAAATCGACCAAGGCTCTTCAAATCGGTAGCGATAAAAGCTTTGGGAGTGTGCGTCCCAAGACAAAATAAAGAATAAAACAATGAGTAACTTTTTCATTTTCACACTGGTCGAAGCATTGCCAGTTTAATCCACCGCACAAAAATTAGCCTTATTTCCCAATAATTCAAATTATCAGGTAGATAGCAAGGCTTTTGGGATAGCACAGGGTTAGGCTAATGAACTTTGCTTTTCAAATTTTAGCCAATCCAGTAGGGCCTTTTCGGTCCAGATTTCTTCCGGATTCAATTTATCCATTCAGCTTCTTCTTAAAATTAGGTTTGGTCGGTAGTTCTAAGCGAATTGATGTAATTTTGAAGCATGAGTAAGCAAAGAGAAGAATTAGAACACCGGCTCCGACTCCGTAACATCAAGCTTTCTGACTATGAGGATATCCGTGAGATCATGGTGTCGATCTATAAAAATCAGGGAGGCGCTTGGACCAAAGCGGAGCTAAAGAACCAGCTGAAAGTATTTCCCGAAGGCCAAATCTGCATCGAAGACAATGGTAAAGTCATTGCCGCTGCACTCAGTATCATCGTGGATTATGCCAAGTTTGGGGATAATCATACCTATGATGAGATCACCGGCTATGGCAAATTTGACACCCATGATCCGGATGGAGATACGCTCTATGGTACCGATATTTTTGTCCATGCCGATTACCGCGGGATGCGACTCGGCCGTCGACTCTACGATGCTCGAAAGGAGCTCTGTGAAAATCTAAATCTCCGGTCCATTATTGCGGGAGGAAGAATTCCGGGTTACTCCAAATATGCCGACGAGATGACCCCTAGAAAGTACATCGACTTGGTCAAAAACCGTGAAATCTTCGATTCGGTGCTTTCTTTTCAGCTTGCTAATGAATTTCACGTACGAAAAGTAATCACCAAATACCTCCCAGAGGATACCGACTCTCGAGCGTATGCGACCCTGCTGGAGTGGATTAATATCTACTACGAAAAGGACGAGAAACTCATCGGTAATAAAAAGTCGATCGTCCGCCTTGGTCTTGTCCAGTGGAAAATGCGTCGATTCTCCAATGTGGATGATTTGATGCAGCAGGTAGAGTTTTTCGTGGATACCGTCTCTGGATACAAATCGGA
>CALRKH020000210.1:0-3731 GCA_943367855.1 Asaia bogorensis | reverse complement strand
AGTTCGATAGGGGAGTTTTTTAGGTAAAAGCAGGAGAAAAAATACAGCCTGGAAGCCGGCCATTTTGAGATCATATTGCCCAAGACTAATGGCTGCCCCGATGAAAATTAGGGCTAATTGAACTCTCCGGATTTTTTGATTTGACTGTCCAAATTCCCAACCTGTAGCAATCAAAAAAGCCAGTAAAGGAACCAATATAATGAGGTGGCGTGGGTTAAGGTAGATGGGATTGTAAAACTCCAGCGTCGAACTCATAAACCAAAACCCAACGAGCAGGAGGCAAAAAGCTAAGACAAACTCAACTAATGGAGAGGTTTTTTCCTTGGTCAAACTCCAGACTCCCGGAATAGCCAACACAAGCCAAAGCCAATAGCTTCGTTCCACAAACGTGAGTATGGGCAAATAAGTCAGTCGTCGAAGCATAGCCCAAAATCCCTTGTCAGCATAGGTAAATTCTGAGATGTAATGCCCCGAATTGATAGATGAAATGCGGTAAAAAGGATCTCCGAAGCTATACCAAAAATATCCGAAGTACAGCAACCCTGCCGAGATACCCAAGCCTAGCAATGCCAAGTAAAATCTATAATTGAGCGATTTTGATTTTTGGTCGATAAGAAAAAGAATCACCGGAAAAGGGGCCAAAAACACGATGGTTTCTTTGGTCAAAAAACCGAAAAAGAGGCCTGAGATAAGGCCCAAGGCTGCTAGAAATGGTTGTTGATTTCTATAAATCGCAGCAAAAGGAACCAGAACGACCCATATTACCAACAAGGAATCAGGATAAACCTTGGTCAAAAAATGGAGAAAATATACTTGGGTAGAATACCAAATCACCAAAATCCAGGGGTTAACCCTTTCAGGTAGGATTTTCATCAAAAGTCCCAGTGCGCCAACATAGCTGAGAAGTGAAACCAAAGAAATCCGGTGTGGCTCAAACCCAAATAAATGCCCGATCAAACCTGCCGGCACATAAGCACCCCAACGGGTAGAGAAGTGGTAGGCGTTGAATTCCATCGTACCCTCCCAAAATTTCTTCCCTGCCAGCAAATAATAGACATCATCCGAAAAGGTAATTCCATCAAATCCAATCAGCCAATACAGAAAGAGAAAGCAAGATCCGGCAACGAATGCTAAGGTTTTGGGATTGCTATTGCTTAAAAGGGAAGCCATGCGGTAAAAATAGAGGAAAAATTGGGGTGGGGACTGTTTTGTCCAAGTCTTTCGATCTGCCTTCCATGCTGACTGGTTCAAGTCTTCAGACCTGCCTTCCGGTAGGCAAGCGATGACTGGTTCAAGTCTTCAGACTTGGACCCACCTGATTGCAATCTTCTGACTGCCATCAACACCATTATCTGGCAATTAAAATTTATCTCCAGTAATTCTCCATTTTTGAATAACTTCCGATAGCTTTTTAATGTAATTTTTATGAGCAGGAAGTATAAAATCAGGGATCAGGAAAAACTTTATTTCGTCACATTCACCATAGTAGAATGGATCGATTTATTTTCAAGGCAGGTTTATCGGGATATTTTTTTAGAATCTTTGAAGTATTGTCAAGCACATAAAGGTTTAGATCTGTGCGCATACTGCGTGATGTCTAGTCATATTCATCTCATTGTTGGAAGAAATGGTGAGCATAAGATTGAAGACATCATAAGGGATGTCAAAAAGTTTACCTCGGTACAAATCATAAAAACAGTGAAAGAATTTCAAGAAGAAAGTCGAAGGAGTTTTTTACTATATCATTTTTCAAAAGCAGGAAATTCTAATCCAAACAATACTTTTTATCAAGTTTGGCAACAACATAATCATCCCATAGAATTAAACACTCAGGATAAAGTAAGTCGATGTCTAAATTACATTCATCGAAATCCTGTGGAAGCAGGGATTGTCTTATCACCTGAGGAATTCCTAAACAGTAGTGCAAAGAATTATGCTGGACATCCTGATCTTTTGATTGATGTGATTTTGATTGAATAGGAAAAGCTGATTTTGGGTTGAAATTCAAAGCAGTCTGAAGACTGCATCCAAATGGTCCAAGTCTGAAGACTTGAACCAATTCCATCCGAATGGAGACTTGAACCAATTCCATCCGAATGAAGACTTGAACCTATTGTGAGGATTTCCGACAATATGCGTCAATCGAAAGTGATCTTTCGGCTGAACTTTCTACTTTTAGACACTTATCGTCACTACCTATGGCACAATCAGGACAAATCGAACAGCAAAAAATTCTTCGGGTATTCAAATTAATCAACCTCCTTCAAGGCACCATCGGGAAGCCGGTGCATCGCTTGGCGGAATTGCTGGAAACAGATGAACGTACCATTTACAGATATTTTAAGCTTCTGGAGGCCTTGGGTTTTGTGGTGGTGAAGGAATTCAGCAAGTACAAAATCCAAGAGCGTCCGGAATACCTTCCAAGCGCTTCAACCTACAGCACTTTTTCCTCCGAGGAAAATCTATGGCTTAAAGGCCTGATCGAAAGTCAGGGGAAAGGCAATCTGCTAAAGGATTCTGTCCTTCAAAAGCTTCAGCTTAAGTCCGAGGTTAAGCAGGGAACCGAGCAACTTTTTAAAGCAAACTTGGGCAGGCAAGTGGATTTGATCGGGCAGGGAATCGCTGGCAAAAAGCAGATTTGGCTGAAGGAATACTATTCCTTGAGTAGCGATACAGTTTCGGATCGATTGGTGGAGCCGGTTGGGTTTACCTCGGATTACGAACATATCCACGCTTTTGAGGTGGAAAGTAAAACCATGAAGATGTTTAAAATCGAGCGAATCGGGGAGGTGATTTTAGCTTCGGGATCTTGGAAATTTGAATCCAAACATGAACTCCCAGCACAGGCACTTTTTGGTTTTACAGGAAAAGGTAAGTTTTCCGTCAAGCTAAAGCTCAGCAAAAAGGCTTATCAACTGATGCTTGAGGAACACCCGAGTGCGAGACCCTTTATGCAAATCAAAAACCGAAATCAGTATTATTTTCAAGGGGAAATTCCTCATTTGCCAGGATTGGCAAGATTTATCTTAGGACTTCCGGGTGAAGTGAAAGTAGAGGAAGGAGAAGAGATGAAAGCCTATTTGAAAGAGCAGTTGGAAAAAGGGTTTATTTGATCAAGGTTCACACAACATTGTATTCTTCCAAAAGAACACCTTTACAGCTCATTTAAATTACATCCTTGGTGTTAAAGCCCATTTCTTTCCTCAATCCACGAATAATCCACTCATGTCTATTCCAAAATCCATGGTAGAGATGATGATTAAAGTTGTAATTAAGCCCAAAGCCGGTAAGCCAATTAAAATCAAGTAATTGGTTCTAAGGACATGGATCTTATCAATCTCCTCCATAGGTACCGAAATGGGCGAGCTAGATTTATCAGCTATGTTTGTTTTTGATGTATTCTCTATGATAGATTTGAGAGAATCTCTTGTATGGGATAGGTAGATCAAGTTATAAATTCTTCCATTTTCCATAGTGACTTGAATCTTTTCATTGGTAGAAACTTTTTCTAGTTGCCGATAAAAGTTCTCTGTTTTTGTTAATTCTTGATCATTTTTAACGGTAACATTCTCGATCGCACGATAGGTTTTACAACCATTAAGCAGTCCAAATGCTAGTACAGCAATGATGATTTTCAGGAAAGTTTTCATAGCAGTCGTTGTTTAGGTTTACTGATATATTTCCTAATGTCCTTCCATTTTGTATAAAAAAAACTGATAGACGGATTGTCC
>CALRKH020000209.1:0-3748 GCA_943367855.1 Asaia bogorensis | reverse complement strand
GAGACCGAAATAGTTTGAATGCCTGCAGCAGTTACACTTCCGGATTTTGTTCCTGATGAAAACGTTACATTACTATTGGTAAAGCTATTTATAGTTATAGTCCTGCCTAATGTAGCGGTTGGAGAAATTGAAGCAGTAACCCAAAAGTAACCCGTACCCACACCAATAGTTTGAGATAATCCTGAAAAAGCTATTGTTTCACCGGCACCACCAGCTGTTGACGTAATACCTGTACCAATTTGTGTTGCCGTACTAAAATTAGTGGTGGTATTGTACCAAAGTTTAATACCATTACTCAAAATATCTGCTGCTTGATAATTGCCACTTGAAGCAAAAGATGCCGCGGTTAACGTAGCGGAAGCATTGGCAACGGTAGCTTGAAAGGTAGAAAGAATATGATTGGTTGTGCCTTGAAAAACATTTGCACTGGCTATTTGAGGAAGATTGTCGGCTAATGTTACTTGTGATGGTAATGAAGAAACTGGAGAAACTGTGCCGTCCAATCTAACAGTATTAATTCTATAGGTTCCTCCTGTGGTGGTTGCTCCCCACATAATTAATCGAAATGTTACGATACCCGTTGTATTGATATCAGTAAAATCCCAAGTGTTTGTATTACCTAATGAAGCACAATTGCCAGAACCAGGTGCAGTTGGGGCTCCTTGAAACACCCATGCCCCAGCATCTATTCTATAAGCCCACTCAAAATTTACTGGGCCTGTGCCACTTCTTCTTAATCCAGAAACCGAAATATTTGTTAAATCTAATTGATAACTAGCATTTGGCGTAACTGTGAATTCATAATAATCAATTCCAGTTACAGCTTCTGTTATAGTGTTAAATAAACTTCCTGCACTTCCTTGATACCATGAACCGGCACATCCTGTATTGGCAGTTAAACCTGAACCTATTGTGAAATTAGAAGCTGTTGCATTCGTCGATACAGCACCAATAATACTAGTTGGTGTGTATGTTACAACTTGCCCCCACGAAAAAGCACCCCAAAAAAGTGCTAATAATAGTATTTTTATTTTCATTTTTAAAAATGATGAATTTTTGTAATTTCAATGGCTTTTATTGTTAAGATTTGGGGAAGACAAATTTACAGCTAAATTCTAGAATTTCAATACCTTTGCGTTATTAAATTATTAACAAAAAACCGCTAAATTTCTGCCATTGGGTTCACAATCAAACGCTTTGCTTTTAGAAATAATTCAAAAGTTAGAATATTACTGTTCTTATCAAGAACGGTGCCATGCTGATGTGGTTCAAAAACTGTATGCGTTAACAGTTCCTCAAAACCAGCATGACGAAGTGATTGTGCATTTAATTCATCATAATTTTCTGAATGAGGAACGGTTTGCCGTGTTGTTTTCGATTAGTAAATTTCATCAAAAAAACTGGGGGAAAAAACGCATCACTAACGAATTGAAGCAACGAAACATTTCTGATTATTTAATTCGAATGGGTTTAAAAGCAATTCCGGAGGAAGAATATGAAGCTATGTTTAACGATTTAGCTGAAAAAACGTGGGAATCCATCAAGGAAAACAACCAGCTCAAAAAAAGGAAGAAGTTTTGCGATACCTTGCTCCGAAAAGGTTGGGAAAGTGAGCTCGTGTATGAAAAAGTAAAAATGTTAAAGAAGTAGTTGTCCGTTAAACATTTTGAGTCGTATTTTACTTTCCTTTTCGAAAGTAATTTTTATGTAGTATGTGCTTTGGATTACATCATTACTATTGATTTAAAAGATATAGGTCTTTATTTGAAAAGATGTAGAAGTTTTCTTCTAAAGATATAGATGTTTTAAATAAAAGATGTATATCTTTTTATATATTTGTCCTTATGAACTACTTATTTTAATAGTAAAACCTTTTTTTATGGCAGTACAATTCAAAATGATTCCCAAAAAAAATAATTTAGTTACCCCACCAGAAGTGAAGTATTTTCCGTGTTTAGTGAGTAAAGGTGAAGAGAACTTAGACAGTTTGGCCAAAATAATAGCATCGCGATCAACCATTAGCAAAGCAGATTGTTATGGAGTAATCATCGCATTGAGTGATGTTATTGGTGAAGCACTTTGCGAAGGTAAAATTGTAAGAATAGAAAGTTTGGGTTCATTTAAGCTTGGGGTTACGGGTTCGCCTGCCGATTCACCGGAACCCTTAGGGAAAGCAAATATTACAGGTTTTAAAATTCTGTACCAACCTTCTGCCAATTTGAAATCTAAAATTAAAAAAACACAATTTAAAAGAATCCGCTAGGTTTACTTACTCTATTATTACAACTAAATACTTTACTAAATTATCTTCAAGTAAAGGCATTTTATTTGTCAATACAAACAAAAAAGAGAAGGCTGCTACACAAACCAAATAGCAATACTACTTTTAGAGTGGAATTTTTATTTATTCAAAATGATACTTCAAACCAAACAACACATTTCCTTTTGGCATGGGAACAAAAGTGTTTTCTTCATAATCCGTATTAAATAAGTTTTGAACCAAAACAGTTGCTTCCCAATTCTTATGAGCATAACTTGTATTCAAATCATACACATTGTAGGCAATTCTTGATGTACGCTCTATGTAGCGATAAGCAATATTTTGGTTAAAACCTTTAAATAAATTAATGTTATAATTGAAAACGACTTGATGACGCATGGAGTTAATTCCGTTTTTTGAAATTAAATCGGTATCTATTGAATCGTCAATATAGGTGTAACCCAATTGCAATTGATGGTTCATTTTTTGGGTTGAAAAGGAATATTTTAATGCCGTTTCCACTCCTCTTGTTTCCACATCAATATTCACCGGTTGCCATAAATCTTCACTGGAAGCTCTTCTGTAATCTATAAAGTTTTCTGTTTCTCTATTGAATAATGCCGCCATAAAATCGATGTTATTCGTATGGAATTTGAATCCCAGTTCTTGAGCAAAAGCACGCTCGGCTTGCAAATTGGGATTTCCTAGCGTAGACGGATCACTATAATTTAAATCTGTATAGGTTGGTACTCGATACGTATATCCAACATTGCTATACATTCTTATATTATCGGAAACTTTTACTCCAACATCTAACCCCGGAAATGCTCTATTGTCAAAATCAGAAAAATAAGAAACCGCCACACCGGGAGTAATATCAAGAACACCTTCAAATAAGCTGAACCGATGCTCTAAAAACAAGGTAGCAATTTCACGTTCTGCATCTCCTAAATTATTACTTTGAATCATGTATTTTGAAAATTCTAACCCAATTCCTGTTGTTCCTAACGAAGATTGGTACGCTCCATTTAACTCCGCCGCTATTTTGTTTGTAATGTGTAAATTTCTATAAATAGACGGATTCGTTCTGATAAAAATGTATTCGTCTTGGTTTCTTCTCCAATATAATCGTGGTTTCCAAGTAAAGTTACCGTTTTTTATTTCGGTGGAAAGTCCTATCAAACTCGCTTGTGTCACTTCATACGGCAATGCTGCGGGATTAGTTACTCCATAAAAATTTTGAGCTCCAAATTTCCGTTCTGAAAAAGCGGAAATCAAATTGATGGGCAATATATTTTTATTAAACTGACTTCTTAACACATAATTAGTATTATCAAAGTCGGTATTTTTTCGATAGCCTTCAGAAGATTGTTTGGAAAAATGTAAAATATGGTTGCTGTTTTCCAGATTCACTGCACCGGTAATTTCAGCGATGAACTGTCCGAAAGAACCCCCTTGAGCCTTTGTTATTAAGGAGCTTTCTAATTT
>CALRKH020000208.1:0-3814 GCA_943367855.1 Asaia bogorensis | reverse complement strand
AGTAGTTACTCATGGGATTTTGGTGACGGAAACACCTCAGCTGACACTGACCCTTCTCATATTTATCCAAATTCCGGAACATACCAATTAAAATTAACTGCTAAAGGAAAGGGGGGAGAGAATAGTATTTCAAAATCAATTTTAATCGCCAATCCAATCTTGAATGGACTCACAACTGCAAAGTTTAATCCTGCAATCGAGTATGGAACAATGACTGACCAGGATGGAAATGTGTATAAGACGGTTAAAATAGGCTCTCTTACTTGGATGGCTGAAAATCTCCGTACAACGAAGTATATAGATGGAACTCCAATTCTCAAAATTACAGATAACGTTCAGTGGATGAACGCCACAGTTGGAGCATATTGTAATTACCAAAACACCAATACTGATGTAGAAATTGCTACGTATGGACGTCTTTATAATTGGTACTCGGTTACTAGTGGAAAACTTGCTCCTGAAGGTTGGCGTGTACCTTCCGAGGAGGATTGGCAGGATTTATTTCGTTTAATTGGAGGTGAGGATTTAGCAGGGGGTTATTTAAAAGAAGCGGATTACAGTCATTGGAATTATCCCAATACAAGGGCCACCAATGGGACTGGTTTTACCGCCCTTCCAGGAGGCGAAAGACTCTCAAATGGAGCTTATCAAAGAAAAGGGACAGATGGAAATTGGTGGAGTTCCACATTCAAAGAGACCAGTTTTTATTGGCACATTTTTTCTAATGGTGGTTCAATTTTCAGATATCCTTCCTCCTCAGGTAATGTTGGCTATTCAGTTAGGTTAGTAAAGGATTAGTCAAAATTTTGAAAAAAATCCAGTTTCATCTTGTCCCCAATAACCAAGCTCATTAGAATTTGCAATTCAATCACGTTCAATTAATAATTGGTAAAACCTGAATTATTTCCCGTAAAGATCAGACTCACAACTTTAGCCGACCAATCCTAAACTCCTAAATTTTTTTCTTCCCTCCTTAACCTTTACACAAAAGCATCTTTATAAACTGGAAGATTTTGAAGCGGTGGTGTGTGCGTATCAGGGGTTTGAGGAGGTGCAGGCAGTGGCCGCCCCCCCCCAAGGGCTTTAACCTCTATTTTTCTAGATTGGTCTCTTTCCTAGATTATATTTGAAAGTCTTAGTACAGGGATAAAAAAACGAGCAACCATCTGAATTTCTTTCTTCAAATTATTATTTTGATAAAAATCAGGGCATCAAACCAGAGTATGCGATATAATTAACTAAGGCGGTCATGGATTTTAAAACCAACCACAAACGATTAGAAATTGGAGAGGGCAAAATCAGTGGCTATCTCTCCATTTTTATTGGAGTATGTTCCTTTTTATTCTCAGTGAGTCTCTTTTTTCCTGAAATCCTTACCACCTCAGAATTCCGAAATTTCTACACAGAAAGCTTTCTGAGGATCTTCTTTCTATCACTGTTTTTCCTTGGATTGGGGTTTGCCTTGACCAGTTTTATACTGCGGAAAAAGGCTGATATCGCCATTTTGGGCTTGAGCTTTTTAGGCGGCTCCCTCGTTTTAACCTACCTATTCCCTGCAAGAACCCCGAGTTTTTATTCCAATTTTTCCGTTGGTTTAGACTGGCTGGTACTGGATATTTTTTTCACAGCGGCCATTTTTATCCCAATTGAGCTATTTCTCCCAAAACATGTTCAACAATCCAAATTCCACCCTGAATGGAGGACTGATTTGGCTTACTTTATCTACAGCCACCTTTTGGTCCAAATACTAGGAATCATCATCAGGACCCCGGCAATCATATCCTTTTCAGGGCTTCCAATCGCTGAGATCCACAAAACTGTTTCATCTATTGCTTTCCCTTTCCAGCTATTCATTGCCTTAGTAGTAACCGATTTTTTCCAATGGACTATTCATTACTTATTTCATAAAGTCCCATTTCTCTGGAAATTCCATGCAATCCACCATTCGATCAAAAACATCGATTGGCTGGCAGGATCGAGAATTCACTTTGTCGATTTAATTTTGGTACGATCTTTTACTTTTATCCCACTGTACATCTTAGGGTTTAGTACTCCTGTATTTTTGACCTATTTGGTTTGGGTATCTATTCAGGCTGTTTTAGCTCATTCCAATACTAAAATCAACTTTGGCTTTTTGCGGTACATTTTAGTCACACCCCAGTATCATCACTGGCATCATGCAGCTGATCCAAACTACTACGACAAAAATTTTGCGATACATTTCCCTTTCATTGATATGATTTTCGGGACTTATCTAGAAAAGGGAAATGAATGGCCTGAAAGAACAGGATTGAACGAAGAAATGCCAACAACATTCCTAGGCCAAGCGATTCACCCATTTAAATCAAAAGAAAAAAAGTAAAACGCCTTGGTAATCTAAGGTGAAAAACTTGTTAGGCACTAAAGCAAGAAACCCTCCAAAATCTGAATTTGGAGGGTTTCTTGTTTTTACTTCTCTACTGAAAATCGATACTCGATGTTGTGCGTGTACTTCTCTCCAGGATTCAGAATTGGGCTTGGGAAGTTGTCGTGATTGATGGCATCGGGCCAGTTTTGGGATTCGAGGCAGAAGCCCCAATGCTTGTCGTAGGTTTTGCCATCGGCTCCCGCAAAGTTGGAAAGGAAGTTTCCCGTGTAAAACTGCACACCCATATTATCCGAGTACATGTCCATCACACGGCCGCTTTCGGCATGGCGTACACGGACGAAGTGTTTCATATCCGCTGATTTTTCCCGCTTCATCACCATGTTGTGATCAAATCCACCTCCGTTGGCTGCAATCTGATCGCCGAGAATCTTTGGAGTACGGAAATCAAAAGGAGTTCCTGTCACGTCCTTGACCTCACCTGTTGGGATCAGTTCCTCATCCACGGGAGTGTATGCATCTGCCCAAAACTGGAATTCATGGTCTTGAACATCCCGCTTCACTCCACCCAAGTTGAAGTAGGTGTGATTAGTCAGGTTGAGGATGGTTTTTTTATCTGTTGTGGATTCAAAGCGGATTCGAAGCGTATTATCTGTAGTCAATTCCATCCACAGGGTGGTTTGGAGATTACCCGGATAGCCTTCTTCACCGTCCACGCTGAGATACGTCATTTTCACTCCGACTACCGAGTCATTGGAGTAGGTCTCAGGAGTCCAGACTTTTTTATTAAATCCTTCCACTCCACCATGAAGGTGATTGTCTCCATTGGTTTTAGCTAAGGTATATTTTGTTCCATCCAAGGTGAATTCAGCATTGGCAATTCGATTGGCCACCCGGCCGGCTGTAGCTCCGAAGAAAGGATTGGGTTTAGTCAGGTATTCGGCGACGCTGTCCAGAGTTAGCGTGATATTTTCCAGATTTCCATTTTTGTCCGGCGCAATGATTTTGGAGATGAGTCCTCCGTAATTAGACATTTCTACTTGCATTGTTCCGTTGTCTAGGACATAATGGAAAACCGGCTGACCCTTGTGCTCAGCTACTTGTTCTGCTTTGATCATAAGTTTAATTTCTTCTTTTACAGGTTCTTGGGTTTGTTTTTGGGAGCAGGCAAAAGCTATCGAAAGAATAGCAGTTGTGCCTAGGATGGTTGTATATTTCATGTTTTAAAGTTGCAAAGTTTGAAAGTGGTAAAGCTGTAAGGTGATTTCAACACTTCTCATCACCTCGTACTTCGTAAATCGTACTTCTTATTTTCTACTGTCTAAGGTATTTCTGCCTGATCAGATTCAACTCCAGCTGGAGTTCATCCCGCTGAATAAATTTTCCCTGAATCATGATGGCCTGAGGCTTTTGCATCGTCGTCAGATCTTCCAAAGGATTCTTTTGAAC
>CALRKH020000207.1:0-3885 GCA_943367855.1 Asaia bogorensis | reverse complement strand
TGTTAATAAAATAGTGAAATCATCTATTAACAGCATAGAAATAATTTTACATTTGAATCTAATTAACTTAAACATTTAACCATGAAACTTAAATTACTCTGTGTCTCACTGTTGGCAAGTATAAGTTTTTCTATTGCCCAAAGTACTTCTCCTTGGACAAAAGTTTCAACTTTTTCTTCCGGAGTGTTGGAAAGTCGTCTTAATCTTCCCCAACAAAATTTATTTAACTTAAACGTTGAGGCTGTGAAGCAGTCTTTAAACACCGTTCCTAACCGATTTTCGTCTCAAAAAAACGGTATCGTAATGGAATTTCCTAATGAAACGGGGAAAATGGAACGCTTCAGTGTTTTTGAAAATTCACAAATGGAAGCTGCCTTAGCTGCACAATATCCTGAAATTAAATCGTATATTGGTATTGGAATAGACAATCCAACCTCAACAGTTTATTTCAGTATTTCTCCATTAGGGTTTCAATCTATGCAATTAAATGCAGGAAAATCGGCTGTTTTTATTGAACCTTTAACAGAAGATTTAACTACTTATACCGTCTATAAAAAAGCGGATAAAGCAAAACAATTTTCTCCTTTTGAATGTGGTGTAATCGATACTGTAGCTGAACAAATTGACCCCTCTACATTACGTCCAAATGCGGATGACAGCACGCTTAGAACTTTTCGTTTAGCGGTTTCTACAACCGGTGAATATACGGCATATTTTGGTGGTACAAAAGCACAAGCTTTGGCGGCTATTAATGCCACAATGACTCGTGTGAATGGTGTTTTTGAAAAAGATTTTGCAATCCGGATGGTATTAGTTGCAAATAATGATTTAGTAATTTATACAAACGCTTCTACGGATCCATATACAACAAATTATAACAGTCAGGTTCAAAGTACACTAACATCAGTTATAGGCGAGGCAAATTATGATGTAGGTCATTTATTTGTTAGAGCAGGTAATAATGGAAATGCGGGCTGTATCGGATGTGTATGCGTTAATGGTTCAAAAGGAAGTGCTTTTACTTCAGCTACCATTCCAACCGGAGATTTATTTGACATTGATTATGTTGCACATGAATTAGGGCATCAATTTGGTGGTAATCACACCTTTTCTTTTAGTAATGAAGGAACTGGAGCTAACATGGAACCGGGTTCAGGTTCAACCATTATGGGTTATGCAGGAATTACCAACCAAGATGTTCAACCTAATTCAGACGTGTATTTTCATGCGTTTAGTATTCAACAAGTTACCAATAATGTGAAAAATAAAACGTGTCAAACTAACACCGCTACTGGAAATGCGGTACCAACTGCTAATGCAGGTCTTGATTACACCATCCCAAGAAGTACTCCATTTATGTTAACCGGTTCAGGAACCGATGCTAACGGGGATGAATTAACATTCAACTGGGAACAATTTGACAATGCAGCATCAACCGCAACTGGTGCAAGTTCTGCTGCAAGTGCTACAAGAACCACAGGGCCTACTTTCAGATCTTATAATTCAAGCACTTCTCCTGTACGTTACTTCCCAAGAATACAATCTGTTTTAGCTGGTGCAACGACAACAGCAGGAACAGAGATTACTGTTGAAGCTCTCCCTTCAGTAGCCAGAACAATGAATTTCAGATTAACTGTTCGTGACAACAGAGCCGGTGGTTCTGCCAATAATAGTGACGATATGGTTGTGACTGTTAATGCAACAGCAGGACCATTTTCGGTAACTTCACCAAATACAGCCGTTTCATATGCAGGTGGAAGTTCTCAAACCGTAACATGGAACGTAGCCGGAACAACGGCGAACAATGTAAATTGTGCCAACGTTGATATTTTAATTTCAACAGACGGTGGAAATACTTGGACTACTTTATTAACTGCTGCACCAAATGATGGTTCACAAGCGGTAACAATGCCAAATGTTAGTAGTTCAACTTGTCGAATTATGGTAAAAGGAAATAATCATATTTTCTTTGATGTTTCTAACGCTAATTTTACATTGACAACAGCTGTTGCTGATACAACTGCACCAACAGCACCAACGAATTTAACCGCTTCCGGAACAACTCAAACATCCACAAATTTATCATGGACTGCTTCAACTGACAATGTTGGCGTTACAGGATATGATGTATTTAGAGATAGTTCACTAATTGCTTCTGTATCCGGAACAACTTATACTGCAACAGGTCTAACCGCATCTACGACTTATTCTTTCTTTGTTCGTGCAAAAGACGCTGCCGGTAATATCTCTGCCAACAGCAATACCGTTTCAGTAACAACTTCTAATGCTCCTGCTCCTGATACTATTGCTCCAACAGCTCCAACTTTATCAGCTTCTGGAACTACACAAACATCAACTAATTTATCATGGTCTGGTGCTACTGACAATGTAGGTGTAACAGGTTATGATGTGCTTAGAAATGGAACCTTAATTGGTTCTACTACAACTGCAACAACGTTTGCTGTTACAGGTTTAACCGCTTCTACAGCTTATACTTTTAACGTTAGAGCAAAAGATGCCGCCGGAAATATTTCAGTGAATAGCAACACGGTTAGTGTTACAACTTTAGCCAATACTGTGGCTTATTGTGCTTCGAGAGGAAATAGTACGGCAGATGAATTTATTAATAGAGTGCAATTAGGAACAATTAATAACTTGTCAGGAAATAATGGAGGGTATGGTAACTTTACTAACTTATCCACTAATTTAGTAAGAGGAACTAGTAATGCAATTACAATTACACCGGGATGGACCGGAACTGTTTACAGTGAAGCTTATCGTGTTTGGATTGATTGGAATAGAGATGGTGATTTTGCCGATGCTGGTGAACAAGTTTTCAACAGAAATCGCACAACTGCAACTCCAATTTCCGGAAGTTTTACGGTTCCAACAACTGCTCTTTTAGGTCAAACCAGAATGAGAGTTTCAATGAAATATAATGCTTCTCCAACAGCTTGTGAAACTTTCTCGTTTGGTGAAGTGGAAGATTATACAGTAAATATCGTTTCTTCTGCCAGAGAAGGTGAAGTTGAAATTGAACCAATCGTTAGTAGCAGCATTAAATTATATCCACATCCCGTGAAAGATGGAAACTTATTCATTTCATCAGAAACGGTTTATTCGCAATTTAGAATCATAAATGTGATGGGTCAAGTGGTGCAAACCGGAACTTTATCTGAAAATACAATCAATGTTTCTTCGCTAACAACAGGCACTTATTTACTTGAATTAGTAAACGAAACGAGTTCAGAGACAAAACGTTTTATTAAACAATAAAAAAATTATCTCTTTTTTTTAAAACCATCTCTTTTTCGGAGATGGTTTTTTTATGCAAAAAACGTTACTTTTATACTTTTAATTTTTTATGCGATGAAAAAAAGCATCATTATTTTCAGTTTATTTATGGGAATTCAAACACTAGCCGCCCAAGAAATTTTAACACCTGAAACCTTATGGAAATTAGGTCGAGTTTCACCTTTAGTTATTTCTAAAGATGGTAAAAACATACTTTATAAAGTTTCTATTCCTTCCGTGGAAGAAAACAAATCGAATTCAAAAACCTACAGCATTCCTGTTAACGGAGGAGCTGCCACTGAAATTACCGACACCAAAGAACTATTAGTGGATAAAAATCTTTCGCCAGACGGAAAATATAAACTAACACATAAAGAAGTTAAAGTTGAAAAAATCAATGGAAAAGATGTGCATCCGGACTTAAAAAAATCAGATGTTCAAATTTACAATGGTTTAAATTATCGCCATTGGGATACTTGGAACGAAGGAAGTTACAATCATGTTGGCTTTTCTGAAGTTGATAAAGAAAAATCATTTGTTGACATCATGAAAGATGAACCCTTCGATGCTCCTCAAAAACCATTTGGTGGC
>CALRKH020000206.1:0-3887 GCA_943367855.1 Asaia bogorensis | reverse complement strand
TTCGAGTGTAAATCGATCACGCTTGAATCTACCAGAGATTTCATTTCTGGAATTGGTGTAATTCTTAACCAATTTCACAATCAGACCATTAGTATGCGCATCTTCAGTCCAGTCATCCAAAATGATGTCTGAAATCAAGTTCGCCTCTTCAGGTACGTTGTAGTTAGACTCGTCTCTGTATGGATTCTTAGCAGGGAAGAGGTTATTCTCAATATTCTTCAAATTGAACTTAACACCCTTGGTAATGATCTCATCGCCAAACTTGTGCTTAACTCCTTGAGAAGTTTTACCATCAAGCAACGTCACAAGCTTGCTGATCATTCGGGCACGGATACCAAGTAAGTCCTTGGAATATTTTGCCTTCAATTTTTCAACTTCAGCTTTTGATTTTGCTCTGTTGTCTTTGTCTTTCTTAGGTCTTGAGAAAAGCTTGGTTTCAATCACAACTCCATTCAAAGATGGAGAAGCCTTCAAAGAAGCATCCTTCACATCACCTGCTTTATCACCAAAGATCGCTCTTAGGAGTTTTTCTTCTGGAGTTGGATCCGTTTCACCTTTTGGAGTGATTTTACCAATGATGATATCACCTTCTTTTACCTCAGCACCAACTCGGATAATACCGTTTTCATCAAGGTGTTTTACTGCCTCTTCAGAAACGTTTGGAATTTCAGATGTCAATTCTTCCTCACCTCGTTTTGTGTCACGAACTTCCAACTGAAATTCTTCCACGTGAATTGAGGTGAAGATATCTTCACGAACCACTCTCTCGGAGATTACAATCGCATCTTCAAAGTTGTAACCTTGCCATGGCATGTATGCCACTTTAAGGTTTTTACCCAGGGCAAGCTCTCCTTTATTTGTAGAGTAACCTTCTACCAGAACTTGGCCTTTCTTGATCTTCTCACCTTTCAAAACAAGAGGAGTAAGATTGATAGTAGTATCCTGGTTAGTTCTTCTGAATTTAATCAAATCGTATGTTCTATACTCATCAGAGAAATTCACAAGTAACTCATCTGAGGTCAAATCATACTTTACTCTTATTTTCTTGGCATCTACATAATCGATGACACCATCAGCTTCTGCAATAATTAAAGCTCTAGAGTCAATGGCCGCCTTGCCTTCTAGACCTGTACCCACAATAGGAGCTTCAGGTTTCAAAAGTGGCACTGCTTGACGCTGCATGTTTGATCCCATCAATGCTCGGTTCGCATCATCATGCTCCAAGAAAGGAATCAAAGAAGCTGCAACAGATACAATTTGATTAGGAGCCACATCCATGTAAGAGATTTCACTAGGATCCAGTACAGGGAAATCACCCTCAAATCTTGCCTTTACTTTTTCGTTGAAGAAAGTACCGTCAGCTTCTAATCTTGCATTAGCCTGAGCGATGTTATTATTATCTTCTTCCTCTGCAGTCAAGAAAACAATATCCTCTGCATTCATGGCAACTTTCCCATTTTCCACCTTTCTATAAGGTGTTTCTAAGAAGCCCATTGAATTTACTTTAGCATGAACGCAAAGAGAGGAGATCAATCCAATGTTTGGCCCTTCTGGAGTTTCAATCGTACAAAGTCTTCCGTAATGCGTGTAGTGAACGTCTCGAACTTCGAAACCTGCACGCTCTCGAGATAGACCACCTGGACCAAGTGCAGAAAGTCTACGCTTATGAGTCAACTCAGCAAGTGGATTGGTTTGATCCATAAACTGAGAAAGCTGGTTTGTTCCAAAGAACGAATTGATGACAGAAGAAAGAGTTCTTGCATTGATCAAATCAACTGGCTTGAAATCTTCATTGTCACGAACGTTCATACGCTCTCTGATGGTACGGGCCATACGAGCAAGACCAACACCAAATTGACTGTACAATTGTTCACCAACTGTTCTTACCCTTCTATTTGAAAGGTGGTCAATATCATCAACTACTGCCTTAGAGTTAATCAAACCTATCAAGTACTTTACGATGGAAATAATATCTTCCTTCGTTAATACAATTTTGTCAGGCTCGATTTCAAGACCTAGTTTTTTATTAATACGGTATCTACCTACTTCACCCAAATCATAACGCTTATCTGAGAAGAACAAGCTTTGGATCACCTCCCGAGCAGTAGCTTCATCTGGCGCCTCCGTATTTCGTAATTGGCGATAGATAACTTCAACTGCCTCTTTTTCGGAGTTTGAGTTATCTTTCTGTAGTGTATTATAGATGATTGAGAAATCGGCTACGTTCACATCTTCTCTATGGAGAATAATAGACTTGGAGCCAGAATCCAAAATCATTTCGATGTCTTCATCAGTCAAAACAGTATCACGTTCAAGCAATACTTCATTTCTATCAATGGAAACTACCTCACCGGTATCTTCATCAACAAAATCTTCTACCCAGCTTCTAAGGACTCTCGCCGCCAACTTTCTACCAGCTGCTTTTTTAAGGGCTGATTTAGTAGCAGGTACTTCTTCAGACAATCCAAACAAGTCAAGAATGTCCTTATCAGAGCCATAACCAATCGCTCTAAGAAGTGTAGTTACCGGAAACTTTTTCTTACGATCAATGTAAGCATACATGACATTATTAATGTCTGTTGCAAACTCAATCCAAGAACCTTTAAAAGGAATGATTCTCGCAGAATAAAGCTTAGTACCATTGGTATGCTTGCTTTGGGCAAAGAACACACCAGGAGATCTATGCAATTGAGAAACGATAACTCTTTCTGCTCCATTGATCACAAAAGAGCCCTTTTCAGTCATGTAAGGAAGATTTCCAAGGAACACCTCTTGTTCAATAGTTTCAAAATCTTCGTTGTCCTCATCATGACAAAGCAATCTCAATTTAGCCTTTAACGGAACAGAATAGGTGAGACCACGATCAATGCATTCCTCAACGCTGTATTTTGGAGGATCTACTGCATAGTCAATAAACTCAAGAGTGAAATTCTCTCTCGAATCACTGATAGGGAAATTTTCAGCAAAAACTTTAAATAACCCATCTGCCCTGCGTTTCTCTGCCGGAGTATCCAATTGGAAAAAGTCTTTAAAAGACTGCAATTGAATATCGAGAAAATCAGGATAGTCTTTGACCACCTTAATGGAGGAGAAGCTTTTCCTTTCGGTTTGATTCTTGATAGCCAAGGTAGTGTATAGTTTATAGTTAAATTAAATATAAGAAAGCGACAATTATCGCTTGAAATAATGCAATTTTAATCCAGTGCATAAACAGGAAAAGACCTGACTATTTTAGTCAGGTCTTCAGCTCAATCCCTAACCTAAGGGTTAAGGATCAGCAAATTACTTAATCTCTACTTCAGCACCAGCCTCTTCCAAAGACTTCTTCAAAGCCTCTGCTTCGTCCTTAGCTACACCTTCTTTCAAAGGCTTTGGAGCAGCATCAACAAGATCTTTAGCTTCTTTCAAGCCAAGACCAGTCAATTCTTTAACCAATTTAACTACAGCTAGCTTCTGAGCGCCTGCTGCTTTCAAGATTACATCGAATGAAGTTTTTTCCTCTTCTGCAGGAGCATCACCAGCACCGCCAGCAGCAGCTACTACTACAGCGCCAGCTGCAGCAGGCTCGATGCCGTACTGATCCTTAAGGATATCTGTCAATTCTTTTACTTCTTTTACAGTCAAGTTTACCAACTGTTCTGCAAGTTGCGTAAGATCTGCCATTGTATTAATTATTTAATTGTTTTTTGAATGATTTGATAAGATTATTTTGAATCCCTTTCTGCCAAAGTCTTAAGAACACCAGTGATGTTGTTCTGTCCAGACTGCAAAGCAGATACGAGATTTTTAGCAGGAGACTGTAGCAATCCAATAAGATCGCCCAACAATTCTTGCTTAGATTTGAGATTAGAAAGCATCTCAAGGTTGTTTTCACCCAGAATTACATC
>CALRKH020000205.1:0-3903 GCA_943367855.1 Asaia bogorensis | reverse complement strand
CCCCCCCCCAAGAGGTGCAGCTCACGCTGCACCTCTTGTCATTTTATCACCACCACTATGAATAAAACTTATACCCCTATTGCTCCCAAACCACACACAGTTCCAAATAATTACTGACCTTTAAACCTCCTAAACACATGCAATGCCGGGGTACAGATTCAGTGAGTTCATAGCCAGTCCTACATCCAAATTCGACGAACTCTTCAAAATCTTTAAACAACTCATCACACACACCAGTGGAGATGCAGACGAAGCTATCGACTGGCTGCGCGCCCTCGACAAAGAATACCAACTCACCGACGACTCCTACACCATCGACAACTTCATTGAAGACCTCAAACAAAAAGGATACATAGACAACGACAAAAACGGAAACGGAGGCCTCATCATCACACCTAAAACCGAACAAGCAATCCGAGACAACGCACTCGAATTCATCTTCGGCAAACTCAAAAAAGGAGCATCCGGAAACCACCCAACTCGTTTCGCCGGCAAAAACGCCGACGAACCCAGCTCCGACCTCCGACCTTACGAATTCGGAGACGCACCTCAAAACATAGCACTCATAGACTCCATCAAACAAGCTCAAATCAACAACGGAATATCAGACTTCACACTCACCGAAAACGACCTCCTCGTCACAGAGCAAGAATACAAAACACAAACCGCTACAGTCCTCATGATAGACATCAGCCATAGCATGATACTCTATGGCGAAGACCGCATCACACCCGCCAAAATGGTAGCAATGGCACTCGCCGAAATGATACGACGAAAATACCCAAAAGACAGCCTCGATATCATCGTCTTCGGAAACGACGCCTGGCCTATACAACTCAAAGACCTCCCTTACCTGCAAGTCGGCCCTTACCACACCAACACCGTCGCAGGCCTCGAACTCGCCATGTCCATACTCCGCAAAAACAAAGCCGCCAACAAACAAATATTCATGATCACTGACGGCAAACCATCCTGCATCAAAGAAAACGGCAAATACTACAAAAACAGCGTCGGACTCGATACACACATCGTCTCCAAATGCCTCACTCTAGCCGCAGCTGCCAAACGCAGCAAAATCAACATCACCACCTTCATGGTCGCCTCAGACCCCTACCTACAATCATTCATAGACCAATTCACCGAAGCCAACCAAGGCAAAGCATACTTCACAGGCCTCAAAGGACTCGGCGAAATGATATTCAGAGACTATACCAACAACAAACGAAAGAAACTATAACAATGCAACACAACAATATCAACACTCTCGGACAACTAATCCAATCAGGTTACACCTACAAAACCATCAAAGACGAACTCCGAGACAACCTCATCACACACCTACAGCAAAACAAACCCATCTTCAACGGCATCTACGGATACGACGACACCGTCATACCCGAACTCCAACGAGCCATCCTCTCTCGGCACAACATACTATTCCTCGGCCTCCGCGGACAAGCCAAAACCATGATGGCCAGACAACTCATCAACCTGCTCGACGAATACATACCCATCATCTCCGGCAGCCCACTCAACGAAGACCCACTACACCCCATCTCACATTACGCCACAAACCTCATCGCCACACACGCCAACAACACTCCCATCACCTGGATACACCGCTCACAACGATTCGCCGAAAAACTCGCCACACCCGACGTATCCGTTGCCGACCTCATCGGAGACCTCGACCCCATCAAAGCCGCCAACCTCAAACTATCACTCGCCGACCAAAACACCATCCACTACGGACTCATACCCCGCAGCAACCGATTCATATTCGTCATCAACGAGCTACCCGACCTCCAGGCACGCCTCCAAGTCGCACTCTTCAACATCCTCCAGGAAGGAGACATCCAAATACGTGGCTTCAACATCCGCATACCACTCGATATCCAATTCATCTTCACCGCCAACCCCGAAGACTACACCAACCGCGGCTCCATCGTCACACCACTCAAAGACCGCATAGGCGCACAAATCCTCACACACTACCCTCGCCACATACACCACTCCCTCGCCATCACACAATCACAAGCGCGCCTCACACCCACACAGCAAAACATCGAAATACCACACATACTACGCCTCCTCGTAGAGCAAATCGCCATCCAGGCACGCACCTCCGAGTACGTCGATGCCAAAAGCGGCGTCAGCGCACGCCTCACCATCACCGTCCTCGAAAGCCTCGTAAGCGCAGCCGAACTCCGCTTCCTCCGCCATGCCCTACCCTACACCCACGCACGCCTCACCGACCTCTACGCCGCCACACCAGCCATCAACGGCAAAATAGAACTCGTCTACGAAGGCGAACAAGAAGGCCCAGCCATAGTAGCCCAAAAACTCATCAGCCTCGCCATCCGAAACACTTTCACACAACTATTCCCCGACCCCGCCAAACTCAAAAAGAAAAAAGACAACTCCGAATACGCACCCATCATCGCCTGGTTCGCACAAGGCAACACCATCGATATGCTCGAAGCACACACCGACCAAGCATACCAAGCCGCACTATCCATCATAGACGGACTCGAAGACACCGTAACACGATACCAACCCAACGCCACCGGAAACACCAAATGGCTCCTCGCCGAGTTCCTTCTCCATGCCCTCGCCGAGCACTCACTCATAGCCAAAAACCGCCTCACAAACGGCACCCGCTTCAACGACCTCTTTAGCGCACTCCTCACCCCAAACCCCGACCAAGACTAACCCCACACACCACCACACATACATCAGCACTATACTATAAAAAGGGGGGCGTCACCGTCCCCCTCACTATTTACCACCAGTGGCGTTGGCACCATTCATCACCAGCCACACTATTCAGCCTTTCCCATCCGCTCTAGCCACTCCCACCTCACACCACCCACCATTATATTACAACTTGCTTTCAAAAATCAGTATCTTTATGGTCTGTTATAACTGCCCACCCCGATACAACAGATGAACAATTAGTTGTGACTTGCTTTCAAATCTTAGTACCTTAGTGGTCTGTTACAACGTTCATTTTTGTCCTTTCATTTGGCTTATTGTTGTGACTTGCTTTCAAATCTTAGTACCTTAGTGGTCTGTTACAACCGTTGTTTGGCTGGGGGCAGTCGCTCAATCGTTGTGACTTGCTTTCAAATCTTAGTACCTTAGTGGTCTGTTACAACCTGGAGTATGGAGAGCTGAGGGGTAAGGACGTTGTGACTTGCTTTCAAATCTTAGTACCTTAGTGGTCTGTTACAACGGTTTGGTGTACCGTATCGAGCCATACGATGTTGTGACTTGCTTTCAAATCTTAGTACCTTAGTGGTCTGTTACAACTGCAAATGCGGTGCAAAAAATAAAAGACCAGTTGTGACTTGCTTTCAAATCTTAGTACCTTAGTGGTCTGTTACAACTCGTAGTTACAGGTATGGAGGTTAAGTAGAGTTGTGACTTGCTTTCAAATCTTAGTACCTTAGTGGTCTGTTACAACCCATAGGTTTGACCCAACGATACGCCACCGTTGTGACTTGCTTTCAAATCTTAGTACCTTAGTGGTCTGTTACAACCATTACTGCAAAAGTACTTTCCTGACCCTGTTGTGACTTGCTTTCAAATCTTAGTACCTTAGTGGTCTGTTACAACAGAAATACTTTGCTGCCGTTCCTAAGGTTGTTGTGACTTGCTTTCAAATCTTAGTACCTTAGTGGTCTGTTACAACTATCATCCTGCAGGTACGCATTATCCAGCAGTTGTGACTTGCTTTCAAATCTTAGTACCTTAGTGGTCTGTTACAACCGCAATCGTAACGGGCGGCAACAACAAGGGGTTGTGACTTGCTTTCAAATCTTAGTACCTTAGTGGTCTGTTACAACTTAGCACGATGTGCATCTACTTCTTTTTGGTTGTGACTTGCTTTCAAATCTTAGT
>CALRKH020000204.1:0-3927 GCA_943367855.1 Asaia bogorensis | reverse complement strand
GACACTTATTTTATACTTTGTTATCAAGTTTTTTGATATCTTTAATTTTGTTTGTGACTGATGTTTTGAATGGAAATATTTATAGAAAAGAGTATGTGTTCAAAAAGGATAAAGTTGGTTTTTTTGTTTTATTTATAATAGTCTTTGGGTCTTATTTTGTGTTCCCAAAAGTTACGATCGAATCATTGTTAATGTGGTTATTAGTAGTGGTTTTGGGAGAAGCGTTAAGGCATTTATATCTATTTTACAAATTAGCTCCTAAGTAGTTTTGAATTTTATTGAAGCAGCAGCAGCCATACAGGAGGACGGAGCGTTAAGAAAATGTCCAGTGGACATTTTTAGCGACGGGCCGGGATGCAGGAGAGGGGTAGAGAAGAAGCAGGAGGGCAATCCGTTAAGAAACAGTCCAGTGGACTGTTTTCGGATTGAGCCAGGAGGCAGGGTGGGCCATCACCCGATACATCCGCGATGCATCTGAGGACTGAGCGTAAAAAATCTTTCCAGTGGAAAGATTTAGCGAAGGGCCAGCTTGCAGGGTGGGAATGGCAGTGTATCAGGCAGACACGCTTTCCGAGCGACCGATCTACGGTTCCTCGAGACTGGGTAACCTGTCCTACGCCTCCAAGCCGGGCTACCGCACGGTAGGACACAAGCAGTACGAGCTCAGCAACCACCTGGGCAATGTCCTGGCTGTAGTATCCGACCGGATCCGGATGAAAACCGACAGTACTTGGACGCAGGTATTGTCAAGAACGGATTACTATCCCTTCGGACTGGAGATGACAGGAAGGACTGAGAGCATGACGTATCGGTATGGCTTCAACGGAAAGGAAAAGGACCCAAGCGGACAATGGAGCAATCAGACTCACTACGACTACGGCTTCCGGATCTATAATCCGACGATCGGGAAGTTCTTGAGTGTCGATCCGTTGACGAAATCATACCCAGAATTAACTCCGTATCAGTTTGCTAGTAATACGCCAATCCAAGCGATAGATTTGGATGGTTTGGAGGCGGTGACATATCCGGGTGTAGGGACTACAACGGAAATGCTCACCAAACCAACTGACCAAGAGGTCAAACAAGTATATGATGCCTACAGAGGAATTACACTAGGTTTATGGGATGTAGTTTCGACCTTTAAACCGGAAGCTCGAATTGTAGATAGCAGAAACTCTATAGATCCAAATTATATTCCTTTATATTCAGAAGCAAAAGAAGCTTACAAGGGAATTAGTCAAACTCTTGAGGAGGGAACTACTGAAGATAGATTTAGACTTGGAACAGTAGCAGTAATAGGTGCTTTTGGAGGTTTAAAATCTTTTTCAAGATTTAAGAACCCTTTTGTCAAATCATCCAAACCACTTAACCAATCAAATCTTCCTGCTAACTATTGGCCACATAATGAGGGTGCCTTGGGAGAATGGAGCGGTACAATGGCAGAGGTGGGGCAACGATTAGATCGATATGGTTCAATATATGGATTATATGCTTCCCCTATTGGTACTCCAATCAAGATGAGATCATTAAGCCCTACAACTAATCTTAATGATTATTTTCAATTCGAAGTGATTAAACCTTTTCCATTAAGAAAATCTAGAATAGCTCCAGCCTTTGGTGAACCAGGATTAGGAATCCAATATCAGACTCCAATTGGAATCAATTATCTAGAAGAATTTAGATACATTAAAATAATTAAATAAAAAAATGAATTTAGAAGATTTGAAGGAGAAACTTAGTGTGAATAATATTCCGCTTCGATGGTATTCATTGAATGATGGGTTAAAGCCAGATGCATGTATTCTTATGGAAAATTATGGTGTTTGGGAGTTTTTTTATTTGGATGAGAAAGGAAATAGATTGGACATGAGGTTTTTTTATAGTGCAGAGGAGGCCTATGAGTTTTTATGGAAAAAAATGGAAAATCAATTAAGAATATTTAAGGGTAAATGAATAGGTAGCTCAAACAATAATAATAGCAGATTTAATACATAAAATACAACTGAGACGGCAAAGAGGGTCGAGGGTAAAAAAAATATTTTAGTATGAATTTAGCGAGGAGCCGGGTTGCAGGGTGGGTTTAACTTTACAGAGACGGAACGCAGCGGCAGCCATTCAGGAGGACGGAGCGTTAAGAAAATGTCCAGCGGACATTTTTAGCGACGGGCCGGGATGCAGGGGAGGACCTATGGCTACTATGCCAACTCCAACAAACTGAGGCAGACGGCCTCTGCCCAGGGTAGGACAAGCTGTAAAGAAACAGTCCGGGGGACTGTTTTAGGCTTGGGCCGGGTTGCAGCGATGCAGCGTACGATGCCATCGGGAACTTGACAAAAGAGGGCCGACCGTAAAGAAAATGTCCTGTGGACATTTTTAGGGAGAGCCTGTCCCGATAGCGTAGCGTATCGGGAAGCCAGCATGCAAGGTGGGCTTGTGAAGAGGGGAAGCGTAACCAATATTGAGTAGGACTGAGCGTAAAGAAACAGCCCGGTGGGCTGTTTTAGCGAAGGGCCAGCTTGCAGGGCGGGAGCGGCAAGGTCAGAAAGGTAACCAAGTCTACCGGCTCACCGATCGAGTTCCGCTACGATGCAGCTGAGGGCTGAGCGTAAAGAAAATGTCCAGTGGACATTTTTAGCGAAGAGCCGGGTTGCAGGGGAGGGGTAGAGAAAAAACAGGGAACCACGATCACGAGATACATCCGGGATGCATCAGGCAACGTAATGGCTGTCTATCAGGCAGACACGCTTTCTGAGCGACCGATCTACGGTTCCTCGAGACTGGGGAACCTGTCCTATGCCTCCAAGCCGGGTTACCGGACGGTGGGGCACAAGCAGTACGAGCTATCCAACCACCAGGGCAACGTCCTAGCCGTAGTATCTGACCGGATCCGGATGAAGACTGACAGTACCTGGACTCAGGTGATCTCACGAACGGATTACTATCCCTTCGGGCTGGAGATGGCGGGCCGAACGGAGAGTGCGACGTATCGGTATGGGTTTAACGGATTCGAGAAAGATGCTATGATCTCCGAAGATCAATATACTTCAGAGTTTAGACAATATTCTTCGAGAATTGGTAGATGGCTAAGTTTAGATCCTATATTAAAAGACAACGAGTCGCCCTATACAGGATTTTCAAATAATCCTATTTGGTTCATTGATCCTTTAGGGTCTGATACCTTACTAGTTAACAAGAATTCAGGGAGTGTACTGGGTACGAAGAAAGGTGGAGAAGACTTGATCTTTACTACAAATAAAAAAAGTGATTCTGATAAGGCGTGGAAAAATAGTGAACAACTTTATTATAATTTAAACATTAGTGGCGATTTTGGAGGGACGAAAAGTCAAAAGAATGATCCTGTAATTTGGTCAAATCTTCAAGACTTCACAGACGAGTTTAACCAAATATTGCACAATGGTATTATTTATTGGGAAGACAAAAGATTGTCCTTTGACGACAATATTGGAAATTTTATAAATAAAATTACCGAAAAAAATACTTTTTTTAGATCAATGGTTACGGATAATGCTCCATTTGATATTAAACAGAATTTATACCATCCAAGACGAGTAGGAGAATGGTCGTGGTACAAGGGGACACTAGTTAGATATGATGACTATGGAAATATTCTTTATGGAGCAGGCGGCAGTGCTTTTGGATTTGGACAAAGTAGATTGTTAGCTGGGGCAAATATTAATCAATTGACTAAATTTGGATTAGATGATCAAAAAGACAGGCTCTCAATAAAAAGAGGAATTGATTTATATAGGCAGTTTTTGAAATCAGTCATCACAATTACACCAAAATAGTTATGATAAAGGTAAGAATAATTGGATATTTGTGTTACGTGTTTATTGTTTTTATAATCGGTTTTTTCTACAATATAGATAATCCTGATTTTATGAAAAACTATGATCTAATCGGACA
>CALRKH020000203.1:0-3962 GCA_943367855.1 Asaia bogorensis | reverse complement strand
GGTAGTCATCGAGCGTTGGGTGCTCTATGAATGTAACTGCTTCGATGGTTTTTTCAATCATATCACTCATTTCGAGGAAGCCTACTCTGTTGTGTAAGAAAGCGTTTACCATTACTTCGTTGGCAGCATTCATGACGCAAGGGGCATTGCCACCTTTATTCATAGCATCGATAGCAATGGCAAGGTTTCGGAAGGTTTTGAGGTCGGCAGGCTCGAAGGAGAGTTTGTTGTGCTCTCTGAAGTCTACACGTTTGTAGGTATTGACAATACGGTCGGGCCAAGAGAGTGCGTATTGAATAGGCAGTTTCATGTCGGGCAGTCCCATTTGAGCTTTTATGGAGCCATCTGTAAACTGAACCATGCTGTGAATGATGGATTGGGGATGGACAATGACATCGACTTGATCATTATTGAGGCCGAAGAGCCATTTGGCTTCTATCATTTCGAGTCCTTTGTTCATTAGTGTGGAACTGTCTATGGTGATTTTGGCACCCATAGACCAGTTTGGGTGTTGCAAAGCATGAGAAGCTTTTACATTGACCAGGAAGTTGGGTTTGCGACCAAGGAATGGCCCTCCAGAAGCAGTGAGTATCACTTTTTCTACAGCTGATGGCTGCTCGCCAACCAGACATTGATAGATGGCTGAATGCTCGCTATCTACTGGGAGTATGTGTACCTTTTTTTCGTTGGCGAGATTCATGACGAGCTCACCAGCTACAACTAAAGTTTCTTTGTTGGCTAAAGCAACATTTTTGCCGGCCTGAATGGCTGCGATGGTGCTTTGCAGACCAGCAAAGCCAACTATAGCACCCAAAACTATATCGACTGTAGGCAACTGAACGGCTGCGCAGAGTGCATCTTGCCCACTAACTACTGTGATGCCATTGATAAGGAGTGCGTCTTTTACCTCTTTGTACTTAGCATCGTCTGTAATGACAACGGTATTGGGTTTGAATTTTTTGGCTTGCTCTATAACCAGAGTACTGTTGGAATGAGCGCAAAGCACCTCTACCCTAAATTTGTCGGGGTTAGCGGCTACAACATCCAGTGCTTGTGTACCTATAGACCCTGTAGACCCTACGATTGCTAAACGCTTCATACCTTAAAAACTGTTACGAGGTTCAAAGATATTAAAAAGATAAGCCTAAAACGTTAAAAAAATGAGTGTATAAGCCTGTGAAAGAGACTAGCGCGATTCTTTGAGGAGTACCTCTAGCTCGCTAATTATCATAGCAGTAGCACCCCAAACTATGGTTCCATCGGCTAATTGATAGGCCCTAACCTTGCGAACGAGTTGTGGAGCAGCGGGAGAAGTGATGGAAGTAGTGACCTTATAGTCGTCGTTGAGGAAGCAATGAAGTGGTGTTTCTATAGCGTATTTTACTTCTTGAGCAGATAGAGAAAGAGCTGGCCGCTGTGGTAGGTAGCCTACAAATGGATGTACGTTGAAGTTGCTAACAGGGATGTAAAGTGGGGAGAGGCTGCCTAAAACATCTATTTCGTTTGGGTTGACACCCACCTCTTCATTAGCCTCGCGAAGGGCTGTATATAACATAGAAGGGTCTGACTCTTCGGCCCTACCACCTGGGAAACTAACCTGACCACTGTGAGCGGAATGATCTTCCATACGCTTCATAAGAAGCAGGTGTAGCTGATGGTTGTGCGGGTAGAGGAGACAGAGAACCGCACTTTGCCGGGCGGTGGGTGGAACCGCTGGTGGCAGAGCTATGACGCGCCCCAACATGCGCTCTTGGGCCTGCAGGCCTGGCAGTGGTTGTGAGAGCCGCTGCCTGAGCCAATGTATATCTGAGGGATGATCCATGCGGTATATACAGTTTACTATGCGTCTATTTTTGTGCGGCAGGATTTGACTGCTGTATATCGGGCATAAAGAACTCGTGTGCTTTGCGGTATATATTGCTAAACACGATTTGCTGTATCATTAAGGTATCCTGATAGTTGTTGGTGACTGCGTAGAGGCGGTCTGAGTCATAGTCTTGACTATGGCTTTCGAGGTCTGAAGCTTTTTGGTTTTTGCTACGTTTGTTTACAGCCATCCAATAGACATCTACGTGTTTTGTAGTGCCGTTTTTGAGGGTGAGGTCTATTTGTGAATGTAGAGGGGCTGTTTTGAAGGTAGTATCATTGTCTTCGAGACCGTTGAGATACCCTTCGCAATTGATGTTGGTAAAAAAGCCTAGATATGCATTTGCTCTTCGGCGGTTCAGGCCTGATGGGGAATTGGCAGTTTGTGGTTTTGCAGGAATAACAGTGGGGCTGTCTGTTTCGGTGCGAGTGACGGTGAAAGAGTTTTCGGGTTTGTCGGCGTATTTGATTGAAACTGATTTTATTTGCTCGGCTGGTACGTTGAATACGGTACGGTCTCTCCAATCGCGCAGACGAGGAGTGTAGCGAGCGGTGAGGTAACCCACAAATCCGGGGGCTTCTACTACATATGGGTCTTTGGCGCCTTCTATAAGCATGTTGGTGCCCACATTGTTGACAGCGGAACCTCCAACATAGAAGACTTTCATTTTTTTGCCTTTACGGTTGTAGAGTTCTACTTTGACACCATGAGTGGACATGGTAAGGAGTGCATTTTCTCGCGCAGCCTTAGTGACTGGGTATAGGGGAGCTTGTGTATAGAATGTATATAAGAGGGTGGAGAGTGTGCTTTTGAGCACTGGGTATTTATTGTTTACTATCCAGCCAGAGTCTGTTTGTTTTATAGTGACACTTTCGCCATCTTGATAGGCAAGGTAAATTTTGCCAATAAAAGCTGTGTCTTTTATGGTAAAGCCAGCCTCATCGGGGTCGAAAGGCATGGAGTCGTTTTTGCCGGGGAGGATAAAATAAACACCAGTACCCAAAACAGCCAGAATGGCAATATAAATAAGGGTTTTACGCATTTGTAGAAGGATTTTTAGGGTTTTCGAATTTTACTTCATAGCGGCGTTTGCGCATGAAGAGATAGAAAGATGCGAAAATAAGAATGGACGCTAGAGGTATGCCTACATTGACTACCTGCCACATTGTGGTCTCGGACTTGATGCGACCTTTATCTAGCAGACGAAGTTTAACGTCTTTGGAGCGGGCCTCGAGTATGCCTGAGTTGTCGGTGAGGTACTCCAGACAGTTGAGCAATAAAGGTTTGTTGGCAAAATACTCTCCTGTAAACTGGTAATAGCCCATAGGCAGCACACCATCTTTATTAGAGAATCCATTGCTGAAAGCTTCACCAACCGATAGTACTATCATGCTGGTGTTACTGTCGCACTTGGGCTTGAATGGGTGCTTGAGAGAATCGAGCAGACGAAGATATTCGGGTGCTAAGCGATTGTTGTAAACAGAGGTGAACTGCCCTTCGAGCAGGACACCAACTGGCAGGTATGATTTGGTGAACATCTCATGTTTGAGTGGATAGTTCATCATACTAAGACTAACCCTGACGGGTGAACGCGAAGAGCGGGCATACTTGGAGCTATGCAGTATTATAGTTTTGTTTATGCCTGTGGCAGACTTAATAGTATCAATAGAGTTGGTGAAGCTAGCCAAAAGCAGGTCCATGTTTTTGACTAGGGAGTGCTGGCTAGTAGGGTTGATGCGAGGGAAGTAAATCCAGTCGTGAAGTTCTGGTTTGCCGTTATTCATGACCCTAGGCAGTGGGTTGCATTGCATATCCTCCAGTAGGTCGAAGTTGACACGCACACCGTATTTATACAAGATATCGTCCAGATCGGTAGGGTGCTCCATAGCAATGAACTGTGGGCTATTTGCCAGACTATCGAGCGAGGTGTTGAGCGCATTGATGACCCATAATACATGTCCGCCATGCATAACGTATTGGTCAATTTTCAGTTTGTCGGGGCCTGTAAATTGTTCAACAGGTTGATTTATGATAATGGCATCGTAGGCAGCAGGTATATTGAGTGTGTGTTTTAAATCGAGTGTATCTACCTTGT
>CALRKH020000202.1:0-3970 GCA_943367855.1 Asaia bogorensis | reverse complement strand
AACCCACTCAAAATCTCAGTGTGTTCTTCAATTATATAAATACCAATGAATCTACTGCGGATGAATTAGGGAAGACTCCAAAGGGAATGTTTCAGGTTTTTGATCTGAACGGAGGTTACCAAGTAAATGAAAAATTTAACATAGGGTATTGGTTCATGTTAGGTATGCAAAAAGGTACACTGGGATCACCAGGAACATTTATTCCAGCAGACGGCGACTTGATCAATACTAAATCTTGGTACGGAGCCAATCTTTATTTTACCTACTCACTATCTAATCTAATCGTTTTAGGGCTTAGAGCAGAACATTTCAATAATGAAGATGGAGCAAGGGGATTAAGGAATTTTGACAATGTGAGAAATACATACATTGGTACAAAAGTGAATTCAGTGACTTTAACAACAAATATTGACTTGATCGAAGGTCATCTGATGCTAAAGCCGGAATTAAGAATGGATGCTTTTGGCAAACTAGATGACACTGGTTATGAATCCGGATCACAGCAGTTTATGGATTCAAATGGTTCTTTCACCAAGAATAGCCAAACCACATTTGGATTAGCCGCTATCTATAAATTCTAACTCTTTTTTAAACTCGTTTTAAAAACAATTCAAATAATAAAACAGGGTCTATTGTTAATTAAGCCGGGATGATTTTCATTCCGGTTTTTTCATTTCTATTGAGTTTTTAAGTGACAAAGATTCAGCCTCCAAATTCTCAGTTTATCGCAAATTTTATTCCCCATAAGAAAGTCAGCATGAGAAATGTTTATTTCAACTTTGTCCTCAATAAAAAAACAAAGCCGAGCTTGGTAACAATAATTAAATCAATTGCTCTTCAACTCGACTTCTTTTTTCAAATAGGAAGTTGCTGGGGGCTCAAAGAGAAACTAGGGCTATTTTGTTATAAATCCTGCTCTCGCTCCAGCATTAAAATGGCTCCCTGAGAAACGATGTAGTATTTTTCCCCTTCATACATCACCTCATGCGCCCCTGAAAGTAGGAAAATAGCGAGATCTCCTTCCTTTGCCTGAAGAGGCACGTACCTTACTTTTTCATCTGAATCCATCCAAGGTTCATGGTCCTCGACTGGCATTGGGATTGGATAGCCAGGGCCCGCTTTGATGATATAGCCCTGCTGGACTTTCTCTTTCTCTTGTACGCCAGGAGGTAGATAGAGTCCCGAATCGGTCTTCTCATGAGGTTTTTTGAGGCGAATCAGCACTCGGTCGCCTACCACAATTAGCTTTTTTAATTTATTGTCAGCGGTTAATTGCATGCTTCTTTTTCAGATTTGTTGGGTTCACCAATTGATTAATCTTGGCTTTTGCCAAAAACATAAACAGCATCTGTCTCTCAACAGATGCTGTCTAAGTTGGTTTAGTTTATGATTACTTCTTGTCTTCGCTTACTTCTTCGTAGTCTACATCAGAGACCCCATCACCTGCACTTGAGCTAGCTCCGGCATCTGGTCCTGCCTGTGCACCTGCTCCTTGAGTGGCATTGTACATTTCGGTAGAAGCCGCTTCCCAAGCCTTATTTAGATTTTCCATCGCTGCGTCGACGCCTTCGATGTTTTTAGATCCATGAGCAGACTTCAAGGCTTCCAAAGCGGAGCTGATGTTGGCTTTGTTTCCATCAGAAAGCTTGTCACCGTATTCTTTCAGCTGCTTTTCTGTCTGGAAGATCAAACTGTCAGCTTGGTTTAGCTTTTCGATCTTCTCTTTTTCAGCCTTATCGCCGGCAGCATTTGCCTCTGCCTCACGTTTCATTCTCTCGATATCATCCTGAGAAAGTCCTGAAGAAGCTTCGATTTTGATTTTCTGCTCTTTGCCAGTTCCCTTGTCTTTTGCAGACACATTCAGGATACCGTTAGCATCGATGTCGAAGGTCACTTCAATCTGAGGAACTCCTCTTGGTGCAGGAGGAATATCTGAAAGTTGGAATCTACCGATGGATCTGTTATCCTTTGCCAAAGGTCTTTCTCCCTGCAAGATGTGCAAATCAACTGCTGGCTGATTGTCAGATGCTGTAGAGAAAATCTCAGACTTTTTGGTTGGGATAGTGGTGTTGGCTTCGATCAATTTGGTGAATACTCCACCCATGGTTTCGATACCCAAGGAAAGTGGAGTTACGTCCAAAAGGAGTACGTCCTTCACTTCACCAGTCAAAACACCACCTTGGATAGCAGCACCGATGGCTACCACTTCGTCAGGGTTTACACCCTTGGAAGGTTTCTTTCCGAAGAACTTTTCTACCTCTTCCTGAATTTTTGGGATTCGGGTAGAACCACCTACCAAGATTACTTCATCAATATCTGCAGCAGTCATACCTGCATCTTTCAAGGCTTTGATACATGGATCCATGGATCTTCTTACCAATGTCTCAGAAAGCTGCTCAAACTTGGCGCGGCTTAGGTTTCTCACCAAGTGCTTTGGTCCGGTCTGTGTTGCGGTGATGTAAGGAAGGTTGATTTCTGTAGATGCAGAGCTGGAAAGTTCAATTTTTGCCTTTTCAGCTGCTTCTTTCAATCGCTGAAGAGCCATTGGATCTTTTCTCAAATCGATCTGCTCTTCTGCTTGGAACTCGGAAGCCAACCAGTCGATGATCACTTGGTCAAAGTCATCGCCACCCAAGTGTACGTCGCCATTGGTCGATTTCACTTCGAATACACCGTCACCTAGCTCAAGAATGGAGATATCGAATGTACCACCGCCAAGGTCGTACACGGCAATCTTCATGTCCTGATTTTTCTTATCCATCCCGTATGCCAAAGCCGCAGCAGTTGGCTCGTTGATGATACGCTTCACTTCAAGACCTGCGATCTGACCGGCTTCTTTGGTCGCCTGACGCTCGGCGTCGTTAAAGTAAGCTGGTACAGTGATTACAGCTTCTGTTACAGTTTGGCCAAGGAAGTCTTCAGCGGTGCTCTTCATTTTCTGAAGAATCATAGCAGAAAGTTCTTGAGGAGTGTACGATCTGTCGCCTATTTTCACAGTGACAGTGTCATTTGATCCTTGCTCTACTTTATAAGAAGCGTGTTTTTTCTCGTCGGAGACTTCGGAAAATTTCTTTCCCATAAATCTCTTTACTGAAGAAATGGTGTTTGCTGGATTGGTGATGGCTTGACGCTTGGCAGGATCACCTACTTTGCGCTCGCCGTTTCCGTTGTCTAAGAAGGCCACGATAGATGGAGTGGTTCTTCTTCCTTCACTGTTTTGGATGACTACAGGCTCGTTACCCTCCATTACGGCTACGCAGGAGTTGGTGGTACCCAAGTCAATGCCTATAATTTTTCCCATGATTATATAAGTTTTATGTGTTTTCGGATTGAATACATTCCGCATTCTTCAATGCGTGTGCCATCCGTTTTTTTGTTCGATTTGGTGTCAGTTTGTCAGGGATAGCGACCGTTGATCCTTGGCTGTCTTACTCAATTGTCACTTCAGCAGGTTGAAATACTGACGTAACTGTCAGAAATGTGGACTTGTCATGCAACCTTAGAACGAGTTGCAGCATCTGGGGATTGATGCGAGGCTTTTTTAAACGGATACAAAATGAACGGTCTAGATGGCTAGGCGTCTTAATCCTTGGTTTAGCTTGGACTTGGCTTGGTGCATTGGGGTATCAAATTGCTGAGGAATGTGTCCTTTTTTCGGATTTCTTTCCATTTCTCATGCACCAATCGAGGAGGGAGATCTTTTTCCTGATTGGATTCTTCTATTTTTAAATCATGAGGGAACATCTAGTGCTACAGGATATTTTTATCTACCCCATCAAGTCTTTGGGAGGGATCAGGCTAACAGAGGCCAAGGTGGAGGAGAAGGGCTTTCAATATGATCGAAGATGGATGCTGGTGGATAAGTCGGGGAGGTTTGTTTCGCAACGAGAGTTTCCTCTTTTGGCTTTGCTGCGGGTGGAATTGCAAGAGAACGGCCTTTTGGTTTATGTGAAAAATTCTCCTCTTCGAC
>CALRKH020000201.1:0-3973 GCA_943367855.1 Asaia bogorensis | reverse complement strand
CGTAGCGCTGTGTTTTAGCTGCTTCATGGTACAAGTGACGGATCAATTCGGCAGAGTCAGAGTTGATTGAAGTGATCGCACCGTTGCGCTGAAGGATTGCGGCATTGTAGGCAGTGGAGTAGTATACTTCCATTTTATATGCCCACCAGTCTGCAAAAACCGAAGCACCCATGGTGTATTCGGCGATTTCAGGAGCCACTTTGAAGCCCTCGTTGGTGTGCTGGAATACCAGCTTTTTGATGTTGAAATCCTTTGCCACATTGATCAGCATGTAGATTTCATCGGCACGGTAAGAGTGACAATGGATGATGATTTTTCCATCCAAGATATCTGCCAAGGTTTGTAGTCGCTCGCTATAAGAAGGAGGGGTGAGCGTATTTCCTTTTGTTGCTTTTGCTGCATTGTAAGCCTCCCAAGCTTTCTTGTATTGAAGAGCTTCGCTAAAGCCATTTCTCAAGACAGCTTCCACACCCATTCTGGTACGAGGCTGAATGCCGTTTCCACGTCCGTGAGTTCGAGTTGGATTTTCACCCAAGGCAAACTTGATCGTACGAGGAGCATCCTGCATGATGATGTCCGAAGGGTCTTTGGCTCCCCATCTATGCTTAAGCGTGGCATTTTGTCCTCCCACTACGTTGGCAGAACCGTGCATCGCATGAGAAATCGTCACCCCGCCTGCCAAGGCACGATAAATTCCGATTTCAAATGGGTTGACCACGTCCTTCATTCTAACTTCCGAAGTGATCGGTGCGGAGGCTTCATTGACTACATCTAAGGCCACGTGAGAGTGGGCATCGATGATTCCCGGCATCACAAATTTGCCAGTGGCATCAATGGTCTGAACTCCAGCTGGAGCTGAGATATTTTTACCGATTTGCTTGATGATTCCATCCTGCACCAATACATCTGAGTTTTCCTGATTGCCTTTGGTTACTGTCAAAACGGTGGCATTTTTGATTAAAACACTTCCTTTTGGAGCTTGTGCCTGAGCAGTACTCAAACCTAGGCCCAAGAAAGCAGCAAGTATATAATTGAGCTTTTTCATGTGTTTAGTTGCTTAGGCTTGGTGAAGAAAGAGTGGCTTTGACAGGGAATGAACCCATTTGAGGAACAGAAAGTGAACCTTCCATGGTGTTACCGTTGATTTCTCCTGTGACGGTCACATTTAAGCTCATACCTCCTGCAGCTACTGCAAAATCAAAGCTTAAGGTTTTTCCATTTACTGTCGCATTCTTGATAGGGGAGGTGACTTTGCCCGAACCGGCTGGATCATCATAGCTGATGGTTCCTCCCAAGACTCCGTTTTCTCTTTTCAAGACGATTTCACCACCTGAACTTCCAGCTGGCGTCTCAGAAGTATATTCCCAGACTCCTTCCACAGAAGTGCCTGTCGCACCTGAGCCTTTCTGTTCTTCTTTTGTGGCTTTCTTTTTCACCTCGTAGGTGAAAATGTTACCATCCACAATCACGTGTTTGATTTGCGCATCTTCACTGAAAATAGCATCTGTGGAAACGATTAGGTTAGCCATTTTGCCTTTTTCAATAGAACCAGCTACTCTAGAAACACCTAGGATAGATGCCGGATTGGTAGTAAGGGCCGCAAATGCAGCTTTTTCGCTCAGCCCGTTTTTGATCATGGCCATAATAGCCTTCATGGCATCTCCCGGTTTAGCATCAGCCGTTGTGAATGCAAAAGGAATTCCCGCTTTCTCAAGAAGTGAAGCTTGCTTCAACGCCTTCTCATAAGACTCTTTCACACGCTGGTATTGTGCTTTTGTAGCATCTGTTACACCTTCTGCTTTTTGTGATTTGATGGCTTTTTCATCAGGAACCTGGAGTTTGATCAAAACAGGAGTTCCTGAGGCTTTGATTTGGTCGATGACTGTCTCGTAATTTTCTAGACCAGTTAAGACCAATTTGAACCCAAGCTCTTTTTGCAATGCTAAAGCACGTCTGATTTCCAGATCTGAGGAGGCTGTGAATAAAACAGGGATTTGCTTTTGAACTGCAGCAGCCATGGCAGCTTGAGTCGGAGTAGTCTGAGGCCGCTTAACGCCTGCAGTTGAGGCATACATTTTTTCGTGCTCTAGCGCTAGAGTTGTATTTTGATACACATCTCTAAACTTGGCCATTACGCCTGCTAAAGTTGCAGGATACATGCCCCTTGATCCTCGGAAATTGGCAGCCAGAGCTGAGTTTAATTGTACTAAGTTGGTAGAGCTGCCATCTCCTAAAACCATTATTGCTCCTTTTCCTGGCAGCATACCTCCATCAGGTATTACTTGACTAATAGTAAAGCCAGTTTTTCTCCAATCATCTACCATATTACCGGTGATCGAAAATTGATCTACAGCTGATCTCCATGGAGTAATGCCTGCAAATTCATCCGGAGGATTGGATGAAACCAAATCCTTGGGTCTTTCTGCGTCTTTAGGTCTGGTGATTCCCATGGTTCCAGCACCATCTATAAATCCGGGATAGACGAAAAGAGAGTCTCCTGAAATGATTTTAGCTTCTTTAGGTATCTGAAGGCCAGATCCTACTCCTAAAATCACTCCATCCTTAAAAAGAACGGTAGCTTTGGTGCCTGTTTGTCCAGGCCCTGTGATGACAGTTGCATTGGTGATGGCAAATGTGGAGGTAACTCTCCTTTTACCGGTAGGATCACTTTGACCCCACACGGATTGAGTGAGTAAACCCATCGCCAACCATCCAAGCATTGCTGCTTTCAGAAATAGTTTTTTCATTCGTTTGATGGTTATTCTTTAGTGAGCAAGCTAATAAATGCCCTTTGACTATTTAGGAAGATTTTTTTTTTGAAACTTTTTTTTTGACAAATGGTGCTGAATAGAGGCTAAAATGCGAATAAGTGCATGTGATTTTGATGCTCAGTAAATTCTTCTTCTTTGAATGGTATAAGCTGTTAGATAATAGGTTTGAGATGCTATATTTAAGATTAGAATATACAGTTAACTATGAAAAAGATCCTTATTATAGAGGATGATCGCCTGATTTCCAGCCTAGTCCAGTTTAGATTAAAGAAAGATGGGTATGATACCCTCCTTGTACAAGATGGAAATGAAGGAGTAAAAGCAATTGACGCTTGGCTTCCTGATCTAATCATTACCGATGTGATGATGCCCTTCAAGAGTGGAATAGAAATTATCCACCATGCAAAAAAGAATTTCCCAGATACCCCAATTATTGTTTTAAGTTCTCTTGGTGAGGAAGAGCAAGTTGTATTGGAAGCATTTAATCTTGGAGTAGCTGATTTTATTCCAAAACCTTTCAATCCCAATGAGTTGGCAATTCGAGTTAAACGTGTCTTGAAATAGATTCTATGAAAAGAAAACTACTTTTATCCATTTTTCTGGTTGGTTTTTTGGGAGGTGTAGCTACTGCACAGGAGAATCTTGTTCCTAAAGACAGTATTGAGTTTTGGGATTTTGTTAACCTTCAAAGCAGCATTCCCGGTTTAGGGTATCGTTGGGATCTAAAAGGCGATGTGAAGCAAAACCTACTTGATTCTCTCCAAAGCTTTGAATTTTCAAAAACAGATTCTGGCATTTTTTCAAAAGTCTTTGAAAATTTTGACCTAATCGAAAATCAAAAAGCAGAACTGGGAAAAGATTCTATCGAAGGCAGTCTCATTTTCTATGTCTTTACGAGTCCGGCTTCACTCACTGCCACTCAAGAATATGTGGCCAATCTGATTCGTAATGGTGATTTTCAACCCATTTTTGAAGAAAGTGATCCTAGAGAAGACTTGGTCGCATTGGCACAAAAAACTCCGTATTCCCCCTTATTGAAGTTTAAATTATTGTTTATTTCAGACTTCAAGTTATTTATAGTAACAGGTGTTATTGTGTTCTTTTTTATTGTGTCCATTGGCATGATCATTTTTATGATATTCTTGAAATTGAAAAAAACGAAGAGAGATTCTTTACTCAAAGAATATGAAAATAGAATTGTA
>CALRKH020000200.1:0-4014 GCA_943367855.1 Asaia bogorensis | reverse complement strand
GCGTATTTTATCTTAGAAACAGATGATAAGGATAACCACCTGTTGGCTCGTCGTACTTATAAGGACCGGTATAGAGTAGCTCTCCCTGACGGCTATAGCACCTGCCTATACCGTGCATGATGCCAAAATTCCACTGGCCAGCATAGGTTGTGCAACCCGGGCTATTTTTGATATTGCCCAAGAGGCCGATGCTGAAAGTGCCGAAACCGTGACGAATATCGTTGCAGAAATCGCCTACGTATTTATCTCCATTTCTCCACCAGAAGGTTCCACAGCCGTTTTTACGGTCGTTAACCCATTGGCCTGTGTACATATCTCCGTTTTCCCAAAGGTAGGTTCCTTCTTCGCCCCAACGGAGGTTGCGCTCAAAGTCGCCCTCGTAACGATCTCCGTTGAACCAGTTGTAAACACCTTTTCCATGTCTGTCACCTTTCACATAATCGCCTTCATAACGATCGCCACACACCCATACACACACGCCTTTGCCGTGTAAGAAATCGTCTTTGAACTGACCTTTGTATTGGTCGCCGTTTGCCCAGGTGAATACACCATTACCATTCTGACTACCATTGCGCCAGTCGCCTTCGTAAATATCCCCGTTGGAATATAGCATAACACCTGTACCACTTCTTAGTCCGTCTTCGTAATAGCCCAGGTATTTCTCGCAAGTTTGCCAAGAGTATTCGCCATAACCGTGAAACTTGTTTTCGCGGAAACCACCTTTGTAATGGTCGCCGTTGTGCCAACGAAATACACCCTGACCATTGAAGCGGGTGTATTGCATATCTCCTACAAAAGTATCGCCAACGGCATAGTAAACTGTGCCCTTGCCAAAGAGATAATCTCCATGAAAATTGCCAATGTATCTATCTCCACGAGGCGTAGTGAGCACGGCAGGCCCATCGAGTGTATCATTGTACCATACTCCTTCAAGCTTATCGCCGATTGCAAAATATTTGGTGGCACGACCATGCATTTTATCGTCTACAAACGGGCCAGTGTATTGATCGCCGTTTTTCCATAGCATCGAGCCTTCACCTGTACGCTTGTTATTGACAAATGTGCCTAGATATCTATCACCGTTCTTCCAATAGAAAGTACCCTTGCCCTGCATGGCACCATCTACGAATTCACCTTTGTACCAATCGCCATTGGTAAGGTAATATATACCCTCGCCATTAATTTTGTCGTTATTCCAATTGCCTTTGTACTTACTGCTATCTGCATATTTGAGTTCGCCAAAACCAACTCTTTGGTCGTTAGTCCATTCGCCAAGGTATTCATCGCCATTGGCATAGTGCATGAGTCCTTTACCATGACGGGCTCCGTCTTTAATATCGCCGGTATAAAAAGCGCCGCTATCGAACTTCCGAGCAACGATCAAACCATTTTCTATACCGAAGGTAGCTTTAGCTTTTCTGAGTATTTCCTGCACGTCTGTATGACCAGCCTTGGTGGCCAGGAATAGCGGGGTGCCCATAACAGTAGGAGTGAGCCACATTTTGTTGACTGGCAACCTAGCAGCGATACATTTCTGAGTAAGCACCTCATCGCCAGCGTTAGCGGCGGTGTGCAACACTGACCAGCCATTGGTGGTTGTGTATTTTATAGATGCTCCGCTATCTATGAGTTGGCTAATAGTGTTTACGTCTGCCAGAAGTTCTTTATTGAGCTCGGCCTTCAAGAGCTGGTTGAACTCTTCTAATCTTTGTTTTCTGGTTTGTGTCTCATTAGGAGGCACATCAGCAGACTGTACACGCACTTGACCATAGCTAAAAGCCGGAGAAAAGAGCTGTGCAGTCAAAATAGCTAATGCTATAGTTAACTTTTTGGTCATCGTATCGATATTATTGCGAATAGGGCGAGAACCTATAACGCGGTTAAGGGGTAAAAAACCAGAAAAGAACCAATGCAAACATGATTCGCTTCGGTTCTTTTTCTACTTTGCAATATTATTCAAAATCAACAACTTTATAAAATCTAAATTCGCAAATGATTTGTTATCAAGGGTTTATGAAGTTGTTGGGTACTATTTATAGCTGCACATCAATTGGTGTAGATTTGCTTACCTTAGAGGAGTCAGGACGAAACAAAACAGACAGTGCTATTTGCAGTAGTAGATATTGAGACGACAGGGAGTTTTGCCGCGGCAAATGGCATAACAGAGATAGCTATAGTGACTCATGATGGAGAAAAAGTGCTTTCTTATTACGAAAGCCTAGTAAATCCAGGTGTGCCTATACCCTATTTTATACAAAGGCTTACTGGCATTAGCAATGAGATGGTAGCCAAAGCACCCACCTTCAAAGAGATAGCGGGACAAGTATTTGAACTACTACAAGACAAGGTATTTGTGGCTCACAATGTAAATTTTGATTATTCCTTTGTGAAACACCACCTGCAAGATGCAGGATATGTGCTGAACACGCCCAAGCTATGCACCATAAGACTAGCAAGAAAGGTGATACCAGGACTGGCAGGCTATGGCCTTGGCAAGATAACAAAGACACTAAACATAAACCACGGCAACCAACACCGAGCAGGAGGTGATGCACTGGCAACCGCCGACCTGCTAACTATCATAACCCAGCGAGATAACAAGGGTGCACTAGCAGCCATGCTGAAAGGCCGCAATAGCGAACAATATCTGCCACCTCACCTACCAGTAGATGAGGTAGAAGAATTGCCCAACACTACTGGTGTTTATTACTTCTATAATGCTGCGGGCAAGGCAATATATGTAGGCAAAGCAAAAAATATAAGAAAACGCGTAAAAAGCCACTTCTCTAATAACAAACCTAATAAACAGAAACAGGAGTTTTTGAAAGACACTCACAGGATAAGCTATAGAGAATGCGGCACTGAGCTAATGGCGCATATATTAGAAAGCACAGAAATAAGAAAACTATGGCCAAAATATAATAGAAGCCAAAGAGGATACCTGGCAAGGTTTGGGCTATTTGTGTATGAGGATATGAATGGCTATATGAGGCTGGCAGTGGAGAAGATAAGACGAAATGTGAAGCCGATATATACCTTCAATACGATAATGGAAGGGCACTGTATGCTACGAGCATTGATAGGCGAATATGAACTATGCATGCGCCTATGCAATCTAAGCACTGACCCTGTATGCGACTGCGCAACACAACATGATGATGCCCAAGCGTATAATGAAAGAGTACAAGCTGCAGTGACAACGCTAGAGACAAGGCTACCTACTTTTGCGCTATTTGATACAGGACTGGACGACAATGAGCAAAGCTGCATACTGATACGTAAGGGCAATCTGTATGGCATGGGCTACGTAAAAAACGAAGGGCAAACTAAACACCTGCTAGCCGACCTGATGGAAGATGTGGAGCCGCTGCAAGACAATGACTATATAAGAAATCTGGTATTAAGACATGCTAACGAACATCCAGAAAAGTGTGTCCACTTCAACTAACAAACCCTATAGCCAAACACAACAATAGGCGCTAAAAAAACGAATGGGAGCTCACTTGAGGTGCACTCCCATTAGAAGATCAATAATTATCGACTAGCTTTAGCCAAAAGCATCTTTTATTTTATCGAAAAAGCCACGGTCTTCTTTTTCGGAGTTGGAGCTAGTAGCTGTGGCTCCGGGCTTGAAGTTGGGCGAATTGCGAAGTTTCTCCAATAGTTCTTTTTCTTCGTTGGTGAGGTTTTGGGGAGACCAAACATTGATTTCCACCAACTCATCGCCACGCTCGTATGACTGAAAAGCGGGAAAGCCTTTACCCTTGAGCCTAAAGGTTTTACCACTTTGAGTGCCTGCGGGTATTTTTATTTTGGCTTTACCATCAATAGTAGGCACCTCTGCCTGCAAACCTAGAACTGCATCGGGGAAAGAAATGTGTAATTGATAAACCACATCTAAATCTCTGCGAACGAGGTGTTCGTGTTTTTCCTCTTCTATGATGAGCAGTAGATCGCCTGCGGGGCCGCCACGCTCGCCTGCATTACCTTTGCCTTGCATGCTGAGTTGCATAC
>CALRKH020000199.1:0-4070 GCA_943367855.1 Asaia bogorensis | reverse complement strand
CTCCATGGATGAGAAAGCATGTAAGGAATTGATAGAAGGATCACGCCTACTACAGCTCCAAAGGGGAGGAAGAAAAGGACCGGCGGAGGAAGAAAAAGTCACCATTGACTTTGCCTTTGCAACGATCTGTACCATCAAACCGGTCAAGGCAGGCGAGCTCTTTACCAAAGAAAATATTTGGGTTAAAAGACCTGGAAAAGGGGGGATTTTAGCTGAGCATTATTCAGAGGTTTTGGGAAAAGTGGCGAAGATTGACCTAGAGTCCGATATTCAATTGCTTTGGAATGACATCGAATAAGAAAAAGATTATTTTTTTGACAGGAACAAGGGCTGATTTTGGCAAGCTGAAGTCCTTGATTGAGATCACAAGAAATCACCCCGATTTTGAGGTGCATATTTTTGTGACTGGTATGCACCTGCTAGAACAATATGGGTATACCTTTTTGGAGGTTCAAAAATGCGGTTATCAAAATCTTCATGCATTTAAAAACCATACCGATGAGCGGACAATGGACCTTAGCCTAGCTAAAACCATTGAAGGGTTTTCAGCTTTTGTAAAGCAGGTTAGTCCAGACCTAATTGTAGTGCATGGTGATAGAATCGAGGCTATGGCCGGTGCCATTGTGGGAGCATTGAATAATGTCCTTGTGGCTCATATAGAAGGAGGGGAAGTTTCAGGTACAATTGACGAACTCATCAGGCACTCTGTTTCTAAATTGGCTCATATTCACTTTGTTTCTAATCAAAAAGCCAAAGAACGATTGATTCAGATGGGAGAGTTGCCAGATTCAGTTTTCGTAATCGGTTCGCCCGATGTGGATCTTATGCTTTCTTCTAATTTGCCAGCTATTGAGCAGGTGAAATCCTATTATGAAATAGAGTTTGAAACTTTCGGGGTTGCCATGTTCCATCCTGTCACTACAGAATATGATCGCATGGATCACTATGCAAAAGAGTTTGTAGAAGCACTTTTGGGATCCGAAAAAGAATACGTAGTCATCTTCCCGAACAATGATTTGGGAAGTAAATTCATTTTGAAGGAATATGAAAAACTTTCAAATCACCCCAGATTCAGGATTTTTCCTTCTATCCGATTCGAGTACTTTTTGACTCTGTTGAAATATGCCCGTTTTATGGTCGGCAATTCCAGTGCAGGCATCCGTGAGGCTCCTTATTATGGCATACCTGTTGTCAATATTGGAACTCGACAAAAAAACAGGGCCCTGCATCAGGATATCCTAAATTGTGGATATTCAAAACAAGAGATTTCGGATGCTATCAAAATTGCCTGCTCCAGTAGTTTCTCCAAAGAAGATCTTTTTGGGGAGGGAAATAGTGATCAACTCTTTTTGAAATCACTAGAATCGAGTGAATTCTGGGATATAGATAAACAAAAGCAGTTTAATGATATTTCAGTGAAATTGAAGTAGAAGGTCATTCTTGGTTCTATCTACGTTTTATACTAATTTCTTAATGAAAATTTTAAACAGGTTTTTTTATTTTTTGAAAAAATGGGTACGAATTGTGTTTATTGGAAAAGGTTAAAAGTATAGCGCATTTAATTTTGCAGAATCCTACTCAAATAGTTGATTTTAGACTAATTGGCCTATTAAGGCTAATTATCCTTTTCATTTTTTTATTTGGGACTGGGGAAATATTCTCCCAGCAAATCCCAAGAGCGGGCTTCCCGTACTGTCAACCTTTCCTTGGAACTCAAAATGTAAATTCAATTCCATTCACTGTAGCTGATGGAGAAGGTGTTTTTAATGGTAATCCTTTTATTCCATACCAAACTGGCCAGGGACTAAGATTAACAGAGAGTGGGGTTAATTTGCGAGGTTGGATTTTTGTAGACTTACCCTTTTCACCAACTTATGGTATCAAGACCTCATTTGAGTACTTTATTCATAATCAGGGGACTAGTTCTGGTTTGGGGGATGGATTCAGTTTCTTTTTGTTTGACGGAAAAATCGATAATACCAATTTTGAAATTGGAGGACTAGGTGGGTCGTTAGGTTATGCTCCGCATGGTAGCAATGTAAGTGGAACCTATACTTCAGGTGGACTCAAAGGGGGGTATATGGGGATTGGGTTTGACGTATTGGGAAATTATGGCAATTTTCAGGAGAAGAAATACGGTGGTTTTCATGATCCAAACCAATTTTACTACACCTCTACTGCAGCATTTAGAAGGGCATACCCTGATGCGATTACCATTAGATCTCCTCAGGATCCTTTAGATTTATCAAGGGATAACGGGGCTCCTCCTGCAAATACCCTGACTCCTCCTTTTAAGAGTTATCAGTTTGTAACTGGAAAAATTCTTTATTACGACCCTACTTATATTTACCCATTACCTGTAAGTTATATGAACTACAGGGTGAACACTGTAGGATCGGGAAACATTTATTCTAATCCAGTGGAAAAATCCAAATACATGTTGGATGATGCCAACATGTTTCGAATTAGTGAAGGATTAGCCCCTTCCACTTTTTCATGCACCACTAGGCCTCAAGGATATAGAAAGGTATTTATCGACCTCAAACCTAATGTTGGAAATCCTTTAATTCCTTATACAATCACAATTGATTTGTTGGTGGATAATGAACCTACCACAAGGAGAATTATCGATAACCAACCTTACGCCTACCCGATTCCTGCAGGTACAGAATTTTTGAAATTGGGATTTTCAGCTTCTACCGGAACTGATTTTTACAGCGCTATTGATATCAGAAATGTGGCAGCATTGGTGTCAAGCGTAGATGACCAAAAAAAACCAACTCCTCCAGAATTGTTTAAAGAGATCTGCGTGGAGGATAATACAGAAGTAGAGTTGCCATTTTGTGTAACCCTTGCTGACCAAAATACATTTATTCAGTGTATTCAATTATTTGATGATTTTAGCCCGGCAGATAACGATTTTCAAGATGATTTTTATCAGTGTGAACAACCGGGATTTTGTAATCAGCGCTGCGTAGAGGGAAGAAAAGAACTTCAAATTTTAGATGGATCTGGTGGGCTTATTGGTACTTTAAAGGCAGATTTGAGTGAATTGGTCGAAGTAGGTAAGTATAATCAGGCCAACATCACTTTTGAAAGAAATCCGGCTTCGACTTGGGTAGGGACGATCAAAAAATATTATAAGATCGTAGATAACTTCGGATTGGAATCTGACGCTATTCCGATTACAATTACAATTAATCCTAAGCCTAAATTAATCTCCTTCGGTGTTCCATTAGATCCTACCTGTAGTGGTCAGAATGATGGAAGTTTGACAGGAATACAAATTGGGGATTTAGTCCCAGATCCGGGAAAGTATACCATTGAATTTTATAATGAAAATGGAACGGTTTTAAATGCTGTTTTAGTAAATGAACAAGTAGGTGCCAATGGATTAATTACCGCGACTTTTAATTTGAATGGACTGAATCTTGGGAAAATCTTTGTTAAAGCAACAAATCCAAGTTCTACTTCTTTAGGTCCAGTATGCGGTAATAATTCGAATGAGGTATCGGATCCTTGTATTTTGGAAGATGAGTTGGTTTATGATTTTAATCAAGAAAGAGGTACTCCGGTAATTGTCGTTGATCCTGTTTCCAAAATTTGTGAAAATACCCCTGTTTCATATACTCCTGATGTAGATCAGATTTATAAAAATAATGTTTCTGCTCCTCCTGTATTTTTATGGTATACGGATAAGGACAGGCTAAATAAAATCAATCCTGCTGTCAATAGTATTGTTGTAAATGGGACAACTGTTTCAACAGGTGATATTGTAATCAACTCAAGCGGTGTTTTATCATTCCAATCACTCCCTGCAGGCCAGTATGAATTCTATGTGGAAGTAGATGATACAAATTTTCCAACAGGTGGTAATTTTTGTGTCAACAGCGGGGCGCTTACTAAGGTTGAATTAAGTGTTATACCTGCTATTACTATTCAAGCTACTACTACCCCGGATTGGTGCCTCGATAACTCTGGTACTATTACTATTACTACGCAAGGTGGATCAGGAAGTAGGACGGTTAAACTATTTAAAAATGGATCTTCCTCTCCATCAGAAACTAAAG
>CALRKH020000198.1:0-4074 GCA_943367855.1 Asaia bogorensis | reverse complement strand
GGAGCTGGAGTTGCTTCAGCAGCAGGAGCTTCAGTAGTTGCTTCAGTTGCAGGAGCTTCAGTTGTAGCTTCGCTACCGCTGTTACCGCAAGATGCTGCAAAAAGACCCAATGTAAGTGCGAATACGCTCAATTTTACGATTTTCATTTTGTTTCGTTTTTGTTTGTTATACACATTTATCCCTGTTTCGATAAAAGGTAACCCGCTTCCTAAAAATATTTTCAGATAATTATTGTCCTTACGTGTATATGCCTCAGTATTAAGACTTACCACATCAGTAATGCTCCAACAATTATAGACTAGGCATCCCTTCAAGATTACTTTATCGAAAGAAATATCTCCCTTGGCATCCGCTTAGGTGTCGGCTTATGGAAGTAACCAATCAAACTTTTATCTATTCTGCCCTATCTTCTTTCACCTCATACATACTACCAATGTAGAAGCTATTTATTTGTCTCATCGCCTCCTCCATCACCACACTCACAGGCGTGGCACTTTTGGTATTTGGTACCCAGCAGTTGGGCAAGGGTCTATTACTAGCCTCCCTCTTACCATCAGTAACGTTTGTTTATTATGTAGTGCAGCTCTTGCACACTAGCAGGCGCATAGCAGCCCATCACCGCCAGCACAGCTAGTAAAATAAATATCCTTTATGGAGTTTTTGGGCCAGCTTCAGCGTCCTGTGCGGCAGCTTTCCATAGTTCCTTCCAGTCACCGGGGCTTAGCGCATCCTCCACACTATAGTTGCCTATTTTGGTTCTGCGTAGCTCTTGCAGGTAGCCACCACAGCCCAGCAGCTGGCCCAGGTCGTGCGCCAGCGAGCGTATGTACGTACCCGTGCTGCACGTCACTCTAAACCGCACCTCTGGCAGCTGGCTGCAGTCCACCTCAAATTCACCTACCGTCACCGGTCGGGCATTCAGCGTCACCTCCTTGCCAGCTCTCGCCAGCTCATAGGCACGTTCCCCATCTTTTTTTATGGCAGAGTGTATTGGGGGCATTTGCATAATATCGCCCGTTAGTTGTGCCGCAGCCTGTTCCACATCAGCAGCTGTCAGGTGTTGCCAGGGCTGCTCGTTATATGGGGTGCTCTCTAGGTCATAAGTATCCGTCATTGCCCCCAGCCTTATGATGCCCGTATACTCTTTAGGCAGCTTTTGGTAGGCCGATATCTGCTTCGTCATCTCGCCTGTGCAGCATATCAGCAGCCCTGTAGCTAGTGGGTCTAGTGTACCCGCATGGCCTATCTTAGCCCTCAGGCTTATCTTCACATGGTGCACAGCGTCAAACGAGGTCCATTTATACGGCTTGTCTACCAACAATACTCCGCCTTTCTTCAGTTCTTCGGGCAATGGTCTTTTTTGCATGCTGCGCAAAGGTAATGCAAACTCATGCTCCATGCACCCCCACCACACACAGCAAGCCCCCGGCATCTGCCAGGGGCTCGTTGTGTTCTCTTTACTTACTTTTTTTAGCTTATGCTATAGCATCCATTATCCTGCGCACAGTTTCTTCGCGCCCTATCACCTCTGCTATCCCAAACACCCCAGGCCCATACTTGCCGCCCACCAGCATTATGCGCAGGGGTAGCATCACATCTCCCTTCTTCAGCCCAGCCTGTTGCACCCCTTCGTTGAACGAGTTCTCTATTGCAGCCGCATTCCATTCGCCCAGCGTCAGCAGGCTAGCGCTCCACTGCACCATAAACTGTTGCTTCTGTTCGTTCCATTTATCAGTTATAGCACTTCTGTCTTCTATCACTGGTGTTTTAAAGAAGAAGTGCCCCTGAGCCCAAAAGTCCGTCAGCAGCGTGCATCTGTCTTTTATCAGTGCCACCACCTGCAGCAGGGCAGCAGCCGCTGGCTCCACACCTTGCTCTTGCAGGTAGGGTAGGGCCAGGCGTGCCAGCTCCTCATTTGGCGTGCGCTGTATATACTGATTGTTGAACCACTTCGCTTTCTCGTAGTCAAATTTTGCACCACCCTTGTGCACCCTGCCTATATCAAACCCTCCTATCAGCTCCTCCATGCTAAAGATTTCCTTGCCCGACCCATCATTCCAGCCCAGCATAGCCAGCATATTCACAAAAGCCTCTGGCAAAAAGCCCATCTCTCTGAAACCCTTCGTTAGCTCATTCGTTTTCGGGTCCAGCCAGTTCATCGCAAACACCGGAAACCCTAATCGGTCACCATCTCTTTTGCTCAGCTTTCCATTCCCGTCCGGTTTTAGTATCAGCGGCAGGTGTGCCCATTGCGGCATATGCTCCTTCCAGCCCAGTCGCTCCCACAGCAGCACATGCACGGGCGCGCTTGGCAGCCATTCCTGCCCTCTAAAGGCGTGGGTTATTTGCATCAGGTAGTCGTCCACCACCACCGCTAGGTGATACGTTGGCATGCCGTCAGCTTTCAGCAGCACCTTGTCGTCCACCAGCCCACTGTCAAATGTCATCTCGCCACATATCATATCATTCAGCCCTATCTGCTCCCCTTGTGGCATCTTTATGCGCACCACATAGGGGGTGCCAGCAGCTATCAGCTGTTGTGTTTCTTCAGCGCTCAGGGTCAGGCTGTTGCGCATGCGCATGCGGGTGTTCCCGTCATACTGTGCTGGCGTGTGCTCGTCAGCCCTATACGCTTGGCGCATATGGTCTAGCTCCTCCGGCGTGTCAAAGGCATAGTAGGCATGCCCGGCAGCCACCAGTTGCTCCGCATATTGGCCATATAGCTGTTTGCGCTCACTCTGTCTGTAGGGGGCATGTGGGCCACCCTTCACAGGGCTCTCGTCGGGCACCAGTCCACACCACTCCAGGCAGTCTAGTATATATTGTTCGGCACCAGCCACATAGCGCCCTTGGTCAGTGTCCTCTATGCGCAGCACAAAATCACCACCATGCGCCTTCGCAAACAGATAATTATATAATACAGTACGCACACCACCCAGGTGCAATCCTCCCGTTGGGCTCGGCGCAAATCTTACTCTTACTTTCATCCGCCAAAAATACTCCGATTTACCCTTTTATTATATCATGCACCTCCCTCACTAGCCTAAAAATACTATTTGAACTAAAATCAACTAAATGCTGAAAAAACAAAATTATTTACTTACCTTTGTGCAGTACTGCCAAAAGTCAAAAGGTTTTTTCTTTTGACTTTTTGATTTATAGCCATCGCCCCGGCAGTATCGGGGTAAGCTCTTACGGGCATAGTTCAATGGTAGAATAGAGGTCTCCAAAACCTTCGATCGTGGTTCGAATCCGCGTGCCCGTGCCAAATTTTTTTAACCGGCCTTATGCCGCCCGATACCTTTATCGGTGTGTCATAAGGCTTCAACAATCAAGCTTATGAGCAAATTAGGCAATTATGTACAAGAAGCTTACGACGAACTCTTGCACAAAGTGTCTTGGCCTTCTTGGGACGAACTCCAACAAACTACACTCATAGTGTTGGCCTCATTAGCCCTCGTTACTATTGTTATCTTCGGTCTCGATTTCGGCTCTCGTCAGGTACTGACCACTATTTATAACATCATCGGAGGTTAATCTTAAATGGAATCAATGAGCGAAGTAGTAGTTGCCCAGGAAACACCACAGCAGCCAGCACCCGATACGAAGTGGTATGTGCTACGCGTAGTGAGCGGCAAAGAAAGAAAGGTAAAAGAATACCTCGATAAAGAAGTAAAAATCAACAATTGGGCCAACTCTGTTGTACAGGTGCTTTGCCCAGTCGAAAAAATATTCAAGGTTCAAAACGGTAAAAAAGTACTCCGCGAAAAAACCTTGTTCCCAGGTTACATCCTCCTCGAGGCTAACGATGGCAAACTAACCGACGATATCATCCATACAGTTAAGAATGTATCTGGTGTTATCCACTTCCTCGGCAAAGACAACCCTACAGCACTCCGCAAAAGCGAAGTGAACAAAATGTTCGGTAAAATGGACGAGGTGAGCGAGCAAGGCATCAGCTACGCCGATCCTTACATCGTAGGCGAAACCGTCAAGATAGTAGATGGTCCGTTCAACGATTTCAACGGCACTATCGAAGAGGTAAACCAAGAAAAGAAAAAGCTAAAGGTAGTA
>CALRKH020000197.1:0-4076 GCA_943367855.1 Asaia bogorensis | reverse complement strand
ATTGGACTTTTACTTACAGCAGAAGTTTGCTTTTTACCTGTGTTGACCTTGGCGTGAAGGAAATCACAGTGACTATAAAAAACGCGCAAAACCAAGAGTGGAGTGGGAAAGTGGCTGTTACCGTTTTGGATAAAATCGCCCCTGATTTTGAGGCGACAGATGCATATTTAGCTTTTGACAAGGTTTTGGGAAAAGTGACTTTGGATCCGGAGAGCTTTTATATTCGTCAGGAGTTCATTACCGAAAACTGTCTGAATAATGGTGGAGTAAGTATTGACTTTGACCGAAGGGAATTGACTTGTGCAGACTTGACAGGAGAACCGATCCCAATCAGGATTACACTCACTGACCGATCAGGAAATGCTACCACTAAGACAAGGAAAGTGTATCTAAATCCGATCGAATCTAAAAAAATCTCGATCACACCCGCAGAATCTTATCAAGGAATAGCTGGAGAGACTTTGGAGCTTAAGTTAGGTGAGGAGTTTGCCTATACGGTTGATTCTTGGGTAAAGGACTTTCAGGTGATCTCAGGAGAAAAAGGAAAAACACTGAACGTCACTCAATCTGGGAATTACTTTGCCCGAGTGATTACTGCAGGCGGATGTTTGGTGGAGACCAAAGCAGTGACGGTTAATTTGCTTTCCAAGCCCTATGGGCCTTTAAAAAACCCTGTCGAACTCAATCTGAATTCAGCTGGTCAAGCTACCTTGAGTCCGGCTCAGGTATTTGTGACTTGGCCCTTGACAGATGCAACGTTGTCGGTAACCTTGAGCAAAACGGAGTTTACCTGTGCCGATCTGGGGGAAAAAGATGTCACCGTTACCATCAAGAATCAGACTGGTCAAACCTGGACTGAAGTGGCAAAAGTGAAGGTTCAGGACAAAGAAGCGCCTGTCTTAGTGACCAAAACTCCAAGTTTGAGCTTGGACAAGGTATTGGGAGTGTTAGAATTAAAGGCAGAGGATTTTGTCGGTTCTGTCGCTGACAATTGTGGCATTAAATCTATTACCATCAATAAGTCTCGACTCACTTGTGGTGATTTGGATTTGCCCATTGAGATCATCCTTACCGCGACTGATCTGTCTGGGAATATGACTTCCAAACTGATTTCCTTTTTTCCATCCACCCAAGAATCTAAAAAGATCTCAATCACACCGGCAGAATCCTATCAGGGAATAGCTGGTGAAATTCTTGAAGTCAAACTGGGAGAGGAGTTTTCCTACACGGTCGATTCCTGGATAAAAGACGGTCAAGTGATTGCTGGAGAAAAAGGAAAAACCCTACGTGTCACCCAATCTGGAACCTACTATGCCCGAGTGATTCCGTCAGGTGGATGCTTGGTTGAATCCAAATCGGTGGTGGTTAATTTGATTTCTAAGCTTTATGGCCCATTGAAAAACCCTGTAGACCTTACTCTCAATTCTACAGGAAAAGCTACGCTTAGTCCTTCTCAGGTATTTGTGACTTGGCCATTGGCGGATGCAACCTTGTCGGTGACCTTGAGCAAAACGGAGTTTACCTGTTCCGATCTGGGGGAAAAAGAAGTAACCGTCACCATCAAAAACCAGACAGGCCAAACCTGGACTGAAACAGCGAAGGTGAAGGTTCAGGACAAGGAAGCGCCTGTGTTGGTTTCCAAAGATTACGTGTTGGATTACGACGTGCAAAAGGGTCCAATTGAACTGAAGCCAGAGAATTTCCTTGCATCTATCTTGGACAACTGCACCATCAATCAAGTCACTATTTCAAAAAATACTGCAACCTGTGAGGATTTGGGAAAAGAGTTTTCAGTGGCAATCCGAGCAGTCGACGGGTCAGGCAATGTTGCTGAGGCTACTGCCAAACTTACCGTCAGACGATTGGAGGCTTCACCGGTCTCCATCTCTGGACCTTCCCAGTTTTGTCAGGGAGAAAAAGGAACCTTGACGTTGACTTCATCTGCATCCTTTGAAGTGGTGCGTTGGAGAAGAAATGGGGTAGAAATTCCCGGTCAAACAGGCAAAACGCTTGAAGTCTCCGAATCAGGAAAATATCATGCCGTGATCAGGTATGCCGGAGGCTGTCTTTCTGAGTCGGTTGACGTAGAAGTAAAAGTCAATCCTTTGCCAAGCGGAGAAATTCTGGTCGACGGAAATATCCTGAGAGCTCCTGAAGGTAATTTTACCTACCAGTGGTTTAGAAATGGAGAGAAGCTTTCCGGTGCTACAGCCCGTGTGCTCACGGTAGATTCGATGGGTGAGTATTTGGTAGAATTGACTTCCGCATCTGGTTGTGTAGCTAGGCTCAAATCGGTGACCTTGACAGTATCCGGTCTTGGTGGAAATTGGGTCAAGCCACCTGTGGAGTTGATCCTTTTCCCTAACCCTGCCTCAGTCAAAATTCAACTCCTGTTGCCAAATGATGCGATGCTTGAAACTTCTGCCATTCAGGTATATTCATTGGAAGGCAAAAAGGTGACCGAGTTGGTGTCTATCGTTAAAGTTTCCGAAACTCAAGCCGAACTTGGCATTTTCGCTCTACCTTCAGGTACCTATTTGGTGTGGATCTTGGGTGATTCTCAAAACTCCTACCTTGGCAAATTCGTCGTCTTGAAATAAACCTTATTTATGAAATTCAGCATTCGTTTAGCATTCTCTTTTCTTACCATTTCTTTTTTTCTCGTACCCGTCACGTTTGGTCAGACGGTTCCTTTTTCCATGGGTCGTATTATCATCAGTTCAGATGGTAATGAACACGATGAAGACGACTGGGCTGCCACGCCGATGTCTTTGGCACTGCTAGCCGCATATGGATTGCAGGATCGTGTCACGGTATATTCCTTCAGTGACCATACTTGGGGTTCCAACAAAGAAAAGCCGGGTGCGGCTGCACAGATGAGGGAAAGTGCCTTTATCGGTGCCAAGATGTTTGGTTTCAAAAAGACCAAGTTTATCGAAGCGGTCAATGCCCCCAACTATGCCATCATTGAAATCACCACGCAGATCAATGAAAGCTCTGCCAAAAATCCGCTGACGATAATAGCTGCGGGCCCAATGGAAGTGATCGGAAACTCGCTAAATGAAGCAGATTCGACCAAGTTGAAGTATGTCAAGTTGATTTCTCATTCTACTTGGAACGATGAGCATGCCGAAAAGCCTTACGAATGGGAAACCCACAAAGGCTGGACTTGGGAGAAAATTAAGGAAAGCTTTGGTTCTAAGGGCCTTCAGATGGACCATATCCTAGATCAAAATGGCGGAGAAGGATATGAGGGCTTGAAAGCCAAAAAATCAGACTACGACTGGATCAAAACCTCACCAAAAAAGGAAGCAAAACCCTTCGAAAAAGGATCATGGGATTGGCTTTACTCCCGATTGGAGGCGGCAAAAAAGGGAGATGAATTTGATCCATCTGACGCGGGAATGATTATTTACCTGCTTACTGGAAAGCAAAAAACCAGTCCAGAGGATGTCAGAGTGATTCTGGAAAATCCACAAAAATTCAAATAAGGAGAGCAATCTCCTTTTTTTGTTTGGTCATCGACCAAGTAACTTTTTGAGAAAGCTTACCTGAAAAAGTTGGATTTATTCCTTGAATCAATCCCTTTTGACTTTTTAGAATTAGAAGAATAGAAGAACTAATTTGCATATTGGAATAGAAGATGTTAGTTTAATGATTTGTTAAATATAAAATGAAATCACTCTTCACTTTTGTTTTTATAATTGGCTTTTTCAGTTGCTCGAGCAAAAAGCAAGAAACTGACAATAATTCATCTGATAGCTTTACTATTCATCCAGTTGAAATAATAGATACCTCTAAGTTCGAATATGAAGACTATTTTAAACTAGATAGTTATTTGTCAAAATTTCAAATAAAAGACCATAGTTTCGAAGAAGTAGATTTTGATTGTGCAATTTTGGTTTATCCCACTGATAGACAGATTGAGGAAATGAAAAAGGAAAATGGTGAACTTGATTTTTATACTATAGCAGATGATAATCAATATTACCAAGCAACCGCGATTATAATAATAGATTCAATCGGGATTAAAAAAATAACAGTTTCAAAACAGTTTTTGAGATTGATAGGAGATA
>CALRKH020000196.1:0-4087 GCA_943367855.1 Asaia bogorensis | reverse complement strand
GATTATTTGGGAGGTGATTCAAATTCCAATGGTATCCTTGAAATTGGAGAAGAGTGGATTTATGTTGCAACGGTTACCATTACACAAAGGCATCTAGACGATGGATCCTTCACCAATATTGCTAAGGCTACAGGAAAATCTGTAGATGGAAGAAACCTAGAAATCACTGACCAACAAAAAATAACTGCTGTCCAAAATCCTTCTTGGACTTTGACCAAGAGCAGTTCTGATACCTATGATGCTGCCGGTGACGAGCTAAATTACACGATTGCGGTGAAAAATACGGGCAACGTGACTATCAGTAATGTAGTGGTGACTGACCCTAAGGCCTCTTCAGGCCCTACTTATGCAAGTGGTGATACCAACTCAAACAACAAATTGGAGGTGGGTGAAACTTGGATTTACACTGCGAAAGCTACTGTAACCCAGGCTGACGTTGATGCGGGCAGCTTCACCAACGAGGCAACAGCTAGCGGTACTCCTGCAGGTGGGACCTTAAATCCTGCCAAAGGAAGCAAGACAGTTAATGCAATTCAAAATCCTTCCTGGACTTTGACCAAGAGCAGCTCTGATACCTATGATGCTGCCGGTGACGAGTTGAATTACACCATTGCCGTGAAGAATACAGGTAATGTGACCATCTCCAATGTGGCGGTGACAGACCCTAAGGCCTCTTCAGGCCCTACATACGTAAGCGGTGATACCAACTCCAACAATAAGTTGGATGTGGGTGAAACGTGGACTTACACAGCGAAAGCTACCGTAACCCAGGCTGACGTAGACGCGGGTAGCTTTACCAATGAAGCTACAGCTACAGGCACTCCTGCTGGTGGAACCTTAAATCCGGCCAAAGGAAGCAAGACGGTTGAGGCTATTCAAAGCCCTTCTTGGACTATTTCCAAAACGGCTGCTGAAAAGTCCTACGAAGAAGTGGGAGAAGTACTCAATTACACCATTGTAGTGGTCAATACAGGAAATATTACCATCAGCAATGTGTCTGTATCTGATCCTAAGGCAACTTCAGGCCCTACTTATGCTAGCGGCGATACCAACACCAACAACAAATTGGATGTTGGAGAAACCTGGACCTACACTGCTACTTACTCAGTAAAAGCTGCCGATATCGAAGCAGGTTCGTTTACCAATGAAGCAACGGTAACTGGAACTCCAGCCGGAGGCAATCTAGAACCTGCTAAAGGTTCTCATCTAGTGGTTGCTTTGGTAGCAAGACCAAATGTAGAGTCTACTCCATTTAATACTTCAGTTTCAGGTGATGCTTCTAAAAATGACACCTATCCAGCAGGAAGTACATTCACAAAAACTTCTGAAGCTAAAAATGGAACTGTCGTATTTAATGCTGACGGCACTTATACCTATAAGCCAAATGATGGATTTACAGGTGTAGATTCGTTCACCTACAAGGTATGTCTTCCTTCACCAAACGGAACAGTTTGTGAAGAAACGACGGTCACCATTGTCGTAGGACCAAATGCAGTCGACGATAAATTTGTTTCCTTGCAAAACAGAGATGTAAAAGCATCTGTGGTAGGAAATGATACTTATCCGGCAGGAAGCATTTTCTCTAATACCTCTTCTCCATCCAATGGTACTCTGACCTTCAATCCTGACGGAACTTTCACCTACGTTCCAGACGCCAACTTTACAGGAAAAGACACCTTCACCTACAAGGTTTGCTTTACTGAGGGCGATGTGACCCTATGTGAGGATGCGACAGTGGTTTTAGAGATCCTGCCATTTAAGTCAGAGCCTGATGTGAATGCGACGTTTGTCAACGTACCGGTAAATGGTAATGTGGCCACTAATGATAAGGTGACTGCAGGTACAACCTATGGTGATCCAGGAGCAGCTAAGGAAAAACCTCAAGGAAGCAATCCTCAACTCAAAATAAATAGTGATGGAAGCTTCTCTTTTGTAACTGATGTTCCTGGTATCTATGTATACATGGTTCCTGTATGTCCGCCAGTAGAGGGTGAAGAATGTGCACTTGAGCCTTTAACGATCACTGTATTGGATATCAATGTGGAAGTAAATGCTCCAATTGCACATACCGATATCGCAGAAACGAGAAAAGGTAAACCGGTAACTCTTCAGACCTTGTCGAATGACAGACCAGGTGGTAAATCAGTAACCCTGAATCCTGCTTCTGTGAAAGTTATGACCCAGCCTAAGAATGGTACTGTGTCGGTCAATCCACAGACTGGGGATATTACCTACACTCCTAATGCAGGATTTGTAGGAGTAGACACTTATACCTACCAAGTGTGTGACACAAGTAATCCTGCAAAATGTGTGATTGCAGACCAAAAAGTCACCGTATTGGGAGAAAATGCTCCTAACTCTACTCTGGCTTCTGATGATTTTGCAGTCACGTCTAATAAGCTTTCAGTGTCTGGAAATGTCTTGAAAAATGACACAGACTCTGAAGGTAATATTCAAAAAGTAACTCCACAGAAGGTTTCCTTACCGCAAGGTGAGTTTGAGATCAAAGAAAATGGAGAATACACCTTCGTTCCTAAACCAGGATTTATCGGTCCTGTAGAGATCGTTTACCAAGTCTGTGATAACGGTACCCCGGGTGCTTGTGCAAAAGCGACGATCTACTTCTTGATAGTCAGAAACTCCATTGAAGCTATCAATGATAACTTCCAAAGTAAGCCAATCAATGGCCTAAAAGGTGGTGTAGCAGGTAATGTTCTCACTAATGACCTTCTTAATGAAAGGCCAGTGAAGGCTGATGAAGTCGTGATCTCAATTCTGAGTGATGGCGGATTGAAGGGTGTAACTATCGATGCGTTAGGCAACCTCAATGTACCAAAGGGAACGCCTGTCGGAACCTACATTGTGCATTACAGTATCTGTGAGGTGGTAGACCCAACAAACTGTTCTGATGCTATTGCTGTAGTTGAAGTATTCCATGGAGTAGATCTTGCCATCAACAAGCGGGCTGAAGAGACAGACCTTTGGGAAGGTGATGAATTTGCTTACATCCTTACTGTCGGAAATGTTGGGGATACAGACGCTTCTGAAGTAGTCGTGATCGATAACCTACCGGCGGGATTGGAATACAAATCTGCCCAATTGGTAGGAACAACAGGTCTTACATTGACTACCGTGGTGGAAGGTCAGAAAGTTACCATGAAGTTGCCGACTCTTAAGGCAGGTCAGGTAGTAGAGATCAAATTGAGTGTGAAAGCAAGACCATTGTCAGCACCTGTTACAGAAACGATTCTGAATACTGCTTCTGTTGCTTCAAAGGAGACAGAACTGAAGCCAGCAGATAACACTTCCAGTACTGCGGTAAGAATCCAGCCTTTCTTTATCCCAAATGTGATCACTCCAAATGGTGATGGAAAGAACGATGAATTTGTGATCAAAGGTCTTGGCAAATTCAGGTCAAACGAGATCGTCATCTTCAATAGATACGGTGACCATGTATTCCAGAAGAAAGGGTATCAAAACGATTGGGCTGGAGAAGGACTGGTTTCCGGTACTTACTTCTACATCCTCTCTGTGGTGGATATCAATGGTAATCCGACCGAATTCAAAGGATGGATTCAACTGATCCGAGAATAATCCATGGATGAATTGAATGACTATTCAGGTAATTAACCTCAGAAAAAACAATCGTTATGTTATATACTAAATTGAAAAAATATGGAACGTTGATCCTTTTCCTAGCCCTATCGGGCTGGGTAAAGGGCCAACAGCTTCCGCAGTACAGCCAGTACATGTTTAATGGCTTGCATATCAATCCAGGATATGCCGGATACAAAAACGAAGGCTATATCCAAAGCACGTATCGTAATCAGTGGACCAATTTTCCCGGTGCACCCAAGACGATGACCGTGACTGCTGACTTCAGTGCCAACGAAGGCACGATGGGCTTCGGGGTGTCTTTTGTGGATGATCGCATCGGTCCTACTGTCAATACAGGCGGATTAGTGACCTATGCATACAGGATGAGAACTGGCGCCAAGTCCTATTTGGGAATGGGTGTTAGTGGTGGTTTTTCCAGATATGGAATTGACCCTAGCTTACTGATTCCTAATGACCAAAACGATCCACT
>CALRKH020000195.1:0-4321 GCA_943367855.1 Asaia bogorensis | reverse complement strand
TCGACGATCTTGCCCCCAATGCTTTGCTCACCCCTATCTCTCTGGTGCGCTCTGCTACAGATACCAGCATTATGTTCATGAGCCCTATTACAGACCCAAGTAAGGTAATGATGCCTATTACTATTGCAGCTATGCGTATGTAAAAAATATTATCCATTACTATCTCTACCATATCGTTATTTTGAGATATAGTAAAGTTTTCTGCCGTGCCAAGTGGTAGTTTCCTAATCACTCTAAAAATACCCTCAGCTTCCTCCATAGCAATATTTTTTTGTTCTACAGTGGGCACTCTTACACTCAATAGGTAAGAGTTATTCCCTCCAAACAATGCTCGTGCGGTGTTGATAGGTATCAATATTTTGTTGTCACCATCCATCATCATACTGCCACCTTTGGCCTCCAGTATGCCCACAACTCTGCACTTTACATCACCTGCCGATATCACTGCATTGATGGCATTACGTACCTTGTTTCTGAATAGTTTTTTAGCTACTCCATCTCCTAGCAGGCATACGTATGATGTTGTTTGTATCTCAGATGTGGAGAAATTTCGTCCATATTGTAGCTTGGTGTCCGTTACCGTCAGGTATTGTTCGTCTACGCCTGCCACCCTCACATTGGGGTTTGTTTTTTGAGAGCCAAATCTGATTGTGGCTACCGATGTGCCTGTAAAAGACATGCTGGAGTGAGACGGGAAGAAATATTGGTCTTTAAAGGCTTTGGCTTCTTCATAACTTATATTTCTACCTTCAGTTACAGTCACATTTTCTCCGCCACTTTTATGTCTTTTTCGTTTTATTACGTCACTCGTTATTTGAAAAGTGTTCACTCCCATACTGCTAAAGTTGGAGTACACACTTGCTTTCAGTACTTCTATGGCGGTTAATATGCCTACTAGCGACATTATGCCCAATGCAATGATAGAGATGGTTATTGCAGACCGCAATTTGTTATTCCGTATAGAACGGAAAGCCAAAAGAATATTGAACAACAACTGCATAACGACACACTAAAAATAAAAAACATCTCCGTATCAATACGAAGATGTTTTTCTATAAGTTGATTGAAAGTTTAACCTTGTAGCGCAGCTGCACCGCTCACTATCTCAGTAAGCTCTGTAGTGATAGCCGCCTGACGAGCGCGGTTGTAGCTTATTTTCAATGATTTCAATAGCTCATTCGCATTCTCCGATGCTTTATCCATTGCAGTCATACGTGCCCCATGTTCCGATGCATTTGCATCTAGCACAGCCTTGAAAACTTGCGTGTTCAATATCTTAGGCATTAACTCTTCAAGCAATACTGTCATAGACGGCTCAAAGATAAAATCTGTTTTTTTGCTAGTATTAGCGTTGGCCACCTTGGGTATTGGTAGGTATTGCTCTGTAACAAAGGCCTGAGTAGCCGCATTTTTAAATTGACTATATACTAGCTCTATTTTGTCATATTCCTTATTCAAGAATGCTTGTTGTGCGTGCAATGCAGCACGGCGCACATTCTCAAAAGATAGATCGCCGAATATATCCCAATAAGCATCAACTAATTTGTAGTTGTTTCTTTGGAAAAATTCGTAACCTTTTTTACCAATTGGTAGTATAGTTACATTGCCTTTAGCATGCTGAGATGCATAGTTGTCTACTATACGGGCACGGGCTGCTTTTATCACATTCGCATTATAAGCACCACAAAGCCCACGATCAGATGTTACTACTATCAGCAACACTTTTTCTATAGGGCGCTCTACTGCCAATGGAAGATTTACTTCAGACGATGTAGCACTAACTATATTGCTGAGCATTTCCTGTAGTTTTTGCGAATAAGGACGCATTTGCAATATAGCATCTTGCGCACGACGCAATTTAGCAGCACTTACCATCTTCATGGCTTTAGTTATCTGCTGAGTAGATGTTACAGATTTTATTCGGTTGCGGACTTCTTTGAGTTGGCCTGACATATATTAATCAATAATGATTTTTGGTAAAACCGCGGCAAAATTACCGATTTTTCATTGCATAGCCTAAGTATTTTTGCAGGCATGTGCATAAACTCTGTCTTTTTATTTCACCACTACAAAATGACATATCCATTTATAGCTGCCTGCGTGCACGCTTAGCAGATAGCTACCATTGGCTACATCCTTTGGCATGTCTATTGTTGCATTTACCACCCCATTAGTTACATTGATGTACTCATTTATCAGTTGCCTGCCTAGTAGGTCTGTTACGGTTGCCGTTACTTCTGTTATGTCTATAAGACCTGCCCCCACAAATCGGAATTGACCATTATTAGGGTTAGGCTGCAATGACCAGCTCCATCTATTATCTACTTGGCCAATGCCTACAGCTTGCACCGTCACTATACTATCTACAGTTGTTGTTGCGCCCCCACATGGTGCTCCAGCAGTTACACTACAGTTCACCACATCTCCAGTAGAAAACGGTCCATATGTGAAAACGGAGCTGGTTGCGCCAGCTATTAGGCTGCCATTTATGCGCCAGCTATAGGTGGGCTCAATGCCTGCATTAGCTACTAGTGCATTAAAAGTTGCTGTTTGTCCAGCATTCAGGTTAAATCCAGGTAGCGCATTGATGGTAACAGTAGGTGATAATATAGGCAATACTTCAAACAAAATAGGTAATGAATTGCTAGTATCTCTGCTCCTGCATTGGGCATTAGATATTAGTTGGCACATTACTACGTCACCATCACTCGGTGCGTAGCTATAGGTTGCGCCTACTGCTACGGCTAGCCCATTACGCTGCCACTGTAGCAATGGTGCACTACCTCCACCGGTTGTTGTTGCACTCATATCCACCACAGTGCCCGCACATATAGTATCATTAGGGCTGGTGCTCACTAGCACTGTCGGGTTCACTGTTGGCAATACAGTTATAGCTAGTGTATCAGTAGCCACTGCTGGCACCGCACAAGATGCACTGCTACTCAGCATACAGCTCACTATGTCTCCGTTAGCTGGGGTGTAGGTATAGGAGCTAGCTCCACTCACATATGCGCCATTTACACGCCATATATAGCTAGGCATAGAGCCACCCAAGTGTGTTATTGTGCTAAAGGTGCTACTTGTTCCCTCGCATATAGTATCACTTGTGGATGATACTATCGTCACACCTGCAGGCCCTATTGCTATTGGGGTCACTATTGCCACTCCCGCCATGCTTGTTATGCAGCCCGTACTATAAATATTGGCGCGTACACTATAAGTGCCAGCTACAGAGAAGGTGCCGAAAGATAGAGCGCTGCCAGTTCCCGGTGTAAACATGATCAACGTAGTGTCTCTATATAGCGCATAGCCTTGTCCCATCAGCGATGAATTAAGTGCAATAGGCACTCCTGCTTCTCCTTCACAGAAGCTGCCTCCTCCCGATACTGTAAATACAGAAGGTAGCGGATTCACAGTTACTGCTTTTGTGGCTACACAGCCCGATGGCATCGAATAGGAGATGACAGCCACACCCGCCAACACTCCATTTACTCTTCCCGTAGGCGATACCGTGGCCACACCTATAGTACTACTGCTCCAGCTACCTCCACCCACACTGTTGCTAAACGTTATGGTATCTCTTTGGCAGATGGTTGCAGGCCCTACTATATTGGCAAACGGATGCACTGTAACCAATAGGGTAGAGGCGCAACCTGTTATTAGTGTGTAAGATATTATCGTAGTGCCAGCACTTGCCGAGGCCAATAAGCCAGAGCTAATGGTAGCTACTAATGGATTAGTGCTGCTCCAGCTACCGCCACTTGTAATACTACTCAGCACACTACCAGCTCCCAAGCACAATGAAGATGTTCCGCTTATAGATGCTGGTACAGGATTTATAGATATAGAAGTACTCGTAGCGCAGCCTGTTGGTAGTGTATAAGTAATATTGGCTATGCCTAGTGTTAGACCTGTCAGTGTTCCCGTTACAGAATGTACACTAGCCACTGTAGGTGTGCTGGTAGACCATGTTCCCCCTACAGCAATGTTGGTTAGAGCTACAGGAGACCCAAGACATCCGCCAGATGCGCCACCTATTGCTGGTGGCAATGGGTTAACAGTGATAATTTTAGTGGCAGCACACCCACCTATTATGTTATATGAGAGCACACTTGTTCCAGCAGTCAAACCACTTACTAAGCCTGCGCTTGTTATTGTTGCTACAGTAGGTGTGCTAGCAGACCATACACCACCAAGTGTGGCATTGGTCATTGTGGTGTTGCTCCCAGCACATAGCTGAGATGAGCCAACTATTGGCGATGGTGGAGCTATAACTGTTATCACGAGATTGGTAAAACAACCTGTAGGCAAAGTGTATGTT
>CALRKH020000194.1:0-4322 GCA_943367855.1 Asaia bogorensis | reverse complement strand
CACCAATAAGGAATCAAACCCTACTCGAACATGATATTCCGCAGATTCAACGGATTCCGTTGATTTCAAGTCAAAAATGGAATCATTGCCATAATTTGTCAACAAATCGATCGTCTGATAGGCATTTGGACGCACCAAGGGAATTTTATTATCCATCAATTCCCGCCAAACACTCTCTATAACTTCTGCAAACCAAATACTGTAAAGTGTTTGTCCTTTTTTATTGGGATCAGCAAAAAAGTCCCAAGACCTTAACTCTTTGACATATTTGTCTGCCTCGGTCGATTCTGCCTCATAGGTTCCCAATAAATTGAGCATGACTGGTAAAGCTTCAGCAGCTTGTAAGTTGAAATTATCAAATTGAAGTGCTTTCATGTCATCCACTGTAATTTGATTCATTTCAGTAAGTCGATTGTTTAGCCTTCTATTCCTGTAATGCTCATAAGAGTTGTCAAATACATAGTAAGGATAACTTGGGTCCACGGGATGTTGATTTGCAGAGGACACAAATCCTCTCTGAGGATTTAGTGTAATTGCATTATGCTCATTCGGAATAAACCCCTGCCACTCCATTCTAGGATCAGCTCCATCCATAAAGAATTTACCTTGCCCAGCCCACTTCAGCGGAAATTTACCTTGTATCCTCATCGCGATATCTCCGCTTTTAGAGGCAAAAACAAAGTTTTGTGCTGGTGCCGCGTAATGATCCAAAGCAGCATTATAGTCTGAGTGGCTCTTGGCTTTGTTGAGCTTCAAAAATGTTTTTTGCTCATTGGAGCCCTCATGTACTATCCATCGAAGTGCAAAATTGACATCCTGACGATCACTTTTGAATGTCCTGTCATAAACCACTGGACCGTAATGAGTATAGATAACGGTATCTAGATAAGTTTCCTGACCTTTAATCTTGATCTCTTCAATTCTTACCTGAGTTTCTTTCCATTCAGTACCATATTTATACGCACTTCTATCGCCATCTTTAAATTCAATTTTGTACCAATCCCTGGTATCCTTGGTTGCATTCGTAACCCCCCAAGCGATGTGCTCATTAAAACCTGAAATAACTCCTAAAGCACCCGGAAGGGTTGCCCCTTTTACAGAATGTTCTGGAGTACTCAGCTGCATTGCATACCAAAGAGAGGGTAAATTCAAACTTAAATGCGGATCATTAGCCAATATAGGATTCCCGTTTTTTGTCTTGCTACCATGAACTGCCCAATTGTTTGATCCTGTGCCTTCTACCGGCTGATCTAAAGGCTCAAGGACCAATTCATCGTTAGGAAAATTAATGCTGTCTGGTTTAGCGACTGGTAAAGGTTGAAAATCCCAAATGCGTTCTTTCTCTATAACAGGATCATTTGCTTTGGGAAAATCAGGGTATAACCTATTCAACTTAGAGTCTCCGAGAATTTTTCTAAGGTTTGAATACTCAAGGTCTCTATCTCCTACTAGCATATCGGACATATACTTTAACAGCAATAGGGACTTATATGCTGACCAAGGTTCGGGTCGATAATTGAGTATTTTATATTCTACAGGAAGCTTGGCATCGGAAAGCTGATTGATGTATTGATTCACACCGTCAGCGTATGCTTCCACCAAGGCAAGAGTTTCTGGATCATTTTCTTTTAGATATTTTATACCTAACTCTGCTCCGAATGCAAGACCTTTTCTTCGCGTCATCCGATCCAAGTCTAATGCTACAGGACCAACTATTTCAGAAATTCTCCCAGCGGCTGCTCTGGTCTGAAATTCCATTTGCCAGAGTCGATGCTTAGCCGTGATGTAACCTTGTGCGCGATATAAATCCAAGTCATTTTGGGCAAAAATGTGCGGTATGAGATGCTCATCATACAAGACCTGCACCTCGGCAGATAGGCTATTTAAAGCCAATTCCTCCTCCGCCAATTGATCTTCGCTGAAGGAGTTTTGCCAAAATCCATGATTGGGATCTAGAAGAGGTGCCAAAGGAGGTATTTGTCCAAAAGGCCTAGAGACAAAAATGCCTAAAGCTAAGGTGATGCTTAAGACAAAAATGAATGATACATATTTCATTTCACGGAAAGAAAGGTAGAGGTAGGGTAATCGGTCTATAAACTACTAAAAAAATTAAAGCCAAAAAAAATCCCCAGATTTTAACACTGGGGATTCACATTGATTTATTGTACAGATACTGGAAGCTTTAGCTTTTCCCATCTGATCACAAAGCCGGGGGATTCAATATCAATCGAAAGTTTTTCAGTAGAGGAAGATTCCCAAACGGGTGCAACATCAACTCTAAGTACATCATTTTTCTCATTGTACTGAAAATGTCCATGTTCCAAGTCCCAATCAGAGTTGAAAATCACAGTCCAGTCTCCACTCTCCTTTGGAATTGAAAAAATAGAATACTTACCTGCTTTTATGGTTTGTCCTTCAATTACCATGTCAGATGAAAAATCGACATAGGTAGCCTCATTTGCACCAGTTCTCCAAACTACATTATAAGGCACCAAGTCTCCCCAGATTGTTCTTCCCTTGACTGATGGCGATCCGTACTGAATTTTAAGTTGTTTTCCACCAATTTGCCCCTCTTTAACTTCCAAAGGACTAGGTCGCTGCTCAGAGGATGCCTCTTCCACTGACTCTTCAGATGCCGATTCTGTAGTTTCGGGAGTTTTTGGCTGGCATGAATAGGTGAGGGTGAATACCAAAGCTGCAATCCAAAGGCTGTAATGTTTTTTCATATTGAAGTGAAATGGTTGATCGAAAGTAAGTACGTAAAATTATGCCAAATGATCTGAAAAATTCTTGCGTACCAAACTAAGGTAAACTTTCGGATTCTTATTAATTCCAAACTTTAATTGTTTCCTAAGGAAAATCCACAATTTCAGATTGGGTTAAGCACCACTCCTAGTTATTGATTTAATCCTTAAATCGGCTTTTTTCAAAACAATTGGAAAACAAATTCTCCTTTATAAATGCAGAAGGAACCGATCCAACGTTTTTAACTTTGATTATACCAATTGGTCATTCTATTTGAGTAAAATTTACCATTTTTGAAATCCACAGTTGGGAATATCATCCGAAATAAACCATGCAATCCCCCCTTTATTTCCCAGAGGATCAATAAAGGAATCTCGTATGTAAAAAAGTAAGATTACGAAACGAATAAAATCAGATGAAATACCTCACCGGAATAATTTTTATTTTGAGTCTCTTTATTTTTTCTAGCGTGTTCATTTCACCTGAAATCTTCCCCTACGCTGGACTTTTACCCTTTTTGATACCTGTCGTTGTCATTTTCAACATTCTGCTTTTTCTGATTTTGGCTCTTGCTTGGAGAAAGCTTGCATTTTTTCCACTTACCTGTCTTCTTTTGGGATATAAGTTCCTTTTTATCACCTTTCAGATCAATCCCAAAAAAGAAAATACAGATGGTCTAAAAGTACTTACCTATAATACGCACGGTTTTTTTTACAGGAAAGAAAAAAGCGATGACTTGGATTCTAACGTTTTCACTTGGCTTGCCGACCATCCTGCTGATATCAAAGTCTTCCAGGAGTTTTACCAAGACTACACCATAAGTAGTCGAAATGCCATTAAGATCTTCAGCAAAAACGGGGAGTATGAATATGCTTACCAGGTGCTAGATGGAAATGACAAAAAAAGATTTATGGGCATGGCAATTTTTTCAAGACAACCCATCGTGAATGAAGGGTTGGTTTTTGACAATCAAAAATCCAACGGAGCGATGTTTGCAGATATTCAAGTGGGTAAAGACACGGTACGTATTTACAACGTTCACTTGGAGTCGATGGCCATCCAGGCTGAAGCATTGGAAACCTATGATCAAGCAAAACAGGTTTATCGGCAGACACTCGGCAAACTTCATCGTGGGAGTTTAAAGCGGAACGAGCAGCTTACCTTAATCTATGAGCATCTCAGCAATAGCCCTTATCCTGTTATTCTGATGGGAGACCTTAATGAAATCCCATATTCCTATGCCTATTTCAAATTGAGTCAAAAGCTGAAAAATGCCTTTGAGGTTGCTGGAAGGGGCTTTGGGTTTACTTATAACCGAGTACTTTTTTTCCTAAGAATAGACCATATTTTCTCCACACCAAGCCTCATTCCCCTACAGTTTGACACACATCGGGAGGTTGACTACTCTGATCACTACCCTGTATCTGCCACATTCACTTGGGATGGACTGGAGCTTTGACTTTCATATCCCATACCTTTTTCAATGGAAAAAGAAGCACAGGAAGTAAGAAAAGATCTGCTAAAAGGGCGAAAACTAGCGAAAAACTAATCAACAATCCTGTGAAGTGAGTTACTCC
>CALRKH020000193.1:0-4331 GCA_943367855.1 Asaia bogorensis | reverse complement strand
GATTGGTGTTGTTCTGATTGGTGTTTTTTGCTTGTGTTGTTTCTCTAGTGTTATTTGCTTGTGTTATTCTGCCCGGGTGCTCCTACTTTATTTTGCTTGTCCAAAATAAAGTAGCAAACAAAAGGACCCCATTATTGCGATCGCTCCGCAGCTAAGGTGAGCGCGGGTGCGGAGTGTGAGTGCGAAGGATTGGGCAACTTTTCTTATTTGCCTATGTGGGTTCATGGTTGGGGCTGATGGTTTAGGGTTGGGGGTGGTGCTTGTTTTAGGGGTTCGGTTCTGGGGGCTACGGCAACTAAAGTCGTTGTTAGGTCATTTGGCTGTTGGTTCGCTATGGGGCTTTTTTGTGTTGTGTGCTGTCTCTTTCTATATGGATATGTTGGGTAATGGCCTCTGTTGCTGCTAGCTACGGTGGCTGAAGAAAATATTTTGGTTTGTAAGAGCTTGATAATCAATGATATAGGGGAAATGAGTATAGAATATTTGTGTATGCAGTAGGATTGTAATGTGAAAGTGTTTATATTGCGTAAGAGGGCAAGGATAAGGTAGGGGCAAAAGAAAAGGCGAGTTGCCCCGCCTTATAAGTTTTCACAACGGAATAATCCTTATTGTGACTTGCTTTCAAGTGGTAAAAGTAAAACAGAAAATTTAAAAAATGAAAAAAATATTAGGATTAGATCTAGGGACCAACTCTATAGGATGGGCTTTGATAGCGCAAAATTTTGAAAATCAAGAAGGTAAGATTATTGGGATGGGGTCGAGGATAGTGCCTATGTCGCAAGATGAGCTTGGGAAATTTGCGAAGGGTGTTACAGAATCGAAAGCATCGGAAAGGACAAAGCTTAGAATGGCAAGGAGGCTGCTAGAGCGATATTTGCTGCGTAGAGAGCGACTACATAGGGTGCTGAATGTGCTTGGTTTTTTGCCTCAGCATTATGCGAGTAATATAGATTTTGACACTAGATACGGTAAATTTTTGCCAGAAACAGAAACCAAGTATGCTTATGATGCTGCTGGTAATTTTATTTTTCAGTCGTCGTTTGCAGATATGCTGGCAGAGATGAAAGATGCGCAGCCTGAGCTACTAGCTGACAATAAAAGGGTGCCCTATGACTGGACAATATATTACCTAAGAAAAAAAGGACTGAGTAAGTTACTGAGCAATGAGGAGCTGGGATGGCTGCTGCTACACTTTAACCAGAAGCGTGGCTACTACCAAACAAGGGGTGAGGATGTAGAGGAAAACAATAGTAAGATAGAGGAATATCACTCGCTAAAAGTGATGCAAGTGACCGCTGATCCACCAGTGAAAGGTAAGACAGAGGTGTGGTATAATATGCTACTGGAAAACGGGTGGATTTATAGAAGGGCGAGTAAACAGTCGCTAATGGACTGGGAAGGGAAGGTGAGAGATTTTATAGTGACTACAGAACTGGACAGCGAAGGACAGCCAAAACTGGGAAAGGATGGGGCAGTGAAGCGGAGCTTTAGAGCACCGCAAGAGGGTGACTGGAAACTGCAAAAAAAGAAAACAGAATCTGAGATAGAACTGAGTGGACTGACAGTAGGTGAATATATATACAACAGTTTGCTGGCAAAACCTGAGCTGAAGATAAGGGGTGGACTAGTGCGCACCATAGAGCGTAAATTTTATAAAGATGAGCTGACAAGGATAATGCAAAAGCAATGTGCGCTGAACCCTGCGCTGCAAGATGTGGGGCTATATGAGGCATGCATAGAAGAGCTGTATCCGCACAATGTGCACCATAGGGACTTGCTAAGGAAGAAGGATTTTATTTACTTTTTTGTAGAGGATATACTGTTTTACCAAAGACCGCTGAAAAGTAAAAAAGGCACTGTGAGCAACTGCCCGCTAGAGCAAAGGGTATATGTGCATGATGGTGTGAAAAAAACTGAGCCATTGAAATGTGTTTCTAAATCTCACCCTACCTATCAGGAGTATAGACTATGGAAATGGATAAATGACCTGAGAATACTAAGACGCGATGATGATGACGATGTGACTAGTGATGTGCTGGGCAGTATGGAGCAGGTGAGTGCGCTGTATGAGCAACTGTGCCAGCTGAAAGAGGTGAGCCAGAAAGCCCTATTGAAAGCACTGAAACTAAATGACAAGACATATAGGTGGAACTATGTGGAAGATAAAAACTATCCCTGCTGCGAAACAGCAAGCATGATAGCGCATAGGCTGGCCAAGGTGGGTGATGGCAAAAAGGTGCTGAGCGAACAGGAGCTGCTGCAACTATGGCACATAATATACTCTGTGACAGACAAAATAGAGTATGAGAAAGCACTGAAAAGGTATGCAGCCCGAGTGGGGGTGGATGTGGACAGCTTTTATGAGCATTTCAGAAAATTTCCGCCCTATGAAAGTGCCTATGGTGCCTACTCGCTAAAGGCAATAAAAAAACTACTGCCACTGCTGAAAGCGGGTAAACACTGGGACTATAACGAAGTGGATGCTGCAACTAAGGAGCGCATACAAAAACTGCTACATGCAGAATATGATGAGCAGATAAGGGACAGGGTGAGAGAAAAAGCGATATTGCTAAAGGAGGAAGCGGATTTCTGCTACTTGCCTGAATGGCTGGCGAAATATATAGTATATGACAGGCACTCCGAACAAGGCACGGTGACGAGCTGGAATAGTGTGACGGAAATGAATGAATATTTGGCAAATTTTCAACACCACTCGCTACGCAACCCTATAGTGGAGCAGGTGTATCTGGAGGCACTGAGGGTGGTGCGAGATATATGGGTACATTATGGAAATGGAACGGCCAACTTCTTTGACGAGATACATGTGGAACTGGGCAGAGAGCTGAAAAAGAACAATGAAGAGCGTGCTAGAATATCTAAAACTGTGACTGATAATGAAAATACTAACCTGAGAATAAAGGCACTGCTGGCAGAGCTACTGCATGACCCTGAGTGTGAACATGTGCGCCCCTACTCGCCTATGCAACAGGAGATATTGAAAATATATGAGGAGGGTGTGCTGGCAAGTGGTATAGAGCTGCCTGATGATGTGGCTAAGATAAGTAAGCTGGCACAGCCGCAACCAGCAGAGCTGAGAAGGTATAGACTGTGGCTGGACCAAAAATATAGGTCGCCCTACACGGGAGAACTGATACCGCTATCGAAACTCTTTGGCCCTGAATATGAGATAGAACATGTGATACCGCAAAGCAGGTATTATGACGATAGCCTGAGCAATAAGGTGATATGTGAGGCGGCGGTGAATAAGCTGAAAGATAACAGAACTGGCATGGAGTTTATAAAAAAAGAACATGGCAGAGTGGTGGAGCTAGGAAGGGGAAAGATGGTGAAAATAATGGAGGTGGCAGCCTATGAGGAATTTGTGAAGACACAGTATGCACAAAACAGAAGTAAGAAAGCAAAGCTGCTGATGGAGGATGTGCCGGAACAAATGATAGAGCGACAGCTGAATGACACGAGGTATATAAGTAAGCTGGTGATGGGAACCCTATCGAACTTGGTGCGGGCAAAGACAAAAGATGATGGGGCAAACTCTAAAAACATGCTGGCATGCAATGGGCAAATAACTACTAAACTAAGAAATGACTGGGGGCTAGATGCACTGTGGAATGAGCTGATATTGCCAAGATTTGAGCGGCTGAATGAGCTGACAGGCACTAATGACTACACTACCTACAACGAACGCCACCAGAAGTATATGCCCAGTGTGCCACTGGGGCTGCAAAAGGGATTTAGCAAAAAGCGCATAGACCACAGACACCATGCGCTGGATGCACTGGTGATAGCCTGCGCTACAAGGAGCCACATAAACTACCTAAACAACCAACATGCACTAGACAAACATAAGAGCAAGGAGCAGCGACAAAGTGATAGGTATGACCTAAAAGTGAAGCTATGCGATAAAAAACATAGTGGAGCCAATGGGGAAAAGGAGTGGAGTTTTAAACAGCCATGGCCAAATATGGTGGTGGAAGCCAGGGAGCAAATGAACCGCATGATAGTGAGCTATAAACAAAACCTGAGGGTGATAAACAACACTACAAATAGATATGTGGTGAAGGATAGGGATGGCAAAACTGTGGTGAGGCAACAAGAAAAGGGAGATAGACTGGCTATAAGAAAACCACTACATAAAGACACTGTATATGGGGCTGTGACACTGGTGAAAACTAAAGAGGTGGCACTGAGTGGAGCACTAGATGTGCCAACACAAATAGTGGATAGAGGGCTGCGCCAATATGTGCTAGACGGACTAGCTATGGGGAAGGATAAAAAAGCACTGCTGAAGCAAATAAAAGATGCAGGGAATA
>CALRKH020000192.1:0-4343 GCA_943367855.1 Asaia bogorensis | reverse complement strand
GTCCATCCTCTGAGCAATAGGGCTGATTTCCCGCTTCCGTCAAATCCAGGATAGAAAGCCTGCGATGAATGAAACCCAGATTTTCAGTAAAGTATTTACCTGAGGCATCTGGACCCCGATGAAGGATACTATTCCCAAGAGAATCAAGATCCTGAGAGGTTACGTTTGTCGAATTCTTATAAATAATGCCTGCTATTCCGCACATGTATTTCTGGAGATGATAAATTAATCCAAATGGGAAACGAAATCCCGAAGTTTACCTGATTGCTGTCTGAAATCGTGATTTTCGATCAGAATCACGTCAATATCTGAAAAATACTTGGCCGCCTCAGTCAAAACCAACTCTTGGATTACGGCTGTGACAGGCTCTTTGATCCATATTTCCAACTTCCCCTTTTCGTACTGATGCGCTTGAAAGTCGATTGTTCTCTGTTGATTGAAATAGAGATTTTTAAAAATATAGTAAAGAGTAAGGCTTGGGTATATCTGATCCTTGCCAAATATCTTTTTACCTATTCTGCCTGTCACTTCTCGTATGACAGGAGTCTCCATCCCGCAAGAACAGCGAAATGACTCTTCAGCCAATTCTATCTGATCACCCAACTTGTAACGGATCGAAGGAAATGAATAACTCTGCAAGTTGGTCACCATAATCCCTCCATCCTCAGGGTCTTTTTCTACAAAAACCCCCTCCATGTTGATGTGCATGCTACCCTTTGGGCATTCAAAAGCAATAATCCCCGACTCCGTAGAACCATATTCATTGGCTATTGACATTCCATAGACTTTGCTTGCTATGGGTTGATAATGAGGAAACACTTTTTCAGAAGTTCCTTTTACCAACTTCAGTTGATCAAATTGCGGTTTTTTATCTGCAATAAGGTTTGCCAATTCATAAATCATTGAGCTATAACCTTCAATAATACTTACCTTTTTGAGCTTAGGTAATAACTTCTTGAGCTTTTCAGGGTCATAATCAAAAAGCCTAAATCGATTGACCAAAAAGTCCATAAACCTCAATTTTAATCTTTTGAGGGGCGCGGTGTTATACCCCCAAAAGTACAGCTTTCGATCCCAAGGATTAGCCCCAAACCAACTGTAGCCTCGCCATATAGCTGCCCTATTGAAAGAATCCCAGGATTCATCTCTGAAAAAAGTTAAGATTTCCCCTGAAGTACCTGAAGTCTCTACAAAGAACCTTTTTTTGAAAAAATCTGCAGGCGTATGAATTTCCTTATTGAAATCGATTAATTCCCGTTTTTGGACGGGAGGTATTTTTCTAAATTCATCCAAAGACCACCTGTTTTCAGGATCGAATCCAATTTCCAAAAAACGTTTTTTATAAAATGGACTATGTTGGTACGCAAAGATACAGAGTTGTCTTAACCTCGATTCATTCAGTTCTTTAAGCTGATCATGGGAGAGTTTTTCCGTTTTCTTTAACTCGGAAAAATGCTGAAATATGGAAGGATTTCGGCGTTTTGCTCCTTGATAATATAGCCATTTATGAAAGCCTGACATGCTAAAGTTTAATTTTGAAAGATCTCCAAATACCTATTCCAAATGGTATTCATGTTCTTTTGGAGATTTACATTTTCCTCAATAAATAATCTATTAGCCTTCACAGCATCTTTGAAGACTTCCTGATTTTCTAGATAACTCGTCAGAGCATTGGCAACCTCGATTGGAGAGTTGACCGGAACCAAAAACCCATTTTCGCCATTTCTGATAAATGCTCGAGTGCCAGGTAAATCTGTGACTATTGGAAAACATCCTGTAGCCATTGCTTCAAACAGAGAAGCCGAAACCCCTTCAGTTTCCGGTACAGAAAGATAGATTGAGGCTTTAGCTAACAAGGCCGGTAGTTCCTGATTTGGAATTCTTCCAGTGAAAGTAACCTGATTCGATAGATTCAATTCTTCTGTTTTTCTTTTAAGATGATCTGCTAAAATGCCATCTCCAACCATGATCAGGTTGAGTGTCCATCCATGCCTATTTAACAGAGCCAAAGCATCTAATATATCCTCATGATGGTAGACCTCTGTAAAACTCCGAGTGACAATGGCTAAGATTGGATCTTTTTTTTCTCCCATCCGATAGGTTGTCAAATCTATTCCTTTTGGAAGGATCATTATTTTTCTCGGATCTGCTTTGGATTTGATCATAGCAGGAACCATTACTTCTCCCCAAGCATGAATTAAATCTACTTTTGAATAGACTGTTCGCTGCAAAATCCGCTTATAAAATCCTGAAAAACCCGACTCTGGCCAAGCATCAGTTATTCCTTGCTGAGCAACAATTCGTTTTTTAGCTCTAACAATCAATGAAAATAAACCATAACTGGTAGCTCTCTCAGCCAAAACCAAATCATAGGTTTTGGTGAAATTGAGTACGACTATTTTCCAAGCAAATCCTAAAAATGCCAAAATCCTGTTAAATCGGGACTTGGTGGTTTTCACTTCCAAGGTATCCAACTTAATGCCTGAAACAGATTCAATTCCCTTGATCCAGGTTTGAGCATCTGCTCGGTAGGTTTCTCCCAAAAAGAGAATTGATTTAGGCCTCTCCATTACTAGTTCAAATCAAGGTTTCCGATGACATGACTGGGATTCCAGCCCAGTTCTTTTCTCGCTTTGCTATCATCAAAAGTCAGAGAATCGCTAAGCTTTGACAACCTATAGGAGTTGATAGGAACTTGTGGAAATCGATCTCCCAAATAGACCGCAATTTTCAAAAGCCAACTCGGAATTGTTCTTATTTTTTTTTCATAAAAACTCCCCAAATAATCTTCCAACTCAGCAATAGTCGGATGGACGCCATCAGTAAGATTGAAGACCCCCTTTTTGGAGATCAGTGTCGGCACCAAGGATGCCACATCAGATGCTAAAACCATGGATTTTTTAGCATTCCCAGTACCAATCCTGAAATAAAACCCATTTTTGATTCCCCGAATCATTGCTCCCAGATTACCGGGAGTATTTTTTGCTCCTGCTACTAATGGAAGCCTGAGAATTATAAGATTCACACCTTTGGAAGAAGCCCAACCTTGTAAAAGTAACTCTGCTTCAAATTTGCTTTTGGCATAGGGTGTTTCAGGTCTAAGTTCCGTTTTTTCTGAAATTAGGCTTCCTTTTTCAAGACCATAGACCGCTACGGTACTAATAAATACAATCGCTTTAGGTAGAGCACCTGAATTTTCCAATCCTGTCAGGAGGTTCTTTGTACCAAAAAGATTTACCTGATAAAATTTACTCTCTTCCTCAGGGTTTTTGGGAATTCGATGTGCCCAGCCTGCATTATGAACAACCAAGTCCACGGGAGGCAAAACAGGTATTTCCTTGTCTAGACTACAAGGAATAGAATTTGAAGATCCCCTCCCTAAAGTGATAAGATCTTTTTGGAATTGCTCCTTAAGGTAATAACCTAAGAAACCGCTGGCTCCTGTGAGTAGGGTTTTCAATCTTGGATTTGTTGAATTCCTCTTAAAAACTTCTGGGACAAGTGATCCCTGCTAAATTCAGACTTTGCTAATTGAAGTGCGTTCTCACCCATTTTCTTTGCCAGCTCAGGCCTTTGTACAAATAGTCTTAAGGCAGTGGCAATGTCTTCTGGATGATTCGGATCTACGTTGATCCCGCATTCGGTTTCTCGAACCAATTCTGCAATCCAGCCTCTTGTAGATTGGATGATAGGAACTCCGGCAGCAAATGAATCAAACATTTTGTTGGGTGAGCTAGTGTGTAATACTGGCAAATCTTTAAAGGTGACAAAACTGGCCCTTGCTTGTTGAAGCCACTTTACCACTTCAACTTTTGGAATTAAACCTAGAAACCACACTTTCTTTTCCAGGCCATATTCTTTTGTAAGAAGTTGGAGAAATTCTTTTTCAGCCCCATCTCCAATAAAAACAAATGCTAATTCAAGATCTATTGCGGCCTTAATTCCCTTTAGAATCTGTCCGCAATCATCCATAAGACCCAAAGATCCTGCATAAACAAAAATCGGAAGATCAGAATCAAACCCATTCGGAAATTGGGGCAAACCAGTATCTGAAGAAAATAAACTTACATCGGATGAGTTTGGAATGACTAAGGTCTTGACATTTTCCACTACCTCCTTTACTCCGGATTCCATTCCAGAAGAGCAAGTAACAACTAGATCTGAATTGGTGTAAATCAACTTTTCAAATCCCAATGCAACACTTTTTGCCAAAGAATTAGAAAGCTTTCCAAGCTCTATACCTCCTTTCGGCCAAAGGTCTCTGACTTCAAAGACCAGTTTTTTTCTTCTAAACCATTTTGACATCAGCCCGGGAATAGCGGTAGTTATTGGTCCCGAACTAG
>CALRKH020000191.1:0-4369 GCA_943367855.1 Asaia bogorensis | reverse complement strand
AGAATAATAACGGTCTTCATTATTACCATTTGGGCGGAAAGTACACATTACAGGCACATAAACCGATATGTATCCGTTTCTGTCTAGTGCACGCTCTACGCTTAGACCGCCACCTATACCTACTTCGGTAAACTGAATAGGTGCTACTGCCAGCGTGATGCGGCGACTCCAGTCCATACCCATGTTTTTAGCCATAGGGTTAGCAGGCATAGGAGAGCCATCTTGAGCTATACGCTCTGTGTAGGCAGCACCGTCATCATCCAAATCACGATTTTGAGCGTTGGCAGATAGAGTCATTGCCAATAGAACGCATGCAGAAATGAGGATTTTTTTCATTTTTTATCTCTGTTTTTGAGTTTTTTGTGGATTAAATTCTTTGTAAAGTTACGTTTAATAATTGATACATATACTTAATTGCCGGCTAGGCTATTAGGTATAAGAAAAGCTGCCATATTGACTTTCTATCACTACTTCTTTCTTTTCGGCTTTTTCTACCCTGCCCGATATTGCAGCGTCGATGTTAAACGAACGAGCAATTTCAATTATTGCATTTGCAGTGTCTTTATCTGTAAATATTTCAAGTCTTTGACCCATGTTGAATACTTGATACATTTCGCGCCAGCTTGTACCAGCAGATTGTTGTATCATGCTAAATAACGGAGGCACTGGCAATAAATTGTCTTTTACCACCCTTAATGGTTGAGGCAGGTAGTGGAGACACTTGCTCTGTCCACCGCCAGAGCAGTGTATGATGCCATGTATGGCATCAAAATGTTTGCTGAGTATCTGCAGCACCACAGGCGCATATGTGCGTGTAGGCGATAGTATCATTTTGCCAACGTTGAGCGGAGTGCTGGTAGCATCGGTAAGCGCATAGCTACCATTATATACTACTTCATTAGGCAGATTGGGGTCTACGCTTTCCGGATATTTGGTGGCATATTCCTTGCGCAGCATCTCGTGGCGTGCGCTTGTTAGTCCGTTACTGCCCATGCCACTATTGTATTCGGTTTCATAACTGGCTTGTCCGTAGCTGGCTAGCGACACAACTACATCGCCCGGTATCATTTTTTCTGTTGTTACCAGCTTATCACGGCGCATGCGGCAGCCCATAGTTCCATCTACTATCACAGTGCGCACCACATCGCCCACATCGGCGGTTTCGCCACCCAAAAAGTGTATGTCTATGCCATATGCACGCATTTGGTCAAAGTATTCTTGAGTGCCATTGATGATGGCAGATATTACCTCTCCGGGTATCAGGTGTTTGTTTCTACCAATGGTAGATGAGTAGGTGAATGGCCCTGTGGCACCTACACACAGCAGGTCGTCGGTGTTCATCACTATACTGTCTACAGCTATGCCTTTCCATACACTCATGTCGCCAGTCTCTTTCCAATACATGTAGGCAAGTATAGATTTGGTGCCAGCACCATCGGCATGTAGCAGGTTGCACCATTCTGGGTCGTTGGCCCAGTAGTCGGGATACACTTTACAAAACGCATTAGGGAAAAGCCCTTTATCTAGCTTAGCCACAGCTTTGTGTACTTCTTCTTTTTGCGCAGACACCCCACGCATACTATAGCGGTCGTTCAAGACAGATTGGTTTGAGATAGCGCAAAGGTAACGCAATATGCCCATTACACTACCTGCCCATATATACTTATGGTGCTACTTCTTATATTTCCAGTTTCTCTCTTTGTGCTCAGCTATCCATTCTGTGGCCTGTGCTATTCTTTTATTTCTGGTGGCCTCAGTTTTAGCTTCGGTTATCCACTCTATATATTCTTTTTGACAAGAGTAGCTAAAGCTATTATAGTTAGCCAGCGCATTAGGTACAGCGCTTAGGCTGCTTATAAGGTCGGCAGGGGCTATGAGGGCATCTTTATCGGCCTTAGTTGTTTTGGGGCGTGCTGGTTTCTTAGCTCCAGTATCTATCAGCTCCATTGCTGCTTTTATATATTGTATCAGTGTAGGCTCACTGGGTAGGTCGGCAAGGAGTTTTATTTTTCCTAGTTGTCCCATTGCCTCCCGCTCTGTCAGTATCAATATACCAGCAGGGTCGGGCATGAGAGCGGCTTGCCAAAAGCTAAACGTGCAATGTGCTTTGAAGCTAGCCATACTGCACATAGGCTTGCCCTGATAATAAAAATTGGGGAAGCTCCATTTCCATGTTTCTTTTACATCAGGGCAGGCTTTGTGAATTGCCGCACGCAGAAAGTGTAGTATTGGCTGCGCAAAATCAGCCGATTGAGCTATATAGTTATCTACTCTCTCATCAAACTGTGGCATAGGTTACGATGTTTACTTTCCTAAAGTTATAAAATATCATCAGCTTCGGACTTGAAGAAGATAAGCCCAAACATCATGAGCAAACTACTTACCAGCACCACAAACAGTAATATGCCAGGATTAAAGTTGGCCATCATTTTAGTTTGTGGAATGTTGTAGAATAGTAATATAGTGACCAAGCCTCTTGGCATCAGAAATAATTCGGGCAGGAGATTGGTCTTTACTATAAACCTGAGATAAATATATCTGCTAGCCAGTAATATGCCAACTATTGCAGAGCCTGTTAGGATGACCTCTGACTCTGTAAGTACTAGTAAATTGATGCTGTATCCGAAAATGATGAAGAAGAATGTACGCAACAAGAAGGATGTTTCGGCAGTGATAGACCTCATGAGATGCAGTATATCTTTCATTTTTTCTGCCGAGGCAAGGTTGGATAATTTGCCTTTCATAATGAGGTTACTATTGTTTAGCACTATACCAAACACCAGCACTATAAGTAGTGCGGGTATGTGTATCATTTCACCAGCACTATATACCAATGCCAATATGGCAAACATCAGGAAGAATCGTAGCTCTATTGTGATGCGTGTGAGTATATATAGCAGCAGCAAGGAGGCCAGGGTGGATATAATGATGGCTAATATTAGATTGCCCCCGAAAATAGAAAGCGAATGCAAGCTCATAACATTGTCCATGAGCATGTAATCGAATATAAGAATGCCTATAATATCTGAAAAGGAAGACTCATAGATAATGAATTCTTTTTTGCTTTCGGGCAGATGGCTGGTAGAGGGTATCACTATGGCACTACTGATAATGCTCATTGGTATAGCATAGAGCATGGATAAATGAATAGATTGCTCTAACATGGTAGATAACAACATGGTGATGCCTATAGCCGATATAGCAAATATACCCGCTGCCGATAGGAAGGAGTTTCGGATAAGGGGGAGTTTAGATCTGTCTACTTTTAGATCTAGCGCAGCCTCCAGCACTATCATAATGATGCCAACAGCTCCTAATATCTTAACAAGCTTCTGCACCTCAAAGGGTGCAAAACCGTAATGCTCAGTAGTATATTTTGCAGCCACACCAGTGGCTATTAATAGTATTACAGACGGTATTTGGGTTTTACGGCTCAATAGGTTGAATAGGTAACTTAGTATCACAATGGCACTAAGTAGCATGATTATGGTATGGGTGTGTAGATGCATATAATGTCCGTTTTTCGGAAAATAGTATAAATGTGCTGCAAATACAAATATTATATATAAGGCTAATGACTATTGCATTGATATTCAATAGTTGTGCAAATTTTTATAACCTTTTCTTAGCAATCTGGGTGTGGTCATCCAGTTTATAGTATATTTTAAATTATATCAGGTGCGCTTAGGCGCAAAATTTGTTGATGACACAGTACATAGCCTGTTTATCTACCATACTTTCCCAAAATGAATTTAATTCATTAACCACTAGCTAATGAAGTGCTGATAATGCTAGAAATATGCACCCTAAATGCACGATTTGACCTCCATTTTTAGTAATATTGAAGCCTATAGTAAAATGTACAACAATATGAGCAAACTGTCCGGAATGTTGGGCTTAGTGGCTTTGACTGCACTAGTAGTGTCGTCTTGCACCAAGTCCACCAACAATGCTGTTGCTGTTTCGCCAACTACTGGTGTCAATCCTGGCTCTGCGCCACCATCAGTAGCTCCGGCTGCTATATCAGTCAATACACTGTTTGCCGAGCTGCGCACCACACCCGAAACTCAATGTGTAACAGCTGGTGCTGCCACTACCATTGATTTTGCTAATGGTACTCGCATTTCGCTTTACGACAATTCTTTTACCGATACGCTAGGTGCGCCTATCACATCGGGCACGGTATGCCTGGAGGTTACAGAGGTGTATACTGCCGGTAGTCAGATACGCAATAGATATACCACTGTGGCTACAGATGGTAGGCTAATGCGCAACGGTGGTCAGGTGCAGATAAAGGCTACTAAAGATGGTGTTACTGTATTGCCTACCAAATACAAGATTGTATTCAAACATCCGGCATCAATAGAAC
>CALRKH020000190.1:0-4395 GCA_943367855.1 Asaia bogorensis | reverse complement strand
TACTCCCCCCAAATTTCATTTCCTCTAATAGGCTGGCATTTGTCAGCCTATTAGTTCTTTTAGCTTATCCTCGCTCACTGGCTTGCATATAAACTCGCGCACATACATATTGGCGTCAGCACGTTCCCTATCTCTCACATCTAGCGATGTACTTATCATTCTTATATTCAGCTGTGCCCGTTCCTTGGCATAGGTCTCATGTACCGCCTCCAGAAACTCCCATCCATCCATAATTGGCATGTTAATGTCCAGCAATATTACATCTGGCCACTGCGCAGTTCCATGCCACTCAGCTAGCATACGCATGCCTGCCTTACCATTATGGGCTGCATGCACTTCCACAGGTCCGCAATGTCGCATTATAGTTCGCTTCAGTATCAACTGATACATTTCATCATCATCTATGATCAATACGTTCTTCATATGCCGTTTCTTACCTTATATATACACTGAATGTTGTTCCTTTATTTACCTCACTCTCCACTTCTATATTACCACCCATAGCCTCCACCTGATACTTCGACATAAACAAGCCTATGCCTTTCGCATCCTTATTACCATGAAAAGTCTTGTACATCCCAAATAACTTTTCTCTGTTGGTAGCCAGGTCTATCCCTAGTCCATTATCTTTTATCTCCAGCACCCACATACTGTGCGCCCCTTCTTGCACCTGCCTACAGCTCACTTCTACCTTGGGCACCCGCTCCGGATGCCCATACTTCACCGCATTCGATAGCAGATTCATCAGCACACTATCCAGATACACCGTATTATAAGCTATTGTCAACTGCCTTTCTACATTATTCACTATTTCTGCTCCCTTCTCAGCTATCTGTGTTGTAAGTAGCTTCTTAGTATGCTCCACTGCATCGTGCAGATTGATGTGCTCTAGCTTGTCTTTTAACGAGTGTTGCATCGCCACCACATCATTCAATTGTTGCATGGTCTCATCCAGCTGGTCAGCAGCCACCTGCAGCAGCCCTATATACTCCTCACGCTCCTCCACCGTTTCCGATGCTTCCATCAGCTTCAGCAGCCCTCCTATATTCACCGAGTGCATCCGCAGGTTATGAGATACTATGTAAGAGAAGTTGAGCAATCTATTATTCTGCTCTCTCGTTATGTTGTAAGATTTATTAAGCTCTAGCTCTAGTTCTTTACGCTCATTCACATCTTGTATCGTCCCAAACACCGATACCGGAAAACCTGCCTCATCATAATTGAACGCACCTATCACATGCACCCATATTTCATCACCAGCTTCCATCCTTCGCATTTTCACTGTCTCATTTAGTGTATCCCGTTTCCCTATCGATAAGGTTGCTGCCGCTGTCAATTTTCCATAATACTCCTCACTCACATACTGCTTCCAGTTAAATGTCCCCTCCTTACCAATAAGCTTCACACCCAATATCTCCTTCAGTGTTGCCGACACCGCAAACTTACCACTTCTTATATCATAGTAGAAGTTTCCTATCCTTGCCAGTCGCTGTGCTTGTTGTAGTTGCTGCTCCTGCTCCAGCAATGCTGTTGTTTGGCGGCGTAGGTCATTACGCATCTGCACCAGTGCCTGCCCTAGCTTATCCTCGCCCGACAATAGCTCAAATTCAGCATGATAATTCCCCTTACCAATCTCCTCTGCAAACACTATTTGTCGCTTTATCGCCGATGCCATCTTTACAAGCGCATTACTCATATGCCCTATCTCATCATCTCGCTCCAGTGCCGCATAGGCTGGCACTTTACCTGCCGACATTGTTAGCATCATTTCATCTATTGTCTTTATAGGCTCCACTATCCTGCCACGTGCATATTTCACAGACAGGTAGCTTACCCCTGTTGTTATCAATACTGATGCTATTACTATCAGATAAACCGCACTCAGCAGCCCTGCTTCCTTTTGTTGCATTGTTTGCAAATGCGCCTTTTGCAACTGTAGCAGGGCATTATATCTTCTATCATTCTCCCGCTCCATACCGTCCATCTGTAGCAGCGCTTTTGTAGCCTCATCCACTAGCGAGTCATTCACATACGCTGCTGCGCCATCTAGCAGCGTCATCACCCTTCTTGCTCCGCTTATTAGTATCTCATTCCCAGCTTTTATTTGCTTGTATAGTGCCACATCTGCCACATTATCCCATTGTGCCACTACATTATCCAGCTCTTTATCCACCTCCTTATATCGCTCTGCCACCAGATGCTCTAGCCGTTCTCCGTCCTTTTTATTGGCCATATATAGCCACACGCTACTAAGTTTCTTTGTTTGATGCATTAGTTGCTGCATCATTCCTAGCCTTTCTATTGTGGGCTCTGTTATATTCCTTATCTCTTTACCAGTATTCAGATTCTCACCAAGCACATACAAACAAAATACACCACTCAGCACCGTCGATGCTATAATGATAACATATGTGTTGATGAGCTTGCTACCTATACTGCCTTTCATATACCAGCCTGTTTATACATTATGTGATAGGTGCATCTTATAAATAACTCTCTGCCCATTCCCGGCAACGGTGCATGACAGCTATTATAAGGCTGCGGATACAGTATCAGCTCATCCAGTATGTTATTCACACCTACTCCTGCTGTCATGCCTTTTACTAGTTTATCCGTACCCAAATATAGATTGGTTATCAGCTGGTCTTTTAGTGTTGTTATCACAGGCATCCCGTTAATACCCACATGGCTTATGGCATATCTTTTACCAAGGTAGTTTATAGATGGCGATAGATACCAATGTTCACTCACGTTCACATTTGCTGCTAGGTTTAGCTTATGTTTCGTTGTCCCCAGTGCCACTGTGGCATCTTGTGCCACACGTCTGGTTACATCTATTCCCTTGTTAGCCATCGTATAATAGGCATAGGTAGCCGTAAAGCCTAGCTTTTTACCCTTATACTTCCATTCCGCTTCCAACCCAGTGCTTCCAGTAAGGCTGCTACTATTCCTATATCCATCTGGCACACCTACTGTCATTGGGTTTGTTTTTACAGAGTATATTATAGCATCCCTTGTGTTGATGTCAAACATGTTTAGCGATAGGTACATATCTTTCATCAGCTGCGCGCTCACTTCTAGTTCCAGCGTGTTCGATCGTTCAGGTTTTAGCATCCTTTTCCCTACCGCAAACTGTACATTCTCTATAGATGGGGCTCTGAATGATGATGCATATAGTAGCTTGAAATTATAGATTCCTACCCGCTTCGTAATACCCAATCTAGGATTGAAAGCACCGCCAAATGCATTATTGTTATCCCATCTTGCACCTGCCACCACATTGGCAGCAGCAGTTTTTATCGTTAGCTGGGCATAGGGTGCATAGTTATAATAGCTCACTCTATTGCTACTATCTTTCCTAAATAGTGTGCCATCTGTTCTGTAGCCTACATCATTAGAGCCTCCCATACCCACATTCACATTCAACCAATATAGCGGGTCCCACAATACTCCCATGTTGGCCCTATAGCTGTTTGCTACCAATCTATAAGTATAATAGTCAGAATCTACAGGGGCTGATGCTCCCTCAAACTTCCATGGCTCACTATATATATGCATTAGCTGCGCTTGCACTCGCATATTTTGGGCCAGCTTTCCCTCATACTTCACATTAGTAACACACGTGCTGAAGTCTAGCGGATAAGCTTTCGATAATGTGCGCAGATCCCCATCTCTGTTTGTGGTGTTATACCCATCATAAAACATCTGAACTGATAAACCCTTATAACCAGCCTGCACATTAATAAAAGTATTCTTTTGTTCTGCATTATCTTTCATCTCATATCCACTACCATACACGTCAGTATACCGCTTATTACTTTGCTTTCCTGCTATGTAAGACCCAGACACTACGTAGTTGAAGTCGCCAATCTTATTACCAATTGACAAGCCACCATGTTGTCTGGCATAAGTTCCTGCGGCTTGTCCACCAAGCACAGTAGCTCGCACGCCTTTTATATCCTCCCCTTTATACGTCACTATGTTTATAACAGCATACTGTGCGCACCCTCCATATATAGCAGAGCCAGGCCCTCTTATTATCTGCACCTTTTTTATCTGGCTTATCGGATAGTGGTTGCCAAACTGTAGCGTAGCATACCCCAATTCATTCATCTCCACGCCATCTATCTGTAAAGATATATTACCCTCCGTAGCCCATAGCCCTCTGAGCGATATAGACACCACACCCTCTACATCTACGTTAAACTCAACACCGGGCACCATAGCTAGCACATCCATCAGGTCTCTTGCTCCACTTCGCTCTATCTCCTCTGCACTTATTACAGATATTACTGAGGGCGACTTCCGCAGTGGCAATGGCTTACGAGAAGCTACCTCTATTGCCTGATTCACTGCTTGCTCCATGGGGCTAGCCTTATATCTCGTCTTCAATTT
>CALRKH020000189.1:0-4464 GCA_943367855.1 Asaia bogorensis | reverse complement strand
GCCACCTGAATATCCAACAACCGCTTTTTTTCTTCAAGAAGCATAAAGAAGTCTTCTGGTTTGGAATACCTTTTCTTTAAAAAACTTATTCTCCAAAGAGTTCACTGTAATGAGATCTACCTTTCTATGAAAGATTTTTTCAAGCTCTTCATGTAATCCAAAGTAGTAATCTGTGTAAATATCGAATGGCAGTTTTTTGAAATTTACTATAAAATCAAGATCACTTTCAGCTGAGAAATGATGTTCCAAGGATGATCCAAAGACAAAAAATTCTTCTACTTGATAGTACTGACACAGTTTTATGATTTGCTCCTTATTTTTTACAATCAATTCTATTCCTTTCGGAATACGATAGGTACTTTCCGAAGAATCAGATACTTGATCGAATAAGGTCTTGATTTCCAAATTTTTTTTATAAAGAAAGTTAAAAGATATTTTAACCGCGAAGGGCACAAAGGGATAAGAAGAGAGCACTAAGGTTTTTTGCCACGAAGAACCGCGAAGGAACACGAAGTAGTGGTCAGTGAACAGTGGTCAGTAAGTAGTCAGTGGTCGTCATCGCGAGGGGCAGCTATAGCTTTTGGTAATTGCGGAAGTTGGCTGCGCCGAAGCGATCTTTAACCGCAAAGGGCTCTAAGTATTTTAACCGCGAAGGGCTTAAAGGGATAAGAAGAGGGCTCTAAGGTTTTTTGCCGCAGAGTGCACAAAGGGATAAGAAGAGGTCGCAAAGTTTTTTGCTTTAAAGAATACCTATTTAGTAATCAGTTGCCTGTTTTCACTGACCATTAGCTACTGACCACTAACTACTGAACACTGACTACTAACCACTGCATACTTCCTGATACAGTTCGAGCAGGGATTTGTGTTTGTTTTCCGGCAGCCAAAGCTGACCAAGTGCAAGGTCCATTTGGTAGGAGTCCAGCTTATCCATTCCTGCGCCTGTATAGTGAGTCAGTTCGCCGAAGTAAACTTTTCCCTCCACAGAATAGAAATCTACCCGGCAGTATTGGAATCCCTGACTGAGTTGCTCGGCAAGCTCCAGCATGCGGGGATGGGTTTCGTGCTTTGGTACTTCGTCTAGCATCCCAAGACCAATCGACTGGAAGCTCTGGATGGGATTGCCTTGGGGGTCGGAAAAGATCCGGGCGGGATGCGTTCCAAATCGGTCTTTGTAGTAAAAGATCAGTTTGCATACCCCGTTGAAGCAATAATACTTAAGGTCCATCGGAATAGCCCCGGAGGGATCCCGGAGGACTTTTTCGCAGAGGACTTGGCGAGGAATATCACGGTAGGCCCACTCGTGCATGGCTTGTCCATAGCTTTGATTAAGCCAAGAATGAGCCAGGCTCTCTACGACTTTGGGGTCTTCCCCTACGCCTATGATGCGATTTGACCTTGACCCGTGGTTGGCCTTCAGGTAAAACTCATGATTCCATTGGGTATGAGGAATGTCCTTTCCGGTTTTGCTGATGTGGTAAACAGGGATGAGGATGTCATCTGCCACTTGATTACCCAGCCGTTGCCTCACAAAATCTCTCACGCGCACCTTGTCCGAGGTAATTGGAATTAGGGGATTGCGGTCCGTGATCATCTTATGGACAATCCGTTGATTATTCGTTACTGGATTTTTCAGATCCAAGGGGTAGCCATTTGACCTGAGGAAAGTTCGGTGGATGTTGGGATAGCCTTGTAGCTGCTGCCTAAAGTTGTAAAATCGGTCGCGTAGCTTTTGGAATCGGGCTTTGGGGGTCATTAAAGAGTAGGCAGTATTCAGTGGTCAGTGGTCAGTGATCAGTGGTCAGTTGCGGGAGGCAGTTTCAGTGGTCAGTGATTAGTGGTCAGTGTTCAGTCGAAGTAGGCAAGTTAAGTGATCAGTGGTCAGTCGCAGTAAGCAGAGATCAGTCCTAGTTTCAAGTGATTATTCGCAGTTGGCAGATATTTGTCTCAGTTTACAGTAATTAGTCGCAGTAGGCAGGTAACTGATTATTGTTTACTGATCACTATTTACTGACTACTGCTTACTGGTCACTAGTTACTGACCACTGTTTACTGAACACTATTTACTGAACACTTGAACCTAGCCTACTGTGCCACAGCTTCGCCCTTTCAGCCCCAAATCGGGCCTAGCAGACTGAGTAATAAAATTACTCAGTCATTTTATAAATGCAACATCTAGCTACATCAATCCAAAAATGAAAAACCAAAATCAAGTGGGATAAAACTGAAATGATACGCGCTATTTTCTTAGAATTTTACCAGGTACTCCTACCACCGTAACCTGATCGGGCACGTCGCGGATAATGACAGCTCCGGCACCGATGATGGCATTGTTTCCGATTTTCACACCTGGAAGAACCGTGGCTTGGGCCCCGATAAAGCAACCCTCTCCAAGTTGGCAAGCTCCTAAAAGGACCGCACCGGGATTGATCACTGAAAAATCTCCAATACTAACTTCATGATGAATTTGAGCGCCAGCATTGACCAAAACTCCTACTCCAAGACGTACCTCCGCCCCAATAAATGAAGTCGTCAGGATGTCGGCTTTCTCTACACTTGCCGTAGGGCTAATTACTGCCTGAGGGCCTCTGAGTGCTTGGTGTACTCCACCAAGTTGGGTAAATTCTTGGTACAGCTTTTTGCGAAAAGAAGGGGCTCCCACACCAAGTACAAAGTCAGGATGCTCAGCAAGCCATTCTTTTACTTGAACAAAGTCCAAAAAGGAAGGCAGGCTTTTGGGCCAAAGAGGCGTGATTTTTTCTCCATAAACCGCAACAGCTGGTAATCCTTGTGGCCTAAGAATATCTAAAACTTCGAGGGCATGCCCTCCTGCACCGGCGATGATCATGGGGAGTATGGGGGTTGTCGGGTTGTCGAGGTTGTCGGGGTAGTCCGGTTGTCGAGTTGTCAAGGTTGTCGGTGTTGTCGGTGTTGTTCGGTTGTCGAAGTTGTCGGGGTTGTCAAGGTTGTCGGGTTGTCTGTACTGAGCACTCGTATTGAGCTTGTCGAAATATGTCGAAGTATTGGGTTGTCGAGGTTGTCAAGTTGTTCAGTTGTCAGCCTGTAATTATGAAGTCAGCTTTTACAGATGATTCGACAAGCTCACCATCCGGAGGCAAGCAGCTTTAGCTGACAACCATCCCTCTGTGAGGCAGGCCTGACAACAGCTTTGGCGGACAACAGCCGTAGGCAGACAACCTGACAACAAGAAACCAAAAAAAACAAGTCTCAGGGTGCAGTGATTAAACGACTCATTTGTCCTAGCTCAAAGAACAAGGGTAGTCGAAGCAAGCAATCCGAGAATTGGTCTGAATGGGGTAAGGAACGGTAGTATTGATCAGGAAAGTGTCTTTGGGAAACCGGGGATCGGTGAAGGCTTTGGTAATGAAAGACGGATAAAACCTCATTTTTTTTGAGAAACTGGGCAAACTGGGTTCTGGCTTCTAGACTTTCAAACTGTAAGAAAAAGAGGTGCGCATTAGCCATGTGCTCTGTTTCCATCACAGAAAATGAAAGCCCCTCTCCTGCCCTTTGCAGAAGCAAGAGGTAACTTAGATCGAGGAGTTTGGGAGATTTCCCCTTAGTGAAAAAGTTGTGGTAGTCCTTCCAAATCTGTATTCTTTGATTTTGGATGGAATCGAGATTTTCAAGTTGGGCCCAAAGGAACGCGGCAGTCACCTCCGAAGGTAAAAAACTGCTGCCGACATCTACCCAACCGTATTTATCAATTTCGCCTCGGAAGAAAGCGGCACGATTGGTTCCTTTTTCCCAAATAATCTCAGCCCGTTTCACAAAATCGGCGTGATTGATGGCCAGCATCCCTCCTTCTCCACATTGGATATTTTTAGTTTCATGAAAACTGAAACAGCCCAAATGCCCAATTCCCCCTAAGGCTTTGCCTTTGTAATAACTATCTATGGCTTGGGCGGCGTCTTCGACGACAAAGATTCCATGGCGGTTGGCAAGTGCCATGATTTCATCCATTTCACAGGCCAATCCCCCATAATATACCACCACGATGGCTTTGGTTTTCGGGGTAATCAATCCCTCCAATTGGCGGCCATCTAAGTTGGGATGATCAGCTTGGCTATCGACAAAGACGATTTTAGCACCACGAAGCACAAAAGCATTCGCAGAGGAAACAAAGGTAAAACTGGGAAGAATGACTTCGTCTCCCGGCTTAATATCCAACAGAATAGCCGTCATTTCGAGCGCATCCGTGCAAGAAGTGGTAAGCAGACACTTTTGAAATCCATATTTCTTCTCAAAAAAGTCTTGGCATCGACGGGTAAATTCTCCGTTTCCGGAAATTTTGCCCAAGGCTACCGCTTCTTGGATGTAGTCAAGTTCGCGGCCAGTAAGGAAGGGTTTGTTAAAAGGTATGCGCAAGGGTGGGTGGGGTTGGTGATGTTGTCTTGTTGTCTTGTTGTCTTGTTGTCGGGTTGTCCAGTTGTCAGGTTGGTTGTC
>CALRKH020000188.1:0-4517 GCA_943367855.1 Asaia bogorensis | reverse complement strand
ATTCTTGCGCAGATCGAAGAGCTAAAGGCTGCCTGTGAGGAAATCAAGACTAAACTCGATCAGCTGCTTTCCCAAAATGCCGGCCTGTTCTTCGAAGAAAATGGAACGATCAAGTGTCCCGATGCCAAGCCGGGAGACAAAGGAACTGTCAATGGAAAACAATTCGAAGCAGTGGATCGAGCGCTTTTGATCAAGCGCAGAGACGAAGGCGCCGATCTGACCTGTGTCTGTACTTCATTAGTGACGGATATGAGTAAACTATTTGCTGGTACAGAACAAAATAGGAACACATTTAATCAGTCAATTGGAAATTGGGATGTGAGTAATGTGACTACTATGTTTGAAATGTTTCGCTTATCGAATTTTAATCAACCAATTGGAGACTGGGATTTAAGTAATGTCGAAAACATGGCATTTATGTTTTTTGGAGCAATTTTCAATCAGCCAATTGGTAATTGGAATGTGAGTAAAGTCAGGACAATGTCAAATATGTTTTTGAATGATGGATTTTTTAATCAAGACATTAGTCGCTGGGATGTAGGACAAGTGACACAAATGGATTTCATGTTTTATGGAGCACGGAGTTTTAATCAGCCAATAGGAAATTGGAATGTAAGTAATGTTACAACTATGTGGGTAATGTTTGGATTTGCCAGTTCATTTAATCAAGAAATCAATAACTGGAATGTGTCTAAAGTGAAAGATATGCGAGGTTTATTTGCAGGTGCTTCAAACTTTAACAAACCTCTAAATAATTGGAATGTGAGTAGTGTGGAGAATATGTGGGACATGTTTAAAGATGCAATTTCATTTAATCAACCAATTGGAAATTGGGATGTGAGTAATGTTAATAATATGAATGGAATGTTTAATTCATCAAACTTTAATCAACCAATTGGAAACTGGAATGTAAGTAGTGTAATTAATATGAATGCTATGTTTGCTAACACTCCATTTAATCAAAATATTTCAAATTGGAATGTAAGAAATGTAACAAATATGGCAAACATGTTTAACTCAACACCATTTAATCAGCCAATAAATACATGGGATGTTAGTAAAGTAAGCGATATGGCAGGAATGTTTAATTCTTCATCATTTAATCAGCCTCTTGACCGTTGGAATGTCGCTAATGCAACCAATATGATTTTTATGTTTTGGAGATCAAAGTTTAATCAAAATATTTCATCATGGTGTGTTACAAAAATCACAAGTGAGCCCGAAGGTTTTGCTGGAGAAAGCCCCCTTACCTCTCAAAACAAACCAAAGTGGGGAACATGCCCTAATTAATTATTGGATTACAACCACCCTAAGTAGTATTGAAAAAATATAGTTTATTAATCGCTTTATTTTTATTGGTTTTTGAGGAAGGTCTCTCCCAAAGTTTTTATAGGGAAAGAGAACCTAAGACTATTTTTTACAACTTCAGTCTTGGGGCGGGCACCTTTTTTTCTGCTCCAAGACCTTCTTATGATAGTCTGGTCAATGAATTAATGCCGGCCATTCAGGTAGGAGGCGGGAAGAGAATTTCTGACCACTTTCTCTTAACCGCATCGATGGGATTGCAGCCGTTTTCTACCAAGGAGTTTGTGGGCAAGGAGGATATTAGAGAAAGTATCCTCGAGCCGGTCTTTGATGGGTTTGGATATAATGTAGAGCTACTCCCGACTTTTAGCCTCTTGCCCAGCTTTCATCACATGAGCCGACCTATACTGGACTTACAGGCCGGAATCGGGCTCGGTTATCTATTTACCTACCGGACAGAAAAGCTTTTCTTCAATGAAAAATACTACGAATTCAATCTGATCGAACAGGGACTTTACATTCCTCTCAAAGTCTCTATTCTAGTCAAAACGGGCTTGACTACAGATATCGGCATAGAGGGCAATTTCCTATATACCTTCTTAGACGATACTAGATCCGGATTTTCAACCAATAAAGACTCCGACCATTTGGGACGGTTATCTCTTGTCTATAGAAAATTCTTCAAATAAACAGCAATTCCCAATTCATCACCGCACAACCTGAACAGCCTTCCTAGAATATGAAAAAGTTTATTTTCCTCCTACTTATCATCTCAAGCTGTACCGTGGTGGATACCGGTTTGATGGAATTGATAAATGACATCAAAGTCCAAAACCAAGAATTGTTAGACGAGGTAAAATCGCTTCAGTCCAAGTCCGATTCTTTGATCACCGAGCTAAAAAGCAGTGCAGCCAAGCAAAAGGAACTCATGGATCAGGTCACCAAACTTCAGGGGGATCTGACCAAGATCCTCGCCGAAATCGCAAAACTCAACGAGAAGCTGAACACCCAAGGAGCGGACATTGATTCCATCAAAGCCCAGATGGGTAAACTTCAAGAACAATACCAAACCATCATCACCCAACTCGAGCAACTGCAACAGCTCAGCAAAATCCTTGCAGAGATCGAGTTGCTCAAAGGACAGCTAGCCGAACTCCGTGGCAATCAGCAGCAACTCATCGGACTAGTTGGACAGAATCAGCAGGATCTCCAGCTGATCAAAAACCTATTGGAATTGATCAAATCACAGACCGAATCCAGTCAAAAACAACTCAGTGAACTCACCGTGCAGCTTGGCAAGCAGGGAGCGGATATCAAAACTCTATTGGAACAGTACCAAAAGATCGAAAAACAACTGGAGCAACTGGTCAAATTGGGGCAGATACTCGAAGAGATTCAAAGTCTAAAGGTGAAACTCACTGAACTGGATCAAAAATACCAAACCATCATCACCGGCTTGGGACAAAACCAGCAAGCAATCAACGAGCTCAAGTCACAGGTAGATGGATTAAAAAGCGGACTCAACGGAAAACTTGATCAAATCACTCAGCTGCTAAACAGCTTAACCCAACAAGGGGCAAATATGGAAGCTATCTTGGCTCAAATCGAAGAGCTGAAGGCTGCCTGTGAGGAAATCAAGACTAAACTCGATCAGCTACTGTCTCAAAATGGAAGACTCTTCTTTGAAGAAAATGGGACGATCAAGTGTCCTGATGCTAAGCCTGGGGATAAAGGAGAAGTCGCAGGAAAAACATATGAGGCAGTGGATCGAGCGCTTTTAATCAAGCGAAGAGACGAGGGTGCTGATCTGACCTGTGTGTGTACTTCCTTGGTTACGGATATGAGTCAACTATTTGCTGGAACCGAACAAAATAGGAACACATTTAATCAGCCAATCGGAAATTGGGATGTGAGTAATGTGACGAATATGAATGCAATGTTTTTCAGAAGCGATTTTAACCAATCTATAGACAAATGGAATGTTGGAAAAGTAAGTGATATGGCTGGAATGTTCTATGAATCTAAATTTAATAAACCAATTAATATTTGGGACATGAGCAATGTGAACAACATTGGTTTTATGTTTTATTTTTCATCATTCAATCAACCAATAGGTAACTGGAATGTAGGTAGCGTAAAAAACATGCAAGCTCTTTTTTTTGGATCAGGATTTAATCAGGAAATTGAAAAATGGAATGTAAGCAATGTGACGAATATGAGTCAAATGTTCTATGATTCAAGGTTTAATAATAATATTGGAAATTGGGATGTGAGTAATGTTACGAATATGAATGCCATGTTTTTCAAGAGTGATTTTAACAAACCAATAGGTACATGGAATGTTGGAAAAGTAAATGATATGGCTGGAATGTTCTATGAATCAAAATTTAACCAGCCGATTGGGAATTGGAATGTAGGAAACGTTACAAATATGGGCTTTATGTTTTTCAAATCACCATTTAATCAACCGCTAGGTGAATGGAATGTTGGCAACGTTCAGGATATGTCATTTATGTTTTTTGAGACACCATTTAATCAAGAAATTGGCAATTGGAATGTAGGCCAAGTCAAATCAATGCGAAGTATGTTTCAAGGATCACCATTTAATAAAAATATTGAAAACTGGAACGTTAGTAATGTAACCACTATGTGGGCAATGTTTCTAGATTCAAAATTTAATCAACCAATTGGAAAATGGAATGTAGTTAATGTATCTGATATGAGGGATTTATTCAAAAACAGTCCTTATAATCAAAATATTTCTAGTTGGTGTGTTCTTAATATCAAGTCCGAACCTGATAATTTCTCCACAAATAGCCCACTAACTATTCAAAACAAACCAAAGTGGGGAACATGTCCGAATTAACTGTTTGATTGGACACACAGTAAAATAAATTTAAAATTCTAGCTTTTCGTTTCCTACAATTTTCAATTAAAAACTAAAAACTATACTTTATATGAAAAGAGAAAATAAAATTATCAATAAGGATCTACTTATCAGAGTGATTATTCCTTGTTTAGGCATTATAATGCTTCTACTTTTCCTGACGGACGTAATTAATGGGTTTAATGTTGATTCTTCTGCTTTAAACATCGAACTTTTGCATTTAATTTCAATTGTAGTAATTGGTTTTGTTGGTGTTTATGTTTATGTTAACAAAAATACGGAAGAAGAATTAAATCATTTGGAATTAAATTTGAATATTATCCAT
>CALRKH020000187.1:0-4520 GCA_943367855.1 Asaia bogorensis | reverse complement strand
GAGGTAGGTGTGAATGTGCCCAATGCATCGGTGATGCTGATAGAGAGCGCGGAGCGGTTTGGCCTATCGCAAATGCACCAGCTAAGGGGCCGCGTGGGGCGTGGTGCCGACCAGAGTTACTGCATCATGATGGCAGGCACCAAAATATCGGAAGAGAGCTATAAGCGACTGAAAATAATGGAAGCCACTACAGATGGCTTTAAGATAGCAGAGGAAGACCTGGCTATGCGTGGCCCAGGCGATATGTATGGCACTAAACAGAGCGGCCTGCTGAAATTTAAACTGGCAGATATAGTGCAAGACAATGATATACTAGAGCAGACCCGACTGGCAGCACAGCACCTGCTAGAGCACGACCCTGGCCTGACCTCGCCCGGCAATCAGCCACTGAGGTATGCACTCTCTCAGCAAGGCAAGCAGTCGCACTGGGGCAAGATAAGCTAGAGGGGAGTGGAGGGGTTAAGAGATGCTTCATCTTCCAGCGCCTGTAGCTCGGCATCTGTAAACACTCTGGAGCGGAGCAAGAATCTATAACCAAGAGGTATCTCTATACTAAAGCTACTGCCTCTGCCCTTTGTAACATCTATGATGAGCTGAGTATGTTTCCAATAAGCATACTGGTCAACGTTCATATAAAATGGCGCACCATTCAGGTAGCCCAGCAGCACATCGCTACTGCCTATTTTGAACTCGCCCAGGGGGAAGCACATGGGTTGAGACCCATCGCAACAGCCACCACTTTGGTGAAACATTAGCGGCCCGTGCAATGCCTGTAGCTCATTCATGAGTTCTATCGTTTCGTTTGTTGCTATTACTCTGGCTATACTCATAACTTAATATGATTTATGGTTTTGGCTAAGGCTGTGAATGAGGTTAAGAAAAAACCATAGCGGCAGCAGCAGTTGCTGTGTGCCGCTATGGTGGTCATTATTCATCTGCTAAAAGAAGCCTAGTTTCGATTTGCTGTAAGATATCAGCATGTTTTTGGTTTGGCGGTAATGGTTCAGCATCATCTTGTGCGTTTCGCGCCCAAAGCCCGACTTTTTGTAACCGCCAAAAGGTGCGTGTGCTGGATAGGCATGATAACAGTTGACCCACACACGGCCAGCCTGTATGGCACGTGGCACCTGATAGAGCTCATGAGCATCGCGCGTCCATACGCCAGCACCTAAGCCATACATAGTATCATTGGCTATGGCTATAGCTTCCTCAGTGGTTTTGAACGTAGTAACAGAGGTTACCGGGCCAAAAATCTCTTCTTGAAAAATGCGCATTTTATTGTTGCCATGAAAAATAGTAGGCTGAATGTAGTAGCCCTGCTCGGCACCACTGCCAGCAGCATAGGCGCCACCACCACACAACACTTGTGCTCCTTCTTGCTTGCCTATATCCATGTAGCTCAGTATTTTATGATATTGGTCTTCGCTAGCCTGCGCACCCATCATCGTATCTCTATCTAGCGGGTGCCCTACCTTTATGGCATTGGTGCGCGCCACCACACGCTCCATAAATTTATCGAAGATATCCTCGTGCACTAGTATGCGGCTGGGGCAGGTGCACACCTCGCCCTGGTTGAGTGCAAACATAACAGCACCTTCTACTGCTTTGTCGAAGAAATCATCGTCGGCATCGGCTACGCTGGGCAAAAAGATGTTCGGACTTTTACCTCCTAGTTCCATAGTTACCGGTATCAGATTCTCTGATGCATACTGCATAATGAGGCGACCAGTAGTGGTTTCTCCGGTAAAGGCAACCTTGCTGATGCGAGGATGAGTAGCAAGCGGTTTGCCAGCCTCTATGCCAAAACCAGTAACCACATTGAGCACACCTGGTGGCAGCAGATCGCCTATGAGCTCCATAAGCACCATGATGCTGGTGGGTGTTTGCTCGGCTGGTTTCACCACTACGCAGCAGCCAGCAGCAAGTGCCGGGGCTATCTTCCAGGCGGCCATCAGTAGTGGGAAATTCCAGGGTATTATTTGACCTACCACACCTATAGCCTCATGTATCTGTATGCTCACGGTGGTTTCGTCGTGCTCGCTTATGGAGCCTTCTTCGGCACGGAGCACACCAGCAAAATACCGGAAATGATCGATAGTAAGTGGTAGGTCGGCAGCTAGTGTTTCGCGAATAGATTTGCCATTATCTACAGTTTCTACAGCAGCTATATATTCTAGGTTGTCCTCTATGCGCTGTGCTATCTTGAGCAATATATTGCTGCGGGTGGCGGCAGCAGTTTTGCTCCAGCTGCCAAATGCAGCCCAGGCAGCATCCACTGCTTTTTCTATATCTCGGGCATTACCACGGGCAGCCTTTGTAAACACCTTGCCATCTATAGGCGAAACATTGTCGAAGTATGCACCACTATCTGGCGACACCCAGGTGCCATTTATGAAATGGTCATATTTTTCTTTGAACTGCGGACGGGCTACCATATTGCCCTGTGTTGCTGTGTTGCTCATGACTATTCGTTTTTTAAAGTGATTAATAGACTAAAGTTCACACCGAACAGGGCTACACTCGTAGTATTTTTGTTTTTAATAATAGCACAATTGTACCTTTTGTAGCCAAGCGTACAGATATTAACTTAACTTCATACTGCTAAGCACCTACAGTAATAGCGTAGCTGAGTAGTAGATCTTGTCACATTGTTCTAACCATCTTGGAGGATAGTAATTATGCGCACAAACCTTTTGAACAAAATAGAGCTGGCTAAACCACGACAGCTAAAGACCCTTGTAGAGAACAGACGCATTTTCAACATGAATAATTGCGAATTCAATGTGTTTGAGTCTTACGAAGAGGCATATCATGTGCCGCTTACCTTCTCCGACTTTGTGGTGACGAGTATGGTGCGGGGAAAGAAAATAATGCACCTGTTTGATACTACTACCTTTGAGTATGTGCCGGGAGAAACAGTAATAGTGCCAGCGAATGAAACTATGGTTATAGATTTTCCGGAGGCACGTATGGACACACCTACCCAGTGCATAGCCCTGGCGGTAGATAGTAAGTACATTACCAACACGGTAGACTACCTCAACGAGTTTTATAACAGCAATAAGGAGGAGGAGCACAACTGGAAACTACAGTTCAACAAATATCACTTTGATAATGATGAGGAGATAACAATGCTCATCAATAAACTGATGCGTGTATGTGGCAGCAGCGATAGGGCAAAGAATATATTTGCCGACCTGAACCTGAAAGAGTTGTTGATAAGGCTGATACAATGCCAGCATTTGCAACAGGTGGCAGATGAGGCCGGAACAGATGCTAACAAAGGTAGGCTACACTATGTGCTACACTATATACATGAGCACCTAACGGGTAAAATACAGGTGAATGACCTATGCCGAAAGGCCTACCTGAGCCGCAATGCATTCTTCAAATGGTTTAAGGAGCAGTTTGGCATAACGCCAGTAGAGTACATCAACCATCAGCGAATAAAGATGGCTAAACAAATGTTGGTAAACAGTAAGTACAATATATCGCAGGTGAGCTACTACTGTGGTTTTAGCGATGTCAACTATTTTGTACGGGCATTTAAAAAAATAGAGGGTATTACCCCAGGCGAATATAAACTAGCCGCAGCAGGTGTGGCACATACATTGCTACATTAGCAATGTATAGCACATTTGTTAGTATCTTAGTGGTGACACTTTATAAAAGATAAGTGCTGCCTTATGAGAACACTACTTCACATCATAGCGCTACTGCTATTGGTAAATAGCGCACAGGCCAAAGAGGTATTTGAGGCCAGCAAAACATTTAAGTTCACTTACCAAGCAGCGCATTTGTCTTTGTATAGCTCATTTGGCACAGTGAAGATAACTACCTGGAGCCGCCCAGATATAGAGATAACAGTGAAGGTGACAGGCAGGGCCTACAAGCAGCAAGATGCAGATGAGATAATAAAGACGCACGGCTTTGTAGAAAAGGTGGCTAAAGATGGCAGCAAGGTGAACCTGTGTGACAGGCGCGGGCCAATGTTTAATAATGGGGTGGATGGTGTAGCCGAACCTACAACAGGCAACAATGGAGATAACCTGCAAATGGACTATGAGGTGCACATACCCACAAAGCTGGCCCTGCACCTGCAGCATAAACATGGTAAAGTGCATTTCACCAATGATTACCATGGAGATATGACACTAGATATGTTTGAGGGCTATATAGTAACAGATGCCGGGCTATGGGGCAACTGCTATATGAAATTCTTTAACCACACGGTGCAGCCACATAGCAGCATAGCCAATGTGCGGACGGCAACAATAGATAAACCCTGGGACATGGAGCTGAAAAAAGCAGGAACTATTATGCTGATGAATGCCCATAATACTACAGTGAAGGAGGCTGACATGTTGATATTGGGTGGTGGGCAGTGGAAGCTGCGGGTGAACAAAGCCAGGCAAGTGGCAGGGAATATAGGAGGTAGCGATGTGAAATTGGGTGCCATTTTAGAATCTATCAATCTACGTTTATACGAGTGCGACTCTGTGGTGCTGGATATGAAGGAC
>CALRKH020000186.1:0-4585 GCA_943367855.1 Asaia bogorensis | reverse complement strand
CTTGGAATGGTCAGGATTACAAAGGTTTGAAACTCCTTATCAAAACATTTGGTAAGTGCACCACCGACCATATCTCTATGGCTGGCCCATGGCTCAAATACCGTGGACATTTGGACAATATATCTAACAACATGCTGATTGGTGCTGTCAATGCCTTCAACATGGATACCAACAAGGTGAAAAACCAACTAACTGGCGAGTATGGCGAAGTGCCTGCGGTGCAGCGTGCATACAAGGCAGCAAACATAGGTAGTATAGTAGTGGGCGACGAAAACTATGGCGAAGGTAGCAGCCGCGAACATGCAGCTATGGAGCCACGTCACTTGGGTGTAAACGTTATCTTGGTTAAGAGCTTTGCTCGTATACACGAGACAAACCTGAAAAAACAAGGTATGCTTGCCGTAACCTTTGCCGACAAGGCCGACTACGACAAAGTGCAAGAAGATGACACAGTAGATGTGTTGGGTCTTACTACCTTCGCTCCAGGCGTTCAGCTCACACTTGTGTTCAATCACAAAGACGGTAGCAAAGACGAAATAAAAGTAAACCATACTTACAACGAGCAACAAATTGAATGGTTCCGCGCAGGTGGTGCCCTCAACGTTATTCGTGCCGAGTTTGCTAAGAAATAAGTAGACAATTAGTTTACACAGCTACATAGCCCACCCCACAAGGTGGGTTATGTAGTTTTTGCTCAGTATGTTTGCTGTATGTTGTTTATGTCAAAGTGTGATTAATGTCTCAGTACAATAAAGTATACCCTACTGAGTCTTTTTCGGATAGTGTTTCAACTAAATATTTGTTCATAAGCTATGGCAAATTTGATGTTGTTAAGGTGGTTGAGTAGTAATATATCGAACTTTGCGATGACGGAAGTCTTTATAATTTAGCTTTTGGCGATTTTGATTTTCAAACAGGCCAACTCAATGATCTTGTGGAAACAAACAATGGCGATCATTATGCTGTTTTAAATACAGTTCTTAGTGCCATAACTTCCTTTTTTGATGCTAACCCTAGCGCAATTATGATGGTGCAAGGAAGCGATACAAAACAAGAGTATTTTAGAGAATTGTAAAATTTCTTGCAGGAAGAATTGCTTGAATGTTTGCAAAAATTCCGAAAGAAGAATCAATACTTCCGCTGCTTGATGGCGCAAAAAATAATTTTGCACATCCACGCCATTCACCCTTACTTGTTCGGCTCTTTCACATTCGCAGCTTACTCTTTCACCTTTGGTCTTGTTAGTCTTAGCGCTTTTGCTGCTTAATATGTTACAAGCCACCATAATTTTCTTTAATTTCAAGCAAAATTTGCTTGATTTATGATGAGAAAGTTATTTGCAGGTATTGCGCTGTCTCTATGCTGTGGGGCAGGGGCTATGGCCGCACCTATGTGGACAAGTGTCAGTAAAATACAGGCACCGCCTGTATCATCTATGCAGATAGTGCCATCGGCATATGTGGTCTATCAGCTAGATGTTGCTGCGTTGAAGTCGTTTTTGTGGGCCTTGCCTTCAGATCCTGCTTTGGCTGGTGAGTTATCATTGCCCATGGGCGATGGTTCTATGCGTAGCTTCCGTGTATGGCAGTCTGCTATTATGCCTCAAACCTTGGCTGATAAGTATCCTACTATTAAAACCTTTACTGGTATAGCAGCCGATGACCCGCGCGTTACTATAAAGCTCGATTTCAACTCCTTTGGTTTCCATGCTGCCATATTCGACGGGCACGATGTGTCTTTTGTAGACCCATACAATAATACCAATGATGGCTACTATATAGCGCATTACAAAGCACACGAGCATCGCACACCAGCACAGCGCATGATATGCAAGGTAGGTGGCGATAATATTTCGGCCACAACCGAGCCTATGCAGTTACAAAAAGCAACTCTTTCTGCTCCTGCCACAGGTACTACGCCCGCCAGTGGCGATGTGGCTGCCTCTTTTATCAAAAAAGAAGTATCAGCAGGTCATGTGGCCGAGGCGCTCACTGTAAATGGTACCCAGATACGTACATATAGGTTAGCCGTTAGTGCCAATAACTTTTACTGCCGTGCGGCCACAGGGCTCACTACTCCTACCATTGCCCAGTGCCTAAGTAGGGTAGTTACTAGCATCAATAGAGTAAACGGAGTGTACAACAGAGAGCTATCTGTCCAAATGAACCTAGTAGCCACGCAAGATCAAATTATCTGGCCCACAGCTACTGGTAGTGCCAATGGTGCCGATCCCTTTGATGCTATTAACACTAATGCATCTTCTTGTATTTCTACCAATCAAACAGTGGTTGATACACGCATAGGTAATGCCAATTACGATGTTGGTCATGTGTTCACTACTGGTGCTGGCGGTTTGGCTGGTCTTGGTGTTGTGTGCAACAGTACACAGAAGGCTCGTGGTGTTACTGGCTCTTCAGTTCCTGTAGGTGATGCGTTTGATATAGATTATGTAGCGCATGAGTTAGGTCACCAGTTTGGTTCTTCTCATACGTTCAACAACAATGTTGATGGCTCTTGCAACGGTAATGCCTCATCTGCTAATGCTTATGAGCCCGCTAGTGGTGCTACTATTATGGACTATGCAGGTATTTGCTCTCCTGACAATGTGCAGGCCAACAGTCAGCCTTATTTCAGTGCTAGTAGCCTCATTCAGATTCAAGCTCGTCTCGCAGGTTCAGGTGGCACATGTGCTGTTAATACTCCTAGTGGACATGCTGTAGCTAGTGTTGCTGCATTTACTGCCAACTACACTATCCCTTACAAAACGCCTTTCGAGTTGCTCGCTCCTACTGCTACAGTTACTGGTGCCGATACTGCTATAACATATGGCTGGCACCAGTGGAACAGGGGCGATTTTGGTGCTCGCCTCAATCAAACTTTTGTTAGAGGTCCTATCTTCCGCAGTTATCAACCCGCATACACTCCACTGCGCATCTTCCCTGCGCTCAACACTATTCTTGCAGGCGCATTGTCTAATGCTGGCGAAAAGGCTCCAGACACTACTCGTTATCTCACATTCAGGTTGGCTGTACGCAATATCTTCAATGGTAATGGTTGCTTCATCATACCCGACGATACAGTGCATATAGATGCAGTTACTACTGGAGCCGCCAATGGATTTCAGGGCTTCCGTGTTACAAGTCAAAACACAACTGGCATCACCTATGTTGGTGGTAGCACTCAAACAGTAACTTGGAATGTTGTGGGCACCAATCTTGCTCCTGTTAGCGCAGCCAATGTAGATATTTATATGTCTGTAGATGGAGCTCAAACTTGGCCTTATTTTGTGGGGACATTCCCCAACACTGGTTCTGCTACTATCACAGTGCCCAATCCTCCTGTAGCCAGCACCACTGCTCGTTTCAAGGTCAAGGGTTCAGGTAATGTTTTCTTCAATATCAATGGGGCCAATTTTACAGTTAATCCAGGAGTAGTTACTGCTCCTATCACAGGCACATTTACAGTTTGTGCAGGTGCCACTACCACACTTGCTAGCGCCACGCCAGGTGGCACTTGGAGCAGCAGCAGCACTGCTGTGGCTACAGTTAGTGCTTCAGGTGTTGTTACAGGTATTGCGGCAGGCACTGCTACTATCACATACAGTGCGCCATCTGGTGCGGTTACTGCTGTTGTTACGGTCAATGCCACACCAGTTCCACCTGCTATTGCTGGTCCATCGGGTATTTGTGTAGGGCTCACTGGCACTTACACCAATGCTGCTTCGGGCGGGGTTTGGTCATCTGGCACTCCGGCTGTAGCCACTATTTCTACCGCAGGTCTTGCTATAGGTGTTGCAGCAGGCACGTCAGTTATTTCATACGCACTTACCAATGCTTGTGGCACAGGTTATGCCACTACAGTAGTTACTGTTAGTGCCCCTTCAGCAGTGGCGCCTATCACAGGCACTAGTGCTATATGCACTGGTGCCACCACTACGCTAGCCAGCACCACAGCGGGCGGCTCTTGGCTTAGCACCAATACTGCTATTGCTACCATCACATCGGCAGGTGTTGTTACAGGTGTGTCAAATGGTGTAGCGCTTATCAGCTACTTTGTTACTAATGCCGCAGGTTGTGTGTCTGCATCTACTGTCAATGTTACAGTAGGTGGTGCAATAGCTACGGTTAGTGTTGCTGTTGCGCCAAACGATACTGTTTGTGTAGGACAGTCGGCTATATGCACTGCCGTGCCGGTAAATGGTGGCACATCACCATCTTTTGCTTGGCAGGTAAATGGTAGCACTGTAGCTACCGGAGATACATATACTTATACCCCAGCCAATGGAGATGTGGTTGAGGTGACTATGACAGCTACAGGTGCATGTATTGGCTCAGTAGTTGTGTCTAGCACCCCTGTTACTTTGACGGTTGCGCCACCGGCCACCAACACTATCTCTATCAGTGCTAGTTCATCTTCTATTCTTGTTGGTGAGAGTGTCACATTTGTTGCCATAGCGCCCAATGCTGGTCCTGGTGCCACCTATCAGTGGTATATCAACACTGTAGCCGTGCCCGGCGCCACTAATGTTACTTTCGTTACCAACACACTCACCAATGGTCAGGTAGTACACTGTAAGGTTACATCT
>CALRKH020000185.1:0-4595 GCA_943367855.1 Asaia bogorensis | reverse complement strand
AGAGCATGGAAACCCAACTGGCTGTGCTGGCTGCACAAATGCAGGCCAACCCTCTCTGCAAGGTGGTAATATCTGGCGGCGGCAGCGGTAGCAAGCTCAAAGAGCAACGCTCTTGGGAGCATGTGAATGCTATTATAGAGTATATGGCCGACAAAAACAGCATCCCTCGCGATAGGTTCATCTTCAAGTATGGCGAAGAAGGCGATGAAAACATAGTGCAATGCCGCCCTGCCAATGTGGATGAGGCAGGCAACTCTAATGTGCCACCTCCACACCCCAATATCAAGTAAACATTTGCCTGCCTGCTGGCAGCTATATAAACTATAATGCCCCGCAGCTTCTAGGTTGCGGGGCATTATATTAGTAGCGCTTTATTTAGTATACAGGTTTAGGCTACCCAGCCTGCCAGTGCTTCTGCTATTTTCCTATCATTTGCCAATCTGGGCACTTTGTTCTGCCCTCCTAGCTTACCTATAGAGCGCATATACTCTATAAAGCTATTTTTCTTCATGGTCCTTATCACCAGTGGTCGCAATATACTTCCAGTTATCAGGTCGTCATAGTAGATGTTCTTTCCTCTCAGATGTCTATCTACTGCCAGCCCAAAAGCAGTCATATCTGCTGGTGGCACCTCAAACTCCACAAACCATTCATGATACGGCAGCCCATCAGTTACCTGTATAGCTGGTGCTATGGTAAACTCTGTCACATGCACACTATGCTCTTTGGCTGCTTGCAGCATAGCATACTCCACCTCCTCGCCTATCACATGCTCGCCAAAGGCCGAGATAAAATGTTTGATACGCCCTGCCACTACCAGTCTATATGGATTCACACTCACAAAACGCACCATATCACCTATGCTATACCCCCACAGCCCCGCATCAGAGTTCACTATTAGTGCATAGTTTTCACCCACCTTCACATCCGCTAGCGATAGCCTGGTAGGATGTTCATTATGCACCTCTGCCGCTGGTATAAACTCGTAATACATACCCGCATCCGTATTCAGTAGCAAGCCCTCACTCTGTGGCAGGTCCTGAAAAGCAAAAAAACCTTCCGAAGCTGGAAACGTCTCTATAAAATCCACCTTTCCACCTAGGCTCTCTTGCAGACGTGCACTATATGGGTCAAAGTTTACCCCTCCATGCACTATCACTTGTAACTTAGGAAAAAGCTCTTTGATGCGTTTACCCCCACTCCTGGCCGATAGCCAATCAAAGTACATCTGCATCCACGGCGGTATGCCGCTTATCAGTGTCATCCGCTCGCCTATTGTCTCCTGCACTATCTTGTCTAGCTTGGTTTCCCAGTCTTCTATGCAGTTAGTTTCAAAAGATGGCAGCTGATTACCTCTCAGATACCGGGGTATGTAGTGATTCACTATGCCACTCAGCCTACCTGTTGGTATGCCACCCACTCGCTCCAGCTCGGGCGACCCCGATAGAAATATCATCTTACCATCCGCAAAGGCAGTATTACCAGTTTCGGCCATATAGCACAGCAGCGCATTGCGTGCACCGTTTATATGGTTGGGTATAGACTGGCGTGTTATAGGTATGTATTTCACCCCACTAGTAGTGCCCGATGTTTTGGCAAAATATATGGGCCTTCCTTTCCACAACACATTCTGCTCCCCCTTTTTTATCTTATCTATATAGGGCGATATAGCCTCATAATCTCTTATGGGCACTGCCGCTTTATATTCCTCATAAGTCCGCACATCTTGCAGCTTATGGTCTTTACCAAAGACGGTCTTACTACCATTCTTTAACAGGTATTGCAATATGGCCTGTTGGTCGGCTACTGCCGTAGCCATACCCTTGCGTAGCTTGTTATGCACTATAGAGGCATACGGACGCGCAAGAAACGATTTTATCTTCATCCCATCCTATTCAGGATTCCAAAGTTAGTAAATTAATCTCCCTACACTATGCTAATATTGGTAGGCAATGAGGAGCAAATTGATACGTGCTTGATAAGCGATCCCCATACAATACAGGCAACGATAAATACTTTTCCAACACCTCTCATGAAATGAAACTCAACTACACTAATAATTCCTATCCCATAACATCCACCTATAATATCTCTACTCACCTTTGTGGATAAGTAAGCATTTTCAAAAACATATCCACAATTTTGGCGCATACCATTTGTGTAAAAACCGCTCCCAATAAGGCTTTCAGCATTATTCACGCTCATTCATCATCAGTAGCTCATTAGGCTTAGTGCTAATTTTGACGCAAATTCTAATTCCATGCTACAAGCACAAAAAGAACAAGCCAAAAGGCTCTACGCCCAATCCAATCATTCTAACACTGTCATTGCAGAGGCTGTGGGTGTCAACAGGCAAACGCTCACCTTCTGGGTACACGAGGGCAACTGGCAAACCCTGCGCCAAGCAGCGCGCACCATGCCCTCTATCGTGGCCGATAAGCTCTATCGTATCATAGACGGCGTAGCTGTCGGCATTTTGCAAGACCCCTATGGCCTGCGAAATATGCCCACCAAGCAGGCACAAACCATCCACCTGCTTTCTGCCGCCATCAAAAAAATCAAAAACTTCAGCACGCTCAACGAAACTATGGAGCTCTTCAACAACTTCATGGATGGACTCCGCAGGCGCAACCCCGACCTTGCCGATAAAATCCTACCATTTGTAGATGAGTTCATTGAATATCGTGGCGCACCCAAGGTCACCGACAACCTCACTACAGAGTTCAGCCCCGATGGGTCCATCCCACAGCAAAACAACGAGATCATAGAGTTAGCCCAAGATCAGGCCGACCTCAAAACCATCAATGAGGAAATTGAGGTGCTCGCTCAGTCACACCAAACCACGCCAGACGACCTATTGCAGCAATACGAGCAGCAGTTATACGCCAAACCCATCATCGCCACAGCAGCCCCTAGCCTTCCAACACAAGAGGAAGAATCGCCCACACCAAGCGCAAGAAAAAATAATACGCCAAGCGCAAATAAACCTACCGAGGCGCAAGAAAAAAATGTTTGCGCAAGGCCCAATACCTCGCTGCCACATATCCCCTACATATTTCCCAGACCCTTTATAATAGATAAAATAGCTACAGGCCAGACCCTATATCCCAAAGCACCTATTCGCTTCTACACACCCCATTTGCATTCATTTCCAATAAATTACAAAAAACAAAAGCTCCTAATACCTAATCAGCTCACACCCCCTCCCAGTGCCCATCAGGCTACCTCATCCCTACCGCCAGCCACCTCCGCCTCCGATAGTTAGTAGCCCATACCCTGCGCAAGAAAACGCAAAACACGCAGCCCGACATCATACCTATCTAGCGCAAGAAAACGCAAGTTGCGCAAATCATTAGGTAAGGTCGGTTGGGCAATAAATCAAAAAATCTACCGTTCACATCCACACTAGGCTATCGCTAGGCATGTCGCTATTTTATTACCTTCATGCCTCCGTAATGGTCATTTTATCCCTATGTCGCATCCTCCTACTTCGGTCTTAGGTACACGCACAGCAGCCATATTGCCTGTCGTAGTGGCTACTTTTGCCCTCTTGCTGGCAGCCCTCTTCAATGGCTACCCCTTTGTCCTAGCCGACTCTACTGCATATATCGAGCAGGCAGCTTATCCGCACTTTGCACCTCAATACACTCCTTTTTATGGCATTTTTCTGCGCATAGCCAGTCTCAGGATGTCACTTTGGTGGGCGGCTATGGTGCAGTGTGCTCTGCTGGCTAGCCTTTTAGTGCCCTTCATCAGGCTGTTGCTTCCCACAGGTGTTAGCTGGCAGCAGCAGGCAGTGGCGGCTGTAGTGCTCATCTTGCTGTGCCCAGTCACCTTAGTAGCCCCCACCCTCATGGCCGATGTTTTTACACCCATACTCCTTTTGTCTGTTGTTTTGCTCCTTCATACCAGCAGCCGCTGGCAGGCGCTGGTTTATGCTGGCATTGCATATATGGCCACGGCCATGCATTATGCCCACACTCCTTTGCTGCTACTGGTAGTTACCGCCTTGCTCATCTATGGTTGGCGGCAGCCATTCATCAGGCAGCGAGCCCTGTTACTTTTGGGCGTGGTTGCCACTTTTTGGTGCACATTAGCTGGTGCAAATATGCTCAAGCACCATGGCTTCACCTTTGCACGTGGGGCCAAGATTTACCTCATCGGTCGATTCACCGAGGCGGGCATCCTCAGCAAGTTCCTCGCCGATCAGTGCCCCACACATCAATACACACTCTGCCAATACCGCAACAATATGCCTACAGACATGGTAGGCATGCTCACCTCTGGCGAGAGCCCCCTGGTCAAAGTTGGTGGATGGGATAGCACTGCTGCCGAAGTAAGCACTATCAATAAGGCCATACTCACCACTCCACGCTATGCTGGCATGTACCTGCAAAAGGTATTCATAGCATCGCTCAAGCAGTTAACGCACATCATACCGCCAGCTCAGCTACCTGCTTTTGGCAAAGGTTCTGAACCCTACAAAAAAGTAGCCTCGTATTATACCGATGAGTCTAGAGAGTATGTCACATCAGCCCAGCAGGCAGAGCGGCTTCAGCTTTATGTTCTGGTCGCCATTTGGTCATTAATATTCA
>CALRKH020000184.1:0-4662 GCA_943367855.1 Asaia bogorensis | reverse complement strand
TGAAAGAAATCATTGAAAGAAAAATCGAGCCAGAAGATAGAGAAAGATATCAGACTGTGTTTGCCAAAAACGTAGGTGCAGTAGCAGCACCGACCGCGGGCCTTCACTTTACTCCTCAACTGCTAAAGAGACTTGAGTTGAAAGGTGTAGAAGTTACTCCGATCACCTTACACGTGGGTTTGGGCACTTTCCGTCAGGTAGATGTGGAGGATTTGACTAAGCATAAGATGGACTCAGAGAATTATTTTATTCCTGAAAAAACAGTCGATCTGGTCAATGAGGCCTTAGATAATAAAAAAAGAGTAGTGGCCGTAGGTACTACCTCGCTTAAGACAGTTGAATCCTCAGTAACTGCAGGGGGAAGACTTAAAGCTAGCAGCGGATGGACAGATAAATTCATCATCCCTCCTTATGACTTCAAAATCGCCAACTCTCTGATCACTAACTTCCATTTACCTGAGTCTACTCTGTTGATGACTGCTTCGGCTTTTGGAGGATATGATTTGATCATGAAAGCCTACAAAGAGGCAGTAAAAGAGAAGTACCGCTTCTTCTCCTACGGAGACGCCATGTTGATATTGTAATTGAAAAGCTCCGAAAGGAGCTTTTTTTTGGCATATCCTTTTTCGAATTCATAAATAATTGGCTGTTTCGACCTTCAGATTACTTTTGTACCAAATCATAGACATGGATAAAGTAGCAATTTTGGTCGCTGGGGGACGGGGAACCCGAATGGGAACTTCTATTTCTAAGCAATACATTCCTATCGGAGGCAAACCTGTCTTGATGCATACGCTTGAGGCATTCCATAAGGCGGACCCTTTGATTCAGCTAATCCTTGTCCTGCCAAAAGATGATTTTGATTTTTGGAAAGACCTTTGTCTTCAATATGGTTTCTCTCTTACTCATCAAGTAGTAGCGGGTGGAGCTACGAGATTTCAATCCGTGAAAAATGGGCTGGATGCTATCTCGCTTTCTTCAGGATTGGTAGCGATTCACGATGCTGTTAGGCCATTTGTGAGTGAGGAAGTGATCAGGGAAAGTTTTGCCAAAGCTCAAGAATTCGGCAGTGCAATCGCGGTCATACCTTTAAAAGATTCACTGAGAGAAGTTGCCTCAGATGGAGTGAGCCAATTTAGGGAGAGGCACAGATTTAGATTGGTGCAGACTCCCCAGACTTTTCGATTAGAAAAAATAAGAAGGGCATTTGAGACCCCCGAAAGAGGGGAATTTACCGATGATGCCACCGTCTATGAATTTCAAGGATGGCAAGTCACCCTGATAGAGGGCAACATGGAAAACATCAAATTGACCACGCCTGAGGACTTGGATTTTGCGGAGTTCCTCCTTTCAAGGCGAAAATGAGTCGGTAAAAAATCCGCTTGCATTTTCACCGACGGTTTAGCCGCTTTTACCGACTTTTCAAATGCCTTGACCTAAGTGGGATTCCAGACCAGATCACAGGAGTATACTTTTGGTCATCATTTAATTCTTACAGCTATGAACAACTACACCAAACCTCGAAATGACGGAAGCATTGCTTTCGGATTTATTATTCTCGGTATAGGAGTGATCCTATTGCTTCGCAAAATCGGATTTTTCATCCCAGATTGGATTCTTACCTGGCCGATGATCCTGATCGTGATTGGAGCCTTTTCGATCATCAAGCATGAGTTTAAAAGTTTCTTTGGTTTCATCATGCTTTTCATTGGAGCCTACTTCTTATTGAAAAGAGAGTTTGACCTGGATTTTGGATTGGGACAATATGTATGGCCACTGGGTTTGATCATATTGGGGATTTACCTGATCACTCAAAAGACCCGTGAAAACAAGGTGCTCGAAGATATCCGACGTAATTGGGAATCTGAGAGAAAAAGTAAATCTCCTTTTTCTAACACCTCGACCGTAGAAGATGCTAAAGTGGTAGACGAAAGCGGATCAAGTACAAATTTCCAATCTAGTACCGACTCTGGATTTACTCGGACCACTGGAACTTCCTTTGCAGATCGCTTGAATATTGATGCGATTTTCAGCGGAGTGAATCGCAAAATGATGTCCAAAAACTTCCAAGGAGGAAAAGTGACTGCTGCATTCGGTGGCGCAGACTTGGATCTAACTCAGGTAGATTTCAATGGGGTAGTGACTATTCAAGTAGATATCATCTTCGGTGGAGTCAAAATGATAGTGCCTCCGCATTGGGATATTCGTACTGAGGTGACCAACATTGCCGCTGGATTAGAAGACAAGCGATTCTTCCGTGAGGGAGGAGTAGATCCAAATAAAGTGGTGGTTTTGAAAGGTACCATTTTGTTTGGCGGCTTGGAAATCAAATCCTTTTGACGAGATTAAACCAACTATTTTACCACTAACACCTTGTTTTTAAACGCATTTTCAAATCCAAGACTTGGAAAATGGATCATCCCCGGAGCCGGAATCATCTGGCTTCTGGGATGTTTCTTTTTGCTGACAAATGAAGGCGTGTCGACCGAAATAGCCTTTACGGATTCCTTCTTTTTTGCACTGGTTTTTTTGGGAGGTGTGGCGGTTTTGGATCGTGTTTTTAGCCTATACTCACCCAAAGGAAACAACCTCTGGTTGGTACTGTTGGTTCCGGTGGCGTTGAGCGGCCTTTCAGTTTATGGCCACCGTTTGTTACTGTCTTGGTGGTATCTAGAAGATGAGACTTATCTAGATCTTCTCGAAAAGTCAATTTACCTGCGTTGGATGGTCTTGGGATTGGCGGAGCAGTTGATTGCGGTTTTGGCTTTGGTGGTGTCAAAGCTAGAAAGGCAAGAAGAGCTCCGCAAACGTGAATCTCAAATGCTCGAACTATCCAAGGAAGCAGAGCTAGCCCAACTCCGGCAGCAACTTCAGCCTCATTTTCTCTTCAATAGCCTTAATTCGATCAATGCTTTGGTCGTTTCCCAGCCTCAAAAAGCAAGGGAAATGGTACTTCTTCTTTCTGATTTCCTTCGAGGAACAATCCGAAAGGATGTTCAGACCTGGGTTACCCTCGAAGAAGAAGTCAATTACCTGAAGATGTATTTGGATATCGAGCGAGTGCGATTTGGGTATCGCCTGAAAGTAGATTTTTTGATGGATAAAGAAGTCGAGCAATCCAAACTTCCTCCGTTACTGATTCAGCCTTTGGTCGAAAATGCCATCAAACACGGTCTGTATGGCGTCACAGGAGAGGTCAAGATCGAGATGAAATGCAAAAAGGAAGGGAATTACTTAGTATTGGAAATTCAAAATCCCTATGACCCAGATTATGTCGGGGCGGAGGGTACTGGCTTTGGTCTTAGCTCGGTGGAGAGACGTCTGTACCTGCTTTTCGGTCGCAAGGACTTGCTTCAGAAAAATGCCAATGAAGGCTATTTTACCATTTTATTACAAATCCCACAGTTTATATGATCAGGACAATTATTATTGATGATGAGCCACTAGGTGCAGGTATTGTCCAAGAGTATTTGGGTTCATTTTCTCAATTCCAGATTCTCGAAGTTTGTCACGATGGATTTCAAGGGCTTAAAGCGATTCAGCAGCATAAACCTGATCTGATCTTTTTGGATGTGCAAATGCCAAAAATTACCGGGTTTGAGTTATTGGAGCTTTTGGAAGAGCCTCCTTCGGTGATCTTTACCACGGCTTTTGATCAATATGCCCTCAAAGCTTTTGACGCCAAAGCGATGGATTACTTACTCAAACCCTTTTCACCAGCAAGATTCAAGCAGGCTATTGATCGGTTTTTGATTCAATTTTCGCAAAAAGATACCTCAAATCTTGAGGAAGAATCCGAGGTCAAACTTTTGGCGGAAAAAAGTAACCGATTGGTGGTGCGAGTGAAAAACGATATAAAAATCATTCCTGTGTCTGAGGTAAGTTATTTTGAAGCAGAGGACGATTACATTTCTATTCACACGGCTGAAGGAAAATTCCTTAAGAAGATGACCATGAAGCAACTGGAAGAAAGTATGGATCCAGGAAAGTTTGCGCGTGTTCACCGATCCTTTATGATCAATCTAAATGAGATCGCAGGGATAGAACCCTATGAAAGGGACTCCTATCTGGTCAAGCTTAGAAAAGGAGAAAAAATTCCTGTGAGTAAGACAGGCTACTCGCGACTGAGACAAGTATTAGGAATGTAGAATGATCAAGTCAATCCGATTGCCTCAAGCTAATTAAAAATAAAAAAAGCCCTGAATTTCAGGGCTTTTCATTTTAGTATTCGTCCTCGTTAAAGAAGAAATCATCTTTGGTCGGGTAATCCGGCCAAATCTCTTCGATAGTCTCATAGGGTTCTCCGTCGTCTTCGAGTTCTTGGAGGTTTTCCACTACTTCTAGTGGTGCGCCGGAGCGGATGGCATAATCAATAAGCTCATCCTTGGTCGCTGGCCAGGGAGCGTCCTCTAGATAGGATGCTAATTCAAGTGTCCAGTACATAGTGTTTATTTTAAAAGGTGTTCCGGATTTTTTAAGGTTGCAAGAATAGTGATTTTTTCAATAAGTAGTTTCTACTCAATATCGAGGAGAAAGTTGCTTCAAAATATAGTTTTTTACGTCCACTTTGCGCTTCAGGCTGGATAACTTTTTTTTCATCATCATCTCAAAGTCTGGAGTCTCTACACGGAAGTTGTCCGAATTGTTTTGCATAGTTTCCAA
>CALRKH020000183.1:0-4702 GCA_943367855.1 Asaia bogorensis | reverse complement strand
ATTTCTGCAACGTATTCTGGGTCAAGATCGGCTTTAATAAGTGGGTAGATTTCGGCAAGTATCTGCGTTTCTTCCTGGGTGAGTGGCGCGCCACAGTCGCCATCTACACAGCATCCGCCTTTGCACTTAGACAAGTCGCAAACAAATTGTTCTTCAATCACCTCATCGCTTAATAAAACATTGTCGATAGCAATCATTGGCTACATATTGAGGTAGTTCATCAGCAGATTGTATTTATCCATTATGTCGTCGGCATTGCTATCTCGACCATAGACCTCGACAACATGATACTTGTGCCGCTCGAAAGAAGATACAACAGCATCAAGAACAGTACGGTTAAGTTTGAGTGTTATTTCGAGCATGCCACGCTCGTTGGTACGGGTGAACATGCTGAGAATTATAGTGTCTTCATTTTCGCAGATACGCGCAACCTCGAACATAGAATAGTTGCGAGGAGGGATCTCTATAACAAGAATACCGCCTGGATTGTTGACCCCAGTATTTTCGGCAATGTATTGTAAGAGTTTTTCTTTGGTGATGCTGCCTATGTATTTTTGTTCAGCATCGAGCACTGGCAATACTGGAAGCGAACTTTGGTGCATGACACAAATAGCATCGAGCGGATGAGTGGCTGCTGAAATGGCGGGTTTGTAGTGTAGCAGGTCGGACTGGGCCAATGTAGCAGAAGGGTCTGATACCTCAAGCAGATTATCTTCTGTAACTAAGCCCAGATAGTGCTCCTCTTCGGTGACTGGTAGTCCATTAATTTCATTTTCCTCCAAGATTGCCAAAGCTCTATCTATACTGTCGCTGGGGTGCAGTGTAGGTAAGGCGTGCAAAATCAATAACTCGATGTTCATATAAATACTAACTACAAAAAGCGCGCCATAAAGCTGCTGCAAAAATTTATAGCTCCATAGGGTAAAACATTAACCTTTGTGGCGAGCTAAGAAATCGGCAAGTATTTTGTTGAATTCCTGAGGTACTTCCATCATAGGAGCGTGCCCGCATTTGTCTATCCAATGAAGCTCGGAGTTGGGCATCAATTTATTGAACTCTTCGGCAACCATAGGTGGTGTGATAGTGTCGTTTTTGCCCCAAACCAAACAGGTGGGTTGTTTTATGTTTTGGATATCCTCGCCAAGATTGTGCTTGATAGCAGAGCGTGCTAATGTGATAACCTTGATAGCCTTAAGCCTATTGTTGACAATGCTAAACACCTCATCAACTAATTCTTTGGTAGCAATCTTAGGATCGTAAAAGGTAAGCTCTGTTTTTTTGTGGATGTAGTTGTAGTCGCCACGTTTGGGGTATGTTTCACCCATTCCGTTTTCGAAAAGACCAGAACTGCCTGTGAGAATAATAGTTTTTACAAGTTCGGGATGCTTGAGCACAAAAACCAGCCCAACATGACCGCCTAACGAGTTGCCTAGTAGGTGAACATTGGAGAGTTTGCGATGCTCGAAAAACTTGAATAGATATTTAGATAGGCCTGAAATGCTGGTTTCGAGAATAGTAAGATCGTAAAGTGGCAAAAGCGGAATGATAACCTTGTGGCTATTTCTGAAATGGTCTATTAAATCTTTGAAATTGCTAAGTGCTCCAAAAAGACCGTGAAGAAGAACTAAGGGCTCTCCTTCGCCTTCTTCTATGTATTTGAATTTGCCAGATTGTTTTACTTCGTACTCCATTAGTGCATTTGAATCGTTGCTAAAATACTATTGTTTGTGCAATAATACACAATTAGTGTGCGATTAAAGCTACATAATTATGAACAGAAAATTTATTGTTCGTTTTGAATTGTGTTAGATATAACTGCTGATAATCATAGAGTTAGCTACATGGAAGGTGGTAAATGGTATGTATCCAAGCGTGGAAATCTGTATATTGTGTGGTGTAATGTTAAAGTAAAGTGAACTTGAAAGAATTGGTATAAGGCTTGTATAGATAAACGATAATGGAAGAAAAAGGAATAAAATTGCTACTGCTAACTGCAACACTAAGCTGGCATGCAATGGGGCAGACAACAGTAGACCATTTGGCAGATACTGGCTATGTGCTACCTGTGGTGAAGATAAAAGGCAAATTTGCTAATGATACTGATAGGTATAGATACAATCAGACGAAGTATTATGTGACTACTATATTGCCTTATCTGAAAGCATCGACAGAGCTTTTTAGAGATGTGGATAGGAAGATACACGATGACCAACTAAGTGCCAGAGCACGAAGGCAGTATCTGCACGAGAAGGAGGATGAAATGAGAGAGAAATTTGAAATGCAATTGAAGAAGCTGAATGTGACACAGGGTGGGCTATTGGTGAAGCTGATAGCCAGGCAGACAGAATTAAACTTGTATGCGATACTAAAGGAATTTAAGAATCCGCTGACGGCTATGAAATGGCAGGCCTGGGCCAGAATGAATGGATTGAATCTGGATAGGAAGTATATGCCTGAAGAAGAGGAAATGCTAGAGAACATAATGGAAGAATTAGGATATCCATTACCTCTCAGTTATAAATTGCCCTATGTAAACGGGCTTTAGAATGTAAAATGTGTATTAAAAGGGTATTATTTTTTTGGTTTGAGGAGGAATGTTTAATTTAGAGGGTAAATACATCACATGAAACTTCCACCTTATGCTTATGAAGAAGCTAGTACTCTCAGTAATGAGCTACGCGGGCTGGTGGGCGCACATTATGGAATAGATAACCAAATTGATGACGTAGTAGTAGCGCCCTATGAAGAGAATGCCAGAAATAGATTTTTAATGTTGTATTACATGCTGCATGATGCAAAAGAAGCGTTAGCATTAGACTATCGTGGAGACAAATATGATGTGCTGGTGCTGTATAGTAATATAGATGGTAAGGACCCAATTCCACAACATATGTCTGCATGCATGTGTGATGTAATAGAGAGTTATAGCTTGTATAATGAGTTGTTTACGAAAAAGTCAAATTTACACTGCATTAGTAAAAAGATTACTAGAACATCATAAGCCAAGAGTGACTGGTATAACATAATTTATACTAGACTACGACTAAAGCACTGTAGTTATAAAAAGAGAAGAGCGCTCGTTTAGTAGCGCTCTTCTCTTTTTAAGATTATTGTTTTTAATAACTGTTATTATGGTTATGCATTCAATAGTTTTTCGAGTGCATTATCATAAGCTGTCTTCCAATCTTCGATATAGCCCCAGCTTTCGCCGTCAATACTTATTTCGCTTGAAGGTGCTACATTGCCCAGCTTGGTGAATGGTAGTCCTTTCAACTCGGCTTCGAAAAGAGTTTGCAGGTCGGGATTTACAGACACCACAACACGGCTTTGTCCCTCACCAAATAGCATACCATCTTTGCGAATACCATCGGTAGTGGTAATGTTGCAGCCAAGATTATTGACCATAGACGACTCTAGCAGACAAGCAAACAGACCACCTTCGGAAATATCGTGCGCTGACTTAATGAGCTTGCTAGAGATAAGATGCAGCACTGTTTGTTGTAATGTATGTTCCTCATCGAGCAGGAAACGAGGTGCAGGGCTGTGTGTGACATTGCAAATGTGATGCAAATACTCTGAGCAGTTGATATCTCCATCGTTGATGCCGAGGAGGTAGATAGCATCGCCAGCGTGCTTGAATCCAAGTGTCATTTTGTCGTTTACAGACTCCAGAACACCAACCATACCAATGGTTGGTGTTGGGTAAACAGGGCCATCTTCGCTTTGGTTGTAAAAGCTGACATTGCCACCAGTGACAGGAGTGTCCAGCTTGCGACAGGCATCGCCCATGCCCTTGATGGCGTGAACGAATTGGTAATAAACTTCTGGATTGTAAGGGTTGCCAAAGTTGAGACAGTTGGTGATAGCTACTGGCTGACCACCGCTGCAAACGATATTGCGAGCAGCCTCTGATACGGCTATCATGCCACCTTTGTAAGGGTTGGCAAAGACATAGCGGCTGTTACAGTCGGTAGTAACAGCAAGGGCTTTAGCTGTGCCGTGAACTCTAACAACAGCAGCATCGCTAGGCTCGTTGGTATGCGTGTTGCCCGTGCCAACCATACTGTCATATTGTTCGTAAATCCACCTTTTAGAGGCTATATTAGGTAGCTGAATCAACTCATATGCCACAGCGCGGAGGTCGGCCGGCACTGGAATAGTAGCTGGGTCGAATTTAGCGATTTCGGCAAAGTAAGCTGGTTCTCTGTATTCGCGTTCGTAAACTGGAGCTCCCCCACCAAGTACCAGGCTTTCGGCAGGTACATCGGCAATGAGTTCGCCATTCATGTAGTATTTGAGATTTTTATCGGCAGTAACCTCTCCTATTTGTACGCAGTGAATGTCCCATTTGTCGAAGATGTTTTGAACTACCTCTTCCTGGCCCTTTTTCACTACTATGAGCATACGTTCCTGGCTTTCGCTCAGTAGCATTTCCCAAGGTTTCATGTTGTGCTGGCGGGTAGGCACTTTGTCCAGATGAATGATCATGCCATGTTCGCCTTTAGCGCTCATCTCGCTGGTGCTGCATGTAATGCCAGCGGCGCCCATATCTTGCATGCCAATGAGCGCACCAGTAGGTATCACCTCGAGGCAGGCCTCCAAAAGTTTCTTTTCTTCGAATGGGTCGCCAACCTGAACGGCAGGTAGTTGTTCGGCACTGTTTTCGCTGATATCGGCAGAAGCGAAAGAAGCACCACCTATG
>CALRKH020000182.1:0-4736 GCA_943367855.1 Asaia bogorensis | reverse complement strand
ATGAGACCAACAAGGGTGGGAATAGCCATCCTATGGTGTGCTACATAGTGGGTGTGACCGACTATGGACAGGTGGCTTTATTGAACTCGGCATTGTGCTGAAAGGTCATGCCCCATTTGGCCATCTCTCTCATAACGGGTGCGAGGGCTGCGCCAGCATCGGTGAGGGTGTAGGTGACGTGTGGTGGCACGACTGGTTTAACATCTCTGAGCACTAATTTGTCGAGTTCCATCTCTCTGAGTTGCTGAATGAGCATTTTTTCGGTGACACCGGGCATGGCCTTGCGGAGCTCGCCATAGCGCTTGCTGCCTGTGGTGAGGTGATATAGGATGAGGGCCTTCCAACGGCCACCAATTTTTTCGAGTGTGTAGGTGACGGGGCAATGTTGCATCATCTCCTCTTTGTTGGCAAGGTTGGTTGATTGTTCTTTGGCTGTGTACATAATACCTACTTTTTGGTTAGTACTTGTAGAAAAGTAAGTACAAAGGTAGCTTTGCAGCATCAAAAAAACAATAGCAAGATGAATTATGTAGTAACTGGCTCACTAGGCCACATTAGCCGCCCGATAGTGGCTGCATTGGTAAAGGCAGGACACACAGTGCGTGTGATAACGAGCAATGAAAACAGAACAGCTGAGATAGCGGCTATGGGCGCGACGGCTGTAGTGGGCGATGTGGCAGATGCAGCCTTTGTGCAGGCGGCTTTTGCTGGGGCTGATGCGGTGTATACGATGGTGCCACCAACCTGGACTGCAACAAACTGGAAAGCCCATATAGGCGAGGTAGGCAAGCATTATGCTGCTGCGATAGCTGCCAACGGCATAAAACATATGGTGAACCTGAGCAGCATAGGTGCTCATATGCCCGATGGCTGCGGCCCTGTGAGTGGACTGTATGCTGTGGAGCAGGCCATGAATGCGCTGGAGGGTGTGGATGTGGTGCACCTGAGACCGGGATTTTTTTACTACAACTTTATGGCTAACATAGGCATGATAAAGCAGGCAGGCATAATAGGTGGTAACTATGGCGATGGCGCAGAGCTGGTGCTGGTGCACCCTAATGATATAGCTGCAGTGGCTGTGGAAGAGCTGCTGCATGGTGGGCAGGGCGGCAAAAGGGTGCGCTATATAGTGAGCGACGAAAAAACCACGCACGAGATAGCGGCAACACTGGGTGCGGCTATAGGCAAGCCTGAGCTACCGTGGATAGCCTTTAGGGATGAGGATACCTATAATGGTATGATACAAGCTGGGCTGAGCGAACAGGTGGCCAAGAACTACACTGAGATGGGTGCTGCTGTGGCCAGCGGTGCTATGATGAGTGACTACAAGCACAATAAACCAGCACTGAGCCCAACGAAGCTGAGTGATTTTGCGAAGGAGTTTGCGGCAGCCTATGGGGCATAGGTGGCTGATGCCTAACTAGCCAATAAAAGAAGAATAGCCGAGCGCAGCGTGTGGCCCACATGCTGCGCTCGGCTGTATGATGGGCCATGAGTGATTAGTAATTGTGCGGGAGAAGGTGGATATTTGCGGGCATGCAATACAGGGCCAAATTGATAGACGTTGGCATACAGCTATTGACGCTATTGGTGGGGCTGATGGTGTGGGCCATGGGTGTGAGCACTGTAGCCACACTGACGGGTATAGGCGCTGCACAGGTAATGAGCGCTGCTTACTGGCTGATGCATAAAAACAAGGCGCACAGGAGTGAGCTAAGGGGATGGCACCACGCCTGTATGGTGCTGCTGGCGGGCATAACAATAATTTCGTTTTTTGTAAATGCGCTGCTGTTAGGTTTCTTAATTTTGGTGTATAGTGCGATACCTATGGCTTTGCTGTACCTGATAGCGAGTGTAGTGGAGCTGAGGCATGAAATGACTGCTGGTAATAGATGAAGATACAAAAAGCTATAGAGAATGTGGATGTGCTGTATCTGGTAGGGATGCCGGGTGTGGGGAAGAGCTATTGGGGTGAGCGGCTAGCTGCGCAACTAGGGTGGCAGTATGTGGATATGGATGAATACATAACTAGCAAGAATGGCAAAACACCCGCACAAATAATAGTGGAGCAGGGCGAAGCTAGCTATAGAATGATAGAGCATATGTGGCTGGTGGAACTGATGAAGGAAATAACTAGCGGCACTGTGGTGGCATGTGGTGGTGGCGCGCCATGCTACCACAACAATATGGCGCTAATGCTAGCGCGTGGCCTGGTGGTGTATATGCAAGCGAGTGTGGACCAGATAGCGGCACAGCTAGCAACATCGGCAGAGGAGCGGCCACTGCTGAGTGGTGGAGAAGTGCGTGAGCGACTGAATAGCTTATTGATAAGCAGAGCGCCGATATATGAACAGGCGCATGTGACAATAGCAATGGCAGGAATAGATATAGACCAACTAACAACAAGCATAAAGGAATGTATAGAAAAGCAGTAGTAACAGGAGCGATAGCAGGCGCAGTGGCAGTGGCACTAGGTGCGTTTGGTGCACATGGGCTGAAGGCTGTGCTGGAGCCGAATGGGGTGCAAGTTTTTGAGACGGGGGTACGGTATCAGTTTTATCATAGCATAGCACTGGTGCTGGTGGGCATACTGCACAACTGGTGCCCTACAAAACAGGTGCGCATGGCTGCAACGATGTTTTTGTGGGGGATACTGCTGTTTAGCGGGTCGCTGCATGTGCTGACAGGTGCTGCCATAGCTGGGAAATCGCTTGGGATGTTTGGCATAGTGACACCAATAGGCGGCCTGCTGTATATAGCTGGCTGGCTGCTGCTAGCAGTAGGTGTGGCTACGTATAAGGACACGGAGCGAGGCTAAGCTGTATGTTAAGAAAAGGAAAGAACTACAATACCCTATAAGCCGGATTCTGTTATCCCTGTGCGGGGACGGCCATCATTTATCTGGGACAATGTTCGCACATTGCCTCGCGCTGCCAACCCACATGCATCGGGCGAGCCACCCTCAGCGCATGCTTATTTGGCATTTCAGCACGCAAGGTTTACCCCCACCGCCTGTTGCCAGGCAGCAGCGTAGTCTCTTACACTACGTTTTCACCCTTACCGGAAGACCGGCGGTAATTTTCTGTGGCACTCTCTGTCAGCGGTGTTTGAAGCCACTGCCTACCCGTTAGGTAGTGCGCTGCTCTATGCTGTCCGGACTTTCCTCCGGCACCCTAAAGATGCCGGCGATAGCCAGGGTATTGTAGCGGGGCAAAGGTAATGCATGCGCATGAGAGGTGCAGGAAAGATATGTAGGCTACTGTAGTGGTGGTGAAGGGTGCCTAAGACAGGAACTAACCACGATGACGTAGTCCGCCCTCGATGGTTTGATAGTCGAGAAAGTAAATGATTTTGACAGAGAGGCTATTGCTCTGAGGAGCTGAGAGCGTGTAGCGGAGGGCAGACTGATACTCGTCGCTCAACTGCTGACCTGAAGAGTAGATACTGTTTTGATAGACCACACTCATTTCGCTGCCTGGCTTGAACTGCCAAACGAAATTCATGAAGACATTGAAGGAGTTGTAGTTGATGTTTCGGTTTTGGTTGTAGGAAGATTCAGCTAGTCGACCATCCTGATTGAGGAGTTCGTACTTGTTGTAGGCAGCCTGAGACCAATAGTGACGCGCATCTAGCTTGAGCGACATGGTGCGGGTGAAGACATAGGCAGTGGAAAGGGAGTTGATATTGGTGCGGAGATTGCGGGTGCCAAGAATGACGGAGTCTTGTACCTTGTCGACGAAACCAATATCATTGGCGTGATCTTGATGAGAGAAGCTGTAAACGGCCGTGAGCTTGTTGCCGAAGCGGAAGCGAGGAGAGATGCTCCAATAGTCGATATCGCGATTGCCAGCCAGGTAATGGCGCCTGCTACCCTCGATATCGAGTGCGAAACGTTTGCGGTAGTCGGAAGAGAAGAAGCCCCCAGCCATGCTGTTGCCAGCAACGGTGAAGAAACGACCTGGAGTGCGGGGTTCGAAATAGTCGTAGGACTCGGCAGGTGTGGCATCCCAATAGCCGCCGATGGTGAGGAAGTTGCGAAAGGTGACATTGTGATTGCCATGAATGGCGGCTCGAGAAAAGACATCAGGGTTGAACATACGATAGTATTCGAGCCCTATCTTATTGTAAGTGTTGTTTATAATCCAGAAGGGTTTGTAGGTGTTGTAGGTATTGTAAAGAATAGCCGAGATGATATTGTTACGGTCGAGATAACCGAGATCGTTGGGGTTGAAGTTGTCGCTGATGACCTTGGTAGCGAGGCTGGTGGTGTAGTTTCCACTTAGCTTGCCTACTGTGAGCATGGAACGATAGCCAACATCTGTAGAAGTATTATAGAACTTCTGGCTAACATCGGCAGAGCCAGTGACACCGTAAGTGTTGGTTTTATCGGCCACTTTGAAGAGTATGGCAGCAACATTGGCATCGTAGCTGGTGCGCTTGCGGGCAACATTGGTATTGATGAAGCTAAGATAGGAGTTGTTTCGCATAGCCTGATCTATGACAACAACATTGTAGTTGGTGAAAGGGGCGGTTTGTACTGAGCGCTCCTGGCCGGAGATAGTGTCTCTGACAAGGGCGTTAGTTTCGGCAGAGAGCGCATTGAAGAAACCAATGCCAGTGCGGCCTTTGGTGCGACCTGATATCTTGGTGGCATTGAAGAGGCGGGAGTTGGCGGGGTTTTCAACAACGGACTCTGTAGTAGACATATTGGCTGGCAACTGCCTGACATTGATGGG
>CALRKH020000181.1:0-4747 GCA_943367855.1 Asaia bogorensis | reverse complement strand
CACAAAATCCTCATCGGAAAATGCTTTATAAATCATTCCCATGGCTACAGCATCTTGGGCCGTCACCTTATCGCCGGTGAACATAAGCGCTGCGGCACGCTGCATGCCTATTAGCCTTGGCAAGAACCATGTACCACCACTGTCAGGTATCAAACCTATTTTGCTAAATGCCTGTATGAAAGATGCACTATTGGCAGCCAAAACTATATCACATGCCAAAGCAATATTTGCACCAGCCCCAGCTGCTACTCCATTTACAGCAGCTATTATTGGTTTTTCTATTTGGCGAAGTCGGGTTATGGTAGCATTGTAATGCTCGCGCACCAGCCGCTCAAAGTCTTCGGGAGAAGGATTGGTTGCCTCTGCAAGGTCTTGACCAGAACAGAATCCTTTACCAGCACCTGTGATGCAAATGCAGCGCACAGCATCGTCTGCACCACAATCGTCTAACGCAGCCTGAAGTGCTAAGGCCATTTCCCTGTTGAAGCTATTATACTTATCGGGTCTATTAAGTGTTATATACCCTACGCCATTCTCTTTTACCAGCAATACTGTACTCATAACATCAAAGATAAAGAATAAAGAACTAGCCTATCTATATGGTTACTTACTAGAGCACCACCCACCACACATTCCTATTAGCCATTGCCCCCCACTTCCTAAAGCTCTCGCTGATGGCTTCGCCCAGCTCTTTACTGTTCACTTTCTTTCCTTTTTCTGGCACTACAAAATCAGCATCTTTAGCTGGCGTCAACTCTACCTTTGTAGCTACCCAAGTAGTGTGCAATCGAGGTATGGCCAACTCTAGTATCATACCGGGCAAGCCACCAAAACTTTCAGGTCCACCCGCCACAGGTATATCCTCGGCATAAAATGCCACCACATACACTGAATCACAAATGCGACCAACAGCTTTTCTACACTTAAAGTTGGCTATTGTGCGTAGCTCATCTTTTTCTTTCCATTCCATTACCCTAAGGCTATCCTCCACCAAAAACTTCTGATCGTACACACTTTTTGATGCCTTTACTCGCTTAGTGGCAAAGTTGCTCATCACTATATTATCAGTTGCTGGACCACCACCAAACATCTTAAACATGTTGTTACCCTCTACCTCACGACCAGGTTTGTATATAGACCTACCCGTATCAAATGACAGATCGAAATAGGTAGTCATGAATTTAGGTATTTGCGACTTTAACTTCTCAAACCAAGAGTTGTCTTCCATTTCTTCCATCTGAGCATAGATATTCATTTTACGCTCAAACTCTATTTTACCAGCCAAGGTATGCTGTGCCTGTGCTGCTGGCAAAGCCAACACTATTGTTACTATCAGGAGTAGTATCGATTTCATATTTCTGTAGGTTGTGAAGGCTATTATAGTTTGATGACCGGCCCATTTTGCTCACCTGCTGGTGCGCCAGCTGGTGTGTGCGTGAAATTCCATATCAGATTGAGCATGCCATATCTGCGAATGGTGTTGTAACTATTTTGTGTCACTATATTGCCCTGAGCCGAGCGACTAAAACCTAAATTCTGATTAAGTATATCGAACACTGATGCACGAAGTACTAACTGGTTCTTCTTTAAAAACTTCTTCTCTACAAAAGCATCCCATTTTATCACGTTATTGTTAGTATTGAAAATCTCAGTTTTCTGCCTGAAATTCATACTAACTTCTGTACCAACTTGTATTTTTTTAGGTAGTTGCAGCGTGGCATCTATGCTGTTGCTCAGTATGTAGTAAGACACTTCAGTTCCGTTTACACTAGCCGTGTTGGTATTATAAGCAATACTCGGATTCCAGCGCATATCAAACTTCTCTTCTTTATTATAGCTCAGGTAGGGGCCTACAGATATTGCTCGGTTATCAGACTTATTTAGCTGACCATTTATTTTGTTGTTTACCTGATACAATGAACCATTCATTTGACCTCCAATCATAAAGTCTGACTTTCCTATTTTGCGACCATAACCAAAATAGCCATAGCTATTATAGTTACCATCTACATTGATGTATCTGGTAGTATTTACTGGCCCATCAAAGAACTGCTCTGTACTAATGGCATCTGATATTGAGCTGAAGTTGATACTAGCCCACATATACCTGTTCTGTAAAATCTTATAGTCGTTGAAACGAGCCGATAATCTATGTACAAACTCTTGCTGTAGGTTGGGGTTACCAATTGTTATGTTGAGTGGGTCAATATTTTGTGCCAGTGGTTGTATCTGTGTAATAGACGGCTGCTGCGTATTGCCATTATAACCCAATGTAAGACTTGTTTGCTTGCCGAATCTGTAAGTGTAAGACACACGTGGAAATAGATTAACAAAATGATACTTACGCTCTGAGTCTCCCCTTAAGTGATCTATCTGTGTATAATCAATTCGGGCTACATCGCTACCAAATGATATGTTAGCATTCTTGAGCACAAACCTAAAATTGAGCCCACCACTATTGGTACGAATGTTAAACGTATAATCTGAGCTAAAAAAGTTATTGAGTAATCTGCCACCATTAGTATCTACATCATAAGTTTTATTTGCCGCAGTGCTGTTATTTACCGTAAGGCCATAGCTCAGCTCCATGAACAACTTCTTAGATAATGGCTCAGTATATACGGCCTTGCCCGAAAAAGCTAGCGTACTAGAACTGTTTTCTTTGAGCTGGTCTATACTTATACTCGATAACCCTTGTGCAATTGTAGACAATAAGTTACCATTGCCTTCTGCCAATTTAAAATTCTCTTTACCATCTATTGATAATGTGCGTCCTTTTTTGGCAAACTTCCTTCTCAGTAAAAAGTCTGCGTTTATAAACTGTGCTTCGTTGGCACTATTTATTGTTCTGGTATTAACACTTGTATCTGGTGCATCCAGTGTTTTGTAATAGTTGAGGGTAGTGTACTTAGATTGGGTGTTAGACGATTTCTGACCAGCATCTACTGATACCTTGAGCGATGTATTAGAGTCAATTTTCCAATCATAACCTATGTCTAACCCATGCCTGTCGCTGGTAGAAAACTGGTTTTTGTTCATGGCTGTGATACGCAGCGAATCGCCGGGTAAGGTAAACTGATTTTCAGTGTTACCATCTATATCTACATTCTGGCGTGCAAATCTGTAGTTGGCATTTAAATGATGTTTATTGTCGGCTAGTTTATCGGCATAGTGCGCACCAGCAGTCCAGGTGCTAGGCAAACCCTCTCCAGTATATCTACCATTCCACCCAGCTATATCATCATTGTCTTGATTGAAAAAAGAAACAATGGAGCCATCATCAGTAATCATTGTATTGTTCTTTCCAGAACCAAACTTGTCACTATCCTCCCATCCCAGGCCTGCTTTGTCTGTATTAGCAGCAATACCAAAAGCCGAAAACTGGCGTTTAGCTCTGAAGGCATTGATCATTGCCTGATTCTGAAAGTAACCATCTGAGCCACCCCCAGCATCTGCCTTGCCAAAGTAGCCCTTCTTTTTTTCTTCTTTCAGCTCCAGGTTTATTGTTTTGGTTTTCTGGCCATCATCTACACCAGTAAATTCGGTCTGATCACTTTTTTTATCATATACCTGCACCTTTTTTACAGCATCTGCCTGCAGCCCTCTGGTCACTACTTTAGGGTCATCAGAGAAGAACTCTTCTCCATCCACCAATATGCGTTCCACAGTTTCGCCCTGGGCTGTTATTTGTCCGTTTTTATCTACTTGAATACCGGGCAACTTTTTCAGCAGGTCTTCCACATTAGCACCATCGCGCACCTTGAAGCTGTCTGCCATGTATTCTGTAGTATCACCTTTTATCTTGATGGCAGATACCTGCTGGGTGAGCACAAACTCTTTGAGTAGAAAAGACTTTGAAACCATAGGCAGGTCGCCCAAATTAGTGTTGCTTTTAGTGATGTTTATATTGTCTACATAATCGGCAAAACTGGGAAAAGAGACCCTCAAAAAGTATTTACCCTTGGTACGAACTGTAGCCGTAAACTTACCTTCAGCATTAGTTCTAGCATAGGTCTCTATTACAGAGTCGCTCGTTCGCATCAATACCACAGATGCCATCTGAAGAGGGTTAGCGTTGAGCGTATCTGTAACTGAACCCGTTACAACAAATGGCTGCGCAAAGCTTGGCAAAGCAAATGCAAGCATTACTAATAAGAGGGAGAAACAGTATTTCATTTTGAGGCGGAGCGTGGAATGTGCCATAAAAGTCGAAACATTTTCAATAATCAGTATGCATGCTGCGTGTATTTATAAGTAAATAGGCCACATTTAACAGTCCTTTACAATAGCCACTATACTGCTTCAATTATCGTAAGTAATTTTGTTTCTTGCAGTCCATCATATACCATCCTTGGCCTACCTCGATCAATACAAGAAGATAAACAAACTGATGCAAGAAGAAAGCATGGAGCCCATGTTGGGCTGGGGCTTTCGCATGGCAATCAGTGGCTTTTTGCCTATAGTTTGGGGGCTGGCTACAGGGCATATGGATGAGGCTGTGTGGGTGGCCCTCACTGCCGAGGCCGTTACTTGGATGGAGCTAAAAGGGTCCTTCACCTGGCGGCTATGGTCTTTGCTGGCAGGTGGCCTGCTAGCTGTTTTATCTGGTGGTCTAGGCACACTCATTGGCAATAGCCTCATTTTTTCATGTATTGGCATGCTGGTGGTAGGTTTTATAGCCACGCTGCTCAAGAGCATAGGCGACAGAGCCAGTGGGCTGGCTATTTGTTTCTACCTATTGTTTATA
>CALRKH020000180.1:0-4756 GCA_943367855.1 Asaia bogorensis | reverse complement strand
TTACATTCAAATTTTTCACGTTTACAGAATAAATTTATTCCTAACGTGATTTGATGAAAACCGGCATTATCAAATCTAACATTTCCAGCTAAATAAGAGTAAGTGTAAGCAAACATATACCTATCATAATTTAAACCTAAAATAGGTGTAATATATTGCAATTTTTGATCTCCTCTATTTCCTCCTGTCAAAAACTCTGCACCGTCCAAACTTCTTCTATAAGAAAGTCCACCCCAAAGTTTACCAAAATCTAAATTTTTATACACTTTTAAGTTTAAATCGAAAGATTTCTCATTAGTTGCTTCCACCATTTGAAAAAGAACAGAGGGTTCCCATTGTAATCGGTCAGCATCACCAAAAACATATCCCGCAGATAAAAGATATTTTCTTATATTGTCAGATTCAAATTCTGTGTAAAGTTCTCTTCTAAAATTATTCATTACATTTTTTACTGTAAAATGAGCGTAAAACTCTAAATAGTTATATGATGCACCAATATCTAAATTGAAATATGAATCCTTTTGGGTTATTCCACCAATATTCGGATCAAATGGTTGATTATTCAAAAATTCGGTTTCATCTAATTGACTTTGAATTATTGCTCCACTAATACCAAATGATAATTGATTTAAATCCAATTCATTCCTGGAAAACATGATATGATGAGCATATGTTAACTTCATTCCAGTTTGAGAATGATATCCATTTTTATCAGAAAATACAATTGCTCCTATACCTGAACGTTCTCCGACACTTGAATTGAAACTTAATGTACTTAAAGCGGGAGCATCATCTTGACCAAACCATTGTGCTCTTGTTGTTAATCTTAATTTACCACAATTTGCAGCTCCGGCCATTGATGGGTGAATTAAATAATAATTATCAGTCAAATAATCAGAATACACAGCTATTCCCTCTTGAGAATAACTGAATTGTGATAAGAAAATTACTAAAAGTAAATAGCATTTTTTAATGTTTAAATTGAGATTCATGGGCTTATCGTTTTAACGAGAAATGTGCTTTAAATACTTTGTTTTGACCGTTTTCTTCATACTCTACATTAAACCAGTAATCGGTTGATGGAAGCTGTTCGCCGTTATAGGTTCCGTTCCATCCGTCTCCTGCCGGACTGATTTGCTTGATGAATTTTCCATAGCGGTCAAATATATAAATTTTTGCGTTAGGTTGTGTCTCTCCTAAGCTAAATATATTCCATGTGTCGTTTATTCCATCTCCGTTTGGTGTAAAGAACTTAGGATAATCCACCACAAACACCTCAATGGTTGCATCTGAACAGCCGTTTAAGTCCTGAACCGTTACTATATGTAACCCCGCACTCACATTGGTAAAGACATTACTGGTTTGGAAAGGTCCATTATCCAAACTATACACATAATTACTGTTGCCTTGGTCCGGAATACTCGTGCCGGTTGCTGTAATAGTAATGGTTGCACTATCGCTAAAATAATTCGATTGAACATAACTTAAGGTCGCTTGTTGTGATTGAACTACTAAAGTTGCTACCGGTAACGATACACACTGTGTAGCAATATTGGTGGCTACAACCGTATACGTCCCAGGAGTGTCCACCGTTAAATCCGGTGCTGTTCCCAGTATAGTTCCGGTGCTGTCTGTCCAAACAAATGTATGGGTGGTTGCACTTAAATTACTAGTCAAGGTATAGGTATTCAACAATTCACCCGTTTGTGGGTCTATACATAACGTTCCTTGAACCGGTGTTGGCTCAGGTAATTTATTTACCGTTAAGACTATCGGAACCAGTGTCGGACAATTACTCACCGTTGAAGGATTCACTAAAACAGCATACATTGTTTCTACCTCCGGTGTAACGTTTTGATAGGTAGCCGCATTAGCGATAGCAGTCGTATAATCGTTGCTTTGTATCGCTGCTTGTGCCTGTGCTAAAGTTGTAAAATAATATACAACCGCTCCTGTTGGATTATTACTACCCAATAAAATCGGTGTTAATCCCGTTAAATCAAACTGACCTATTCCATCATTGGCTCCTGTTTGGTCACATTGTGTAATTAATGGGTCGCTTGGTGCAATCACATTGGCCTGTGTACCCTCTTCTACCTCTAAAATCACCTCTCCTGTGGCATTCACACAACCCGTTTGGTTGTTCTCTACTCGCACATAAATGGTTTGTGGTGAACTGATATTGGTATAAACATTCGGTAGCGGTGAAGTGCCACTTGCCGCATCAGCCGCACTTAGATAATAACTTACCGTATAATCCGATGGTAACTGAGTATCTCCTAACACCTGCGGATTCATTGTACTGAGTACAAACGGCATCTGATAATCATCTATCGGCTCACACTGATAGAAGTTTATCGGACTCGCCGCTATAACCGGTAACGGATTTACAATCAATTGCAACTCAACCAACTGATAACATCTTGGCTCATTTACATTGTTTGGCTCTCTAGTTACCCTAACCCAAATCGTCTGCGTTACAGCAATGGTAGTATTAAATGCTGTTGGGTCAACAATCGCATTGGTCTCGGCTATCGCTTCTGCTTCACTTACATAATAAGCCAATGAAAACTCTGTGCTACTGGCTCCATTTAAAATATATATCGCTCTTTGCGTTAAATCAAATGCCTCGATTCCATCTCCCGGATTGTTATCATCACACGCCTCTATCGGCTCCGGATTTGTTCTTGGTTCCGGCAGTGGTATCACTCTAATGGTCAAAGTCGTATAACTATGACAACCCGCCGCACTGGTTACTCGTACCCCCAAAGTCTGAACCGCTGCTGTGGCATTGGTATACGCCGATGGATTCTGAATCGCATTTACATTATCCAACGCATTTTGGAAACTCGGATAATACGTAACCGTATAACCCCCTAAATTATTGGTAATATCATTATTTCTTACCGTTAAATCAAACACCGTAAACTGATTATTTGGAAGTGCCTCATCACACAAGCTAATTGGTGTTGGAACCGTTAAAGCAAGTGGCGTATCTACTATCAAGGTAAAACTTCCTACATCAAAACATCCCGTTGCAATATGAGTCACACGAACCCAAATCGTTTGTGGATTCACCGTATTAGGGAAAGCATTCGTGTTTACAATCGCTCCCGTATTGCTAATGGCATTGGCTTCTGTGGTAAAGTAACGCACCGAATACTGATTAGCTGCCCCTGTTTGTGCCGCCAATATAATCGGGGTTTGAACCGTTAAATTAAATTGACTAAGTCCGTTTAAAGGATTATTATCCGTATCACATTGCGTTAAATCATCCAACGTTGTCGGTACCTCCGGACGAGGATTCACGCGTAATTCTATCACCACCACTCGAACACATCCTGTTATCGTATTTACTGCTCTAACATAGATAAACTGTGTTCCCGCATTTATCGTTAAATAAGGGGTGGAAATATCAATCGCATTAGTACCATCTATAGCTTGTTGCTCTGTTTCATGGAAGGTTAAATCTACATCCGTAGCCCCATTTAATAAGCCCGGAACTTGCGCCTGTAAATCAAAACTAGCCAATCCGTCATTATTGTCATCACACAACGTAATGGGGTTAAGCGGAACCAGCGGCAATGGCAACGGAACCACTCGGATATCCAATGTTGTAGTTGACCAACAACCCGTTATCGGATTCAGCACCCGAACATGAAGCGTTTGAACTGCCACAGTAACATTCGTATATGTCGTATTTAATACATTAGTACCCGCTTGTGCCTGAGCCAAAGTCAAATGGAAGGTAACTTGCATACCCACTTGTGAACCTACTATCTCTGAAATAGCTTGTGTTAAATCAAACTCCTCTAGCTGATCTCCAGGGTTATTGTTGTCACACAAGGTAAGTGGCGTTGGCAAATTAGCCTGTGGTAACGGATTCACAATCAAATCCAATGGCGTAATGGCAAAACATCCCGTTGCATTTATCACAACTCTCACCCAAATGGTTTGTGTTGGACTCAAATAAGCATTGGCTCCTGCAATGAACGGTGTACCTGCTTGTGCCTCTAAATCTGTTTGATGGAAAGTAACCGTATGTAAACTACTGTCTAATCCGTTTAAAATATTACTAATACGCGTCGTTAAATCAAATACCTGTTCCCCATCGGTGTTATCATCACACAATTCATAAGCCGTTGGCGTTAAATTGATTACCGGGAATGGATTCACAAACAAGTCAAAGGTCGTAATCGACGGACAATCCGTTGTACCCGTATTGACTACCCTTACGTAAATCGTCTGAACCGAAGGTGCCCCCGGTACGATACTCTGATAATTCGAAGGATTCGGTATGGGTGCTCCTCCTAATTGCGCATCAACCAATGTTTCATGATACGTCAACGTAACATTCGGGTTACCGCCCGTTATAAAGGTAGTATATTGTGCTAAATTGAAGGTCTGAACACCATCATTATTATCGTCACATAAAATCAAATCTGCCGGTGTATTTATCGTTGGTGCAGGTGCTACGGTAATGGTCATCGTTTGCGTGTTAGCACATTGTCCCGCAGTTGGGGTAAACGTGTAAGTTGTTGTTGCTGTATTATTTAATGCCGGTGACCAAGTCCCCGATATTCCGTTATTGGAATTGGTTGGAAGAGCATTTAGTGTACCTCCCGAGCAAATCGCTGCCACTTGTGTAAAGGTGGGTGTAACAGCAGAATTTACTGTAATAGTCATTGTTGTTGTTGTAGCACATTGTCCTGCAGTTGGGGTAAACGTGTAAGTTGTTGTAGCTGTATTATTTAAT
>CALRKH020000179.1:0-4818 GCA_943367855.1 Asaia bogorensis | reverse complement strand
CGTCCGTATCTGCTCACGGCCCTTACGTACTAATTGTTGTATTGTAGGCATTGCTTACGTTAGTAATAAAATTAAAATGGAGTGCAAAGGTAAGGCAAATAAAACTATTAATCAAAAAGTATCAACCAAATTTTTTTGGCAAAATATTTTTTGTGTGGATTTGTGACCTAAAACACGCTAATGAGGTTGCAAAAAAAGCATAAAAAATGGAACTAGTGTGTATGCGGGGAAAATTTTGTGTGTTTTCTACTACATTTGTAAGACAGGTGGATGTATCTATATATAATGGTGTGTGGTGGGTAAATATAGAGGTGCGCCAGACAATAGCGGCTACAGACCTAAAAGCAGTATAAATTAAGATATAGAAGCAAATAAAAATGATTGCACTGCAACAAAAAAAAGGTGTGACGATAAATAATAAGGCACTGGTGTGGACGATAGGCGTGCATGCACTACTGCTGTTATTGTTTATACTATTTAAATATACGATACCTGCGGCCGAACCAATAGCTGATATGGGTGGCGGACTGGAGGTGAACCTGGGCACTAATGCTGACGGCAGCGGCAAAGACCAACCTATGAAGCAGGACGACCCGGCAGAATACAGAGCTACGGTGGTGTATAAAAGCAGTGCCAGTAAAATAAATGTGCCTGACAACGTGACGAAGAATGACGCATCGGACGGGCCTGCGCTGGACAATACCCGTAAAAAGAATGGCAAAGAGCAACAAGACGAAAGAGGGCTGAGCAGGCCGAACCCAAAATATACCTACCAAGGAGATAATAGAGGCAAAGGTGGCAATAGTGCGCTGCAAAATGTGGCTGGAGGCAGTGAAGGCAATACCACTGGGAGCGGTGACCGTGGCGTGCCGGGCGGCACACCAGGAGCGGACAATTACACTGGCATACCGGGGAATGGAACTGGAGGGATAGGACATACACTATCGGGCAGGAAGATATACCCAGATAAATTTGAAGCGGAATTTACCGAAGGTGGCAAGGTGGTGATAAGGGTGACTGTGGACAAGAATGGCAACATAGTGAACAAGCAAGTAAAAAGCTCATCGGGATCGGCACTGACGCGGATAGCACTAGAGAAACTGAGCAGTGCACGGTTTAGCAAGAGTGATGGGCCAGAGCCACAACAATTTGGGGATGTAACCTTTGTATTTAAATCGAGGCATTAAGGTATGGCGCCAGAGCAGTATGAACAGACACTAGCCTATCTGTATGATAAGCTACCTATGTTTTCGAGAGTGGGCAAGGCTGCACTGAAGCCCGACCTGAGCAATACCATAAAACTATGTGCGGCAGTGGGCAACCCACAAGAGCGGCTGAAATGCATACACATAGCTGGCACCAACGGCAAAGGCAGCGTGAGCCACGGGCTAGCGACCATACTACAAGACGCTGGCTATAAAACGGGGCTCTATACATCGCCACATTTGGTGGACTTTAGAGAGCGCATCAGGATAAATGGGCAATGTGTAGATAAGCAGTGGGTGGTGTGGTTTACCGAAAAGATAAAAGGTGCTATAGAGGAGATTCAGCCATCGTTTTTTGAGATAACTGTTGCTATGGCATTCAGCTACTTTGCGGAGCAGGGAGTGGATATAGCTGTGATAGAAACGGGACTGGGAGGCCGACTAGATAGTACCAACATCATAACGCCTATACTCTCTGTAATAACCAACATCAGCTATGACCATAAAGACTTGCTAGGCGATACCCTAGCCCAGATAGCCCATGAAAAAGCGGGTATTATAAAAGCGGGTGTGCCTGTGGTGATAGGGGAACAACATGAAGAGACGGAGCGGACCTTCTTTGAACACTCGGTGCATAAACATAGCACGCTGCACTATGCGCAACTGCTGTGGGGTATGGTGCGGGTGCGCCAGGATGTGAAACACCAGTATTATAAGGCTGTAAACAACGTGCGCAGGCAAATGCTGGACCTGAAAACAGACCTGAAAGGACAGTATCAGCAACATAACCTAAAGACGATACTGACTACGGTGGAGGTGCTGATGATGCAGGGCTATAAGGTGACGATAGATGGGGCCATAGCATCGCTAGGGCATGTGATGAAAACCAGTGGGCTGAGAGGAAGGTGGGAGGTGCTGCAAGAGGAACCCCTGATAGTGTGTGATGTGGCGCATAATGCAGCCGGACTACAGGAGGTGCTGGAACAATATGCAGCAGTGGAGTGTAGGCGCAAACATGTGTTGCTGGGGTTTGTGAGTGATAAGGATGTGGCGGCTGCGCTGGCATTGTTTCCGAAAGATGGGCATTACTACTTTACGAATGCGCAAATACCGAGGGCTATGCCTGCGGCGCAGCTGGCTGCAATAGCCCATGAAATGGGCCTGAAGGGTGAGGTGATAGCAGACGTGAGCGAGGCACTGAAAACTGCCCGAGCCCATATGCAAACAGATGACAGCCTGCTGATAACAGGTAGCTTCTTTGTGGTGGGAGAAGCAATAAGTGCGCTAGAAGCAGCTGACTAATACGAGCCTGAAAAGGGGCAGGAATTACCTAGCATTATTTTCGACAGCGAGCACAGTGCGGAGCTTGAGCTCGTGAGCGGCGCGCATGATGGCAACAATATCATCGGCAGTGGCCAGCTTATCGGCATTGATGACAACGGTGGGTTCGCCATCGTTGGCACGAGCTACTACTGCGGCTATGGCAGGCTGCAAAGAGTCTATAGCTACAGGACGGGTGCCGACAAAAAATTGCTGGTTGGCGTTGACAGATACTACCACTGTTTGCTTAGCCTTGGTGTCGCTTTTGGCCTTGGGAATGCTGAGCTTGATGACATTGGGGTTGGCCAGAGTGGAGATAATAAGGAAGAAAAGCAGCAGGATGAACAAAATATCGTTGAGGGCAGAAGAGTGCCCCTGAGGTTCATGTGCTAAACGTCTTTTGATGTTCATGAGCCTGTGGTTATTTTGTTAGGTCCTGGAGACTATCTAGAAATTCGACAGAGGCAGACTCTATCTTGTTGATGGCTTTGTTGATTTGAGCATTGAGGTAGGTGTAGCCTACGTATGCGAGCAGACCAATGATGAGCCCAACGGCTGAGGTGACCATCTTGGTGTAAATGCCACCGGCAATAGCATCGAGCGAGAAGCCCTGGTGCTGAACATTGAAGAAGAGGATGATCATACCAGCGATGGTGCCAAGGAAGCCGAACATGGGGGCAATACCTGCTATAGTGGATAGGATAGATACATTTTTTTCGAGCTGATAGACCTCGAGGCGACCTGTGTTTTCCATAGATTTTTCGATGGCATCTATTGGTTTGCCGAGGCGAGAGATACCTTTTTCGAGGACTCTACCAACGGGTGTATTGGAAGCACGGCAGGCTGCGAGGGCTGCTGAGGTGTTGCCGGTTTCGATGGCTTGCTGAACACGAACACCGAGTGTAGGGTCGACGGCTGAGGACTTGCGGATAGCCATGAGGCGCTCTACAAATACATAGACCATGATGATGGAACAGAGCAGTAGTGGCACCATGATGGCACCGCCCTCCATGAGGAGATTGAAGAGGGAGATTTTTTCGGGGGTGGGCGGCGTGGCTGGAGCGACCATATTAGTGATGGTATCGGCCTGGAGTAAAAGTGCTGATAAGTATGCCATGATTGAGTGAAGCCTTGATATAAGCAAATGTAATGAAAATGATAGAAGATGGTAATGTGGGGGAAGTGTTTACAGATTTTTTAACCAAAGTGGTGTGAAAGGGAGCGAAATGAGCTAAAAAAGAGGATGAAAAAGGTGACTGAGCTAGGTGCGGATAAAAAATGCAAAAAAAGTGCAGGCGGGTGTGGGTGTGCTATGTAATTGATAATCAATGAGTTATAGAAAATGTGGTGTAGTAAACATGTGATTTATAAAAAATTTCTTACTCATTGCATCACGTTATTGCTTTGTTATTTGGGAAAAGTTTGTTAGGTTTGGTAAGGATATCAATTTAGGAATGGTATTAATAATTTCTATCCGCCATTCCTGATTTGAGCTTTTGAAGTAAACGCAGCATTCATATGAAAAATATACTTTCTCTTCTTTTTTGTAGCCTAGTGATGGCTATAAGCGCCCATGCACAATATTACCTAATGCCCATAGCGGGCAGTGACTCTATGGGATATGCGGGAGATGGAGGACCTGCCAGACAAGCGGCACTGAACAGACCAGGAGCGATATGCAGAGATACATCGGGTAACCTTTACATTGGAGACGGTACAGGGACTGGTTCCATAAAATATTACCGACTTAGAAAAATAGAAGCAGCAACAGGTATTATAACTACCATAGCAGGCAATGGGATACAAGGTGTAAATACTGATACGCTGGAAAATGTGCCAGCTACTAGCGTAAGACTCAACAGCATTAATGGCATATGCCTAGACAAACAAGGTAACATATTAATGTGTCAGGCTGGAGGATGGCGCGTGCGCAAAGTGGATAAACTGACAGGCAATATAAGCACAGTTGCTGGCACCATATTGCTGCCACCGGGCTATAGTGGAGATGGGGGGCCAGCAACGGCTGCGCAATTAAAGGGCCCTACTGCTGTGGCGGTGGATAGTGCAGGAAATATCTATATAGGCGAAGGAAATGCAGTAATAAGAAAAGTGGATGCTGTGACAGGGATAATAAGCACCTATGCAGGCACTGGCGTGACGGGCTATAGTGGTGATGGAGGGCCAGCAACAGCAGCACAAATACACAGCAACATAAGCGATTTGAAGGTTGATAAACTAAATAATTTAATAATAGTTGACAGAAATAATAGAGTGATAAGAAAAATAGATGCAG
>CALRKH020000178.1:0-4842 GCA_943367855.1 Asaia bogorensis | reverse complement strand
TTTTGGGTAGGATCGTGTAGGCTTTGGCGTAGATGCTATCCAAATAGGAATTTGGGTTTGCCTTGATTTCCTGATAATAGTTTTTCAGTTCTTGCTCCTGTGTTTTGTAATTGTTGAAAACCCAAAGCACGAAGTAATTTTCTGGTTGCTTTAGTCTTGCCTGTAAGATGCTGTCATACCTCGGCATATAGGCTATCTCAAAGTTTCTTCTGTACGATTTTAACACCTGCTCGTCGAGGCCATTGTTGTTGATGTAAATTTGGACACCGGAATAGGCCAGGAGTTCATTCCATGATTCATCCGATAGGGGAATGTCTTTTCTGAGGTTATCGGTGAGCTTGAAGTAGTGGTCTACAGCTTCAAAGTTTAGCTGCTGGGCAGATGCCGAAAAGTAAGTGCAAGAGATAAAAAGGAGGTAAAGAAGTTTTTTCATTTGATGTAATAGTTAGTGTTTAGGTTTTAGAGGTCTTGGAGATCATTACCAAGATGAATAATGAAGAAAATCAAACTTTCACGCTACTTGAAGTAATTTAAATTATGGGTGCTTACTGGCTATGGAAATCTTTACCAACTGCTCGGTTAGCTCAGGCAAATTAGTCGCATTGGTATTGCTGAGTACGATAAAGGTTTTGTTTCCATCGATCAAATGCAGCCAGTTGGCATTTGCGCCCCAGATCGAGCCTTGTCGGTTGGCTGCCAAAAAAGTCTCTTCCCCAAAGGTGGAATCAGTCACCCAAAAGCCATAAGCCACGCCGTAAAGTTCGGGATAGGGGGTGAGCATCAGGTTCAGCATTTCCTGATTGAGAAGCTTTGCCTTGAATATTCCCTCGCTAAATTTCAATAGATCCTCTGCCGTGGAATACATCGCTCCCGCTGCAAAGTAGTTTTCGATGTACATGGGGTCATCTTTGTAATAGACCTGGGTTGCTTCGTCCAGATTGTAGGTTTCTGCCAGATTTGGGATGATGTCTCGATGGTACAGCAGGTCCGTTTCTTTCATTTTCAGAGGATTGAGAATCCGCTCTTTCAGGTTTTGGGAAAATGACTTTCCTGTGACTTTTTCAATAATGCGGCCGAGCAGAATATAGTCGCCGTTGTTGTAACTAAACCGACTCCCTGGCTCAAATTCAAGCTTGCCGCTGCAGTATCTGAGGATAAAATCATCCACGGAGAGGGCACTCTGGTAAACACCTATTCCGGTATCTCCTTCACAATTAGGGATGCCCGAACTGTAGGTGAGCAGTTGATGAAGTGTGACGCGGTCCTTTCCTTCACCCTTATAATCAGGCAGGTAAGTGCCTAGTGGAGCGGTAAGCTGGATTTTCCCTTCTTGAAAAAGCTGAAGGATCATCACTGCAGTAAAGGTTTTGGTGACGGAAGCGATTTTGAATTTGGTGTGAATGTCCATCGGAATGCCGAATGTCCGATTAGCCAAACCTTTAGATTGAATGAAATCCACCTTTCCATCCGTTGCAGCCAATACCACGCCGTGGAAGTTTTTCTCATGATGGTAAAAATTCATCAGGGAATCAAAAGTGGTTTGTGTCGAAGCAACAAATGGCGAGAAAAGGAGAAGGAAAGCAAAAACGAATCGGGACATAAGTGCGATAGAGCGAAATGAAAATGCGATTTAATCTGGGAGGAAAAATACACCTGTCCTCAGTTAAGAAGGAAAACAGATTAGCTAATGTGATGTTTGTCTCTAGGTGAAAAATTTAAAAAGGGAAACTGCCTAAGGCAGTTACACACAGTAATTAATTTGGAAAAATGCGTGGTCTGAAGCTAGGCTCACAAAATTCAAAACTGCTCCAAGGCTGAGTCCCGAACAAGTTTGTGGCAGCCCGATGCCTATCTGGAGGAAGATAAAAAGGATGGAATTACTCGAGGGGTTGAACTCATCGTTTTACGGAATGGGTGGCTTATTCTTCCTCGGTTAGATTTAGCTGGCGGCCTTCTTTTTTGGCTTTCTCATCCATTGAGGAGCCAACTCCTATCCCTATAGCCATTCCTATCGGAAGGCCAATTCCAAGTAAGCTGATGTTTCCAAGGCTCATCCCAAAAACTACCCCAAGAGGAAGCCCAAAAGTGGACATCCCCATCAACATCCAAAGTGTGCGGTAGTGGTGTTTGGGCACCAACTTGAGCTCTTTTTCTACTAGCTTCAGCAACTCTGCTAAGGTCGTGGAAACCAACTTCTCCAAAGGCTTGTCTACAAGTGTGGAGGTGTTGATGCTCTCAATTTTAGAATTAATGGTTTCAATCAGATCAGTAGGCAAGGATCTTTTCTGGAGATCTGAAATCAGTCGCCGTAGCTTTTGAGATGCCTGCTTGATGGTTGGATTGTTGAAAAATTGCTCATTGGGTTGAAGTTCAAAGAGTGTCATGGTATAGTAGCAAAAGTTTTGATTTACTAAGTAAGCGATTTTGCAATCTAGGGTTATTCTTTATCCTAATCTTTTTAAAAGCTCAAGTCCTTCATTCCATTTTGTATGCCCTGAGGCTACATTGATATGACCTGCTGGGCCAAGGGAGATAAACTCGCTGCCCCAGGCTGAAGCGAAAAATGCTGCTCGCTCAAAAGATACCCAAGGATCATCAGTACTGGCTACCACCAGCGTAGGAAAAGGGATTTTTTCCAAAGGGATTGGGGAAAAGCCGACCGCAGGAAAGGTGTAGACTGGATTTTCGATATCGCTGGGAGCCACCAGCATGGCACCTTTGATCTTTCTGCCAAATCGCTTGGCCCAGTGGGCGATCGCGGTGCAGCCAAGGCTATGCCCTACCAAGACCACTTTTTCGGGATCAAATTCGCTCACCTTGTCTTCAATGCGATTGATCCATGCCTCGCACTCTGGCGCTTCCCATTCATCTTGCTCAATTCTGGAAAAATGAGGTCCAGACTGCTCAAAATACGTTTGCCAATGTTCAGGGCCGGAATTACCAAGTCCGGGTACGATCAGGTAGTGGGTCATGGATTAAGTAGATAGTTGGTCTTTAACGTTTTGCCGCTTTGCGAAGGCGGGGATTTTCAGCACTAAACTTCATTAGATGCACAAAGCTTGAATTTAGCACTTCACTTTCATAGAAGCACGAAACCCCCGCTTTTGCAAAACGGCTGTTAGCCACAGTAGTTTTCTAAGTACAATTTCGCATTAAGTTTCAATAGTTCGTATTCCATAATTATCTTTTCACATTTATCTTTTGAATTTACAGAGGAAATACTTCTCATCCCTTTCCCCAAAAAATCAATTTGTCCATCACGTTCGTAAATTAGTCTGACTGGCGTGTCATCTGCGTATGTGATGTTTTCTTGTCCAAGTAGTACTTCAACAAAAGCATAATCTTCTAAACTGCAAAATGCTCTTCCTAATCTTAACTTCTTAATTTTCTTATGCTTGATAATTGATTTAAAAATTGGATATGTTGAGTTTATAACCTTGACACTAAAACCAACAGCAAGAATTTCCAAATTTGAAATTTCACTTAAAAAGTCAAAATTTGCAACTGGTTGACTCCAATCGAAAGTTCCGTTTATGTATATGTATCTTAAACTTTCTATTCCAGCTAACGCTCCAAAGTCAGTTACACGTCTTAAATTTTCAAAGTGAACAGATTTTAGTTTATTCAATCTTTTCAAAGGTGTCAAATCTGAAAAGCCAGAAACATATTCAAGAATTAATTCTTCTAAGTTTTCTAGGTCACCAATAAATTCTATGTCTGTCGCTTTGAAAAAAGTTACTCTTAAACGCTTTATTTTTTTCAGTTTACTGATTGCTTCAACTTGTTCTTTGCTCGGATCGTGCAGTGTCAGTTCTTCAAGGTTTGGGCAGTCAAAAATCTGTTGCCAATGAATTTTGTCTTGCGTTTTGCTTATGGTCAATATTTTAACTTCGTCCTTGTTGGCGATTTCAAAGTCGGCAATAAATGCAAATCTTTCTCTATTTGGAATTGTCGTCCAATAGTCGTCTGTTCTGTCTAAAAAATCTCCAAAGTGATGCTTCATTCTTTATGTATGCTGTTGCGTTGTTACTATTGTGGCTAACGTTTGTGTTTGCGAAACCAGTTTCGCAAAGCATTCCTATAGGAGTACATGGCGAAACTGGTTTCGGGTATTTCTGAATTATCTTTAGTCATCTAGGTCTAATTGATCTAAAGGACTTTTAATCTGATCAAATCCCTTGGTGGTTACGTGGGTATAAATCTCAGTGGTCTTACTGCTTTCATGACCAAGCAGATTTTGGATATATCTCAGGTCTGTCCCGTGCTCCAAAAGATGTGTTGCGAAAGAATGGCGTAGGGTATGAACACTGATATTTTTGGTGATTCCAGCTTTTCTGGCTGATTCTTTTAAGGTTGCTTGGATACTTCTGGATGCATAGGGAATTGGGTTTTCTTTTGTACTTCCTTGCCCTTCAAATAGATAGTAATTTGGTTTGTACACCTTGATATATAGTCTAAGAAGTTTTAGGGTTTTGTGAGAAAGCAAGGTATACCGATCCTTTTTTCCTTTAGATTGCTCTACCCGGATCTGCATGCGATTGGAATCGATGTGTGAGATCTTTAGATTGATGAGTTCACTGATGCGAAGTCCAGCTGAGTAGATGGTTGTCAAAATAGCTCGATGCTTTAAGTTTTCTGTATGTTTCAATATACTAATGATTTCTTCCTCACTGCATACCTCGGGGAGTGTTTTTTCTCGTTTCGGCCTTTCGATAGAGTAGAGATAAAGTATCTTTAAAAATGTAATTCCAAGTTCTGGGTTTTGGATTCTGCCGATTTAAGGAATTGGAAATTAGATAGGATAACTTCATTATCACAAATCCAGAAGATCAAAAAAAGAAA
>CALRKH020000177.1:0-4910 GCA_943367855.1 Asaia bogorensis | reverse complement strand
TATTATTTCGAAAGTAATGTGTCTCTATTTTTCTTCCATTTTGTGAACCTGCTTCATAAACTTTTACCCAATCTCCTTTTGAGGTAGCGTTTAGGCTATTTAACAATTCTGTATTTTTAATTTGAACAGTCACTTCGCCTACCGCCTTATAACCCTCACCCATTACATTTGCAGCAGATTTTTCGAGTTGAATAAGGGCCTTAGGCGCACCATTCTGAACCGAATTCAACGCCAAATTATCTAAAAATTCTGCATGCTGCACTGGGTCTCGAAGTAGCTTGTTGGCAGCAGAACTCGAAGGTGTTTTTGATGAAGTTTTAAGACTTTGCTCAAATACAATAGTTGCTCTTTCAAGTATAATAGCAGCTTCCTTCCCCAAGATTTTTCCAACAAGCCTTGTCGCCCCTCTAAGCGCTAGCGCAGTGGCTTGCTCCATGGGCAAAGTATTCAGCCAGGTTTCAAGTACAAACTGCAAATATTCGGACCCGCCTTTGCCAAGCTGCTCATATGATTTTAAACTCGCCTGATTACTGTTGAACTTTTGCGATACAGGATCGCCAGATCCTCTTCCAGCTTGATGAAAAGGTCTTAAATTATTTTGATCTGCAATAACACCCTCAGCACCTGCTTTCAAAGACCTTGCCCCGAATGGATCACCAAACAACCACCATTTTGCAATATCTAAGGCAATTTGAACTTCTAAGGGTTCAGCTCCATCCAAATCAATTGAGTTGATTGGCTTATTACCTGCAAATTGATAAGGAGAATAAAAAGGAAATTTATCCCGCAGAGGGTCTACACTCAGAAACTTCCCAAGCCTAGGATCGTAGATCCGCATGCCATAATCCTGCTGATTGCCAGCACCCTTTACATCATTGTCATTTTCCTTGCCATTAAACCCGTAACGGTATGAGCCTGAGCTAAATACACGCCCCGGCATCTGCATGCCGAATGCGTATCTCAATGAGAGGGGTATTCAAAGAACTATATTGGGTTAAAAATATGGAATGTGTTGTATACTAATTTCAGCAATGCTATAATGTAAAATCCTCCACTCAATGATTTGACTTTGCATGCCCATTGTTTGTTTTTTGTGTAAGCCTATTTTAGGACAAGACAATCTATTCATTTCATTCGTGACACACCGAACGCAGGCGGAGACACTTAGTTTAAATCCCTCATCCAAAATTCGCCTGATAAGGTTTTAAACCCAACTATCCCCTCTGAAATACTTACAAAAAGCAATTCAACATCATCTTTATGATAGAGTTTAAGTGAAGATTTTAATAAATAAAAACTAGCTATAGCTTTTCCATTAATTACTAAAGTATCAAGATGAATCAATGGTAAAACAGAATCCTTGCTGTAATAAAAATTATTGAATTGTATAAACAAACTGTGTAGACCATTATCAGGATACTTGTTTATGAATACCTCATTGGATCTTGTTAAGGGAACGGTATCTTCTCCTAATTCTCTAAAATTCATTCGAAGTAATTTATAGGGCCTTTCATTTATAAAGGAGCCTTTCGAGTTACTCACGATAGAATCAACATTAATAATAACAAAGACTTTCTTTAAGCCTTTGTTATTTTTAAATGAAAAGGTATCATTTCTAATAATAGAATAAAATATGGAGGAGTACGCAGGAGAAATTTCCATCTCTTCATTTGGATGAGGCTTTTTAATCCTAAAACAACTATTGATTTTTTGAATGAAGAAAAAGATAGTAAATGAGATTAATATAATTACTATGAATCTAAATTTATACATCACGTTTATTTATTTTTTGAATCCCTATTTTTAGATGATGGAAGTTTTAAAGGGTCAGCACCTGATGAATGGTGAGATGTCATTTTTCCGAGATTCTTTGCACCTTCTATAGATTTTTCATCAACAAACTTTCTTTCTGCTGGATTCATATTCTCCTGTCCAGCAGTCATATAATAGTTTGATTGTGCGTTTGGATCGGCGTAATTAATTTGATGTGGACTTAAATCAATAACCATTTCAATGGTTAGGTTTAAAAGCTTTTTCTTTTCAGACTTTAGTCCATATAATTCCTGTACAAGTTGCTGATACTTTATTTCTAAATCTGTATTCGCCTTTACTAAAATACTTTTATCTAATTCTTTTCTTCTATCAGCAGATATTAGAGTTGATATTCCAATTTTTTCCAACATTATTTCAGAAATAGATGTATTGATCGTAGATAGCCTTTCATTTCTATAAGCTAGTAACCCTTCTGTAAATCCCCTCTCAAAGGCAGCTCCCATACTATTGGTAATAATCTTAATAGTCTCTCCATCTTTCAGGTTTTCTATGATTGTTTTTGCTGAGAAGAATGCAGCATTACCACCAATTTGAATTCTATCATTCGCTCTTAGATTTGTTGGAATAGCATTCGTTCCCCCTAAAGATCCATCTATAAACATTGGAGGCTTGTAATCGCCAATTGCTTCCTGAGCATTTTTAACCCATCGTTCGCCCCAATAATCAATGGTAGCGCCTTGACCTACCTTATTGGGAGGGCCCCACAGTCCATTGATAAATATGATTAACCTACCATCTGGATCGATTGCATTTATCGGGGAATTTGCTACAAAATTATAGGGAGATAAATACGGATACTTTGATTGTAGTGGATCTGTGCTCAACCACCTTCCCAACCTGCTATCATATATTCTCGCCCCAAAATCCAAGCTATTTCCAGTACCCTTTACATCATTGTCATTTTCCTTGCCATTAAACCCATAACGGTATGAGCCTGAGCTAAATACACGCCCCGGCATCTGCATGCCGAATGCGTATCGCAATGAGAGGGGTATTCAAAGAACTTTATGGGTTTAAAAATATGTAATGCGGGGCATAGTAAATTCTGCAATTCCAAAATCTAAAATCCTCCGCTCGATGAATTTACATTGTATGCCCATCGTTTACTTTTTGTGTAAACCTATTTTAGGACAAGACACAGACATCTCTAACAGCGTGGGTATTCGTGTGCCACGAACGCAGGCGGAGAACACGAACCAAGGCAGAGAGCTAAGGCTTTGCGTCAAAACAAATTCAATATAACGGCAGTAACCGCTATAAAGAAAAAAAAAGTAACTAAAACCGAATAAATAATTCGCAAGTATCTGTTTATTATTCTTCTCTTAAAATACAAAAAGACAAAATAGCCAATAAAGGAAGAAGCAATTCCAGAAACAATAAGACTAAAACTAACCAACACTTCAATGTTATCCAAAGTAATATATTTTATTTATTTTGTATATTGAATTTAGTTCCTTGCTCTATTTTTACAGTCCTTGTTTCGCCTCGTCCGGCTGGAACTTCCTTTTCTCCATAAATTATTTCTGTAGTGTACTTAACTCCTTGGCTTTCTAGAAATTTTTTAGTATTAGATAAATAGGTCTCATAATTATCTGGTGCAAGCCCTAGATCTTTAGCAACGAAAAAGCTACCTTCTCCTTTAATCTTCGCTACTTCATAATTGATTATACCAATTAACGAAACTTTATTTTCTGCTGCATAATTAACCATTCTGTTGATTACAGCATAGTCTAAGGTTCCTTTGGTATTATACTTATATCTAAGAGTTTCAGCCAGCTTGTTTACATATCTTAAATAAAGTGAAGGACGATTATAAATCATATCAGGGCGGGACCCTACTTTACCATTTCCATCAATATGTTCGCTATGTTCGGATGAAGCTCCTCTCTTAAATAATTCAAATATCTGTCCTAGCTTCGTTCTTTTACTTCCCCTATCTCCGTAGTATCCATCTCCATTCATTCGTTGGTGAGCAAAAGCATCACCAAAATAATGTAGTGATGTAGACAAATCATCATCACTTGTTGAATTAATTAATTGATGGACTGCAAAGAAAATATTCTGATAAATATTTCCACTTGAACCTATTAAAGAGTGTGTGCTTCTTTGCATATCCCCATTAGACCATGTATATCTTTGTGTCATTGCTTTATGCCCCTTGTGAACATAATTATCGGGCCTTTCCGCTAAGGTAGCCAAATGCTCCGCCTTAGTTTTATCTAACCCGATCATCAACCCAATCATATAGACTGTCCAATAGTGACCATCTGTTTCATAATCTCCATCTCTATCAACATATCGTAATGGATTATTAGCGCCAAAGCGATAAGGAGTTAGTTCCGGCGATTGTTTAAACAAATTATCAACACTTAAGAACCTACCGATTCTTGGGTCATAAGCCCTATTTCCAAAATCTATTTGGTTACCAGTGCCCTTAACATCATTGTCGTTTTCTTTACCATTAAACCCATAACGGTATGAGGCTGAGCTAAATACACGCCCTGGCATCTGCATGCCGAATGCGTATCTCAATGAGAGGGGTATTCAAAGAACTTTATGGGTTTAAAAATATGTATTGAGTTGCAAAGTAAATTCAGCAATTCTTGTTTGAAATGATACAATGGAAAACAGCGGCAAAAGCTTCGTATTTGTCTTAACGGCTTTCCTACAATTCTTCCACATTTTCTTCAATTTCATTAAAGATCTCCTTAAGCAGTTTATTTTCCTCATAGTAATTGTAAACTTCTATAAGCTGACTTAAAGATTCTGCCTGCCACGCTTTTTTGGAATAATCGATTTTTGAAATGTAGTCCACCATACTTTTTTTCTCAATTCTTTCCCCAATTAATTTATAGATTTCTTCTTCAAAGTTTACTAAACTGGCTATTGGGGTTGGCCAATCATTGATCGCTGACAGTATTATGGTTATGAAAGCTTCCCTCAGTTAGTAACGTTTAAAACTAAAGAATTCCAATCAAGATTGGTGTTCTGGATGAACGTCGGAAAGGCGTAGCCTTGAAGACGTTCATCCAGAAATGCGACTGGCGGCTTGTACCCCAGGGCACTATGCGGACGTT
>CALRKH020000176.1:0-4952 GCA_943367855.1 Asaia bogorensis | reverse complement strand
TATGTCTCTCCTACAGATTACCGCTATCCTTTTCATCAAGCCGACTAGATACGATAGGTTTTGACTTTACAAACAAGAGGTGCAACACTGCACCTCTTGTTTGTAATACAATTTCTTACTAAAACAAAGTTGCTTGTACTGGGCGGGGTGTCACAGTAGCAGGGGTAGAAAAGTTACCATCTATTCTATAAACTGGTGTCTCCACAAAACGAGAGGCAACATGTATGGCTACTCTTCCAGCATGGGGCAAGAATGTATTTCTTGCTAATTCAGGGTGATTATTGTCTTTGGACAGATGCGCCAGTAGCAGGTGAGTAAGTGCCGGTGACCGATGTTGTAAGTATAAGTCAAGTGCTTGTGCATTAGATAAATGCCCTTTATCACCTTTTATACGGTTTTTTAGATGATATGGATATCGCCCATTTTCTAGCATTTGGTCGTCATAGTTGGCCTCCAGAAAAGCTGCATGGCATCTGCTAAATTCGGTAGCTACATTACTACACCATGCCCCTATATCCGTAAATATGCCTATGCGTATCCCGCCACTTGCCACTACAAAGCTATGCGGGTCCACTGCGTCGTGGTTTTTAGGTACGGGTGTTACTATTAGGTTGCCAACATGCACATTGTCACTAGTTTTTAGTTCCCTTATTAGTTGTGCAGGTGGGCGTGTGCCAGAGTGGCGTAGTGTTGCTGGCGTTATATATACTGGTATGTCGTATCTGCCAGCCAATATCTCTACTCCCTTCACATGGTCTATGTGTTCGTGTGTTATAAAGATAGCTTTCACAGATTCCATGCGTAGGTTCAGGTTGCGCATACGCTTCTCTGTTTCCTTGCACGATATGCCAGCGTCTATCAATACAGCCTCAGTTCCATTACCTACATAGTAACAGTTGCCGTTACTGCCGGAATTGAGCGAAGCGATATGTAGAGCCATGTTGCAAATATACTACTCTGGGTGCGCTCTATAGCTACAGAAAAATTCACTTCGTGTTGATAACCAATGTTTACAGACGGGCTTTGTTACCTAGTTAGATAGAATATTTTTGCTGAGTTTTAAGTAAATACACTATTTTTCATTCCAAATTGAAAAAAGTATGTCTGAAGCAACTTCAAAACCATTTCCATCGGATATTGAAATATCAAGGTCTACCAAGCTTAAACCTATAAGCGAGATAGCTAGTCAACTAGGTATTAGCGGAGATGATATTATACCATATGGTCGTTATAAGGCAAAAGTGCCGTTGACTTATCTTAATGAAGATAAGATTAAAAACAGCAATCTTATCCTCATTACAGCTATTACGCCCAATAAGGCTGGCGTTGGTAAAACAGTTACCAGTGTTGCTCTTTCCCTTGGTCTCAATCATATTGGTAAAAAAGCTGCAGTAGCTCTTCGCGAACCTAGTCTTGGACCATGCTTTGGTATGAAGGGTGGTGCTGCTGGTGGTGGCTACTCTCAGGTTTTGCCAATGGAGGATATCAATCTACATTTCACAGGCGATTTTCATGCTATTACTAGTGCCAATAATATGATAGCAGCCTTGCTCGATAATTACCAATATCAAAATCGCAACACCGACAAGGCCTTAGAGCGTGTAGTTTGGCGCAGAGTATTAGATGTTAATGATCGTAGTCTTCGTAATATACTTACAGGTCTAGGTGGTAGTGCCAATGGCATCCCTACAGAAGCTGGTTTCGATATTACGCCTGCTTCAGAGATTATGGCACTCTTTTGTTTGTCTACTAGTGTCGAAGACCTGCAAGCTCGCATAGAGCGCATTGTTTTGGGCTACAGAGTAGATAAATCGCCGTTCACAGTCAAAGATTTAGGTATAGCAGAGTCTATTACGGTATTGCTCAAAGATGCAATATTGCCAAACTTGGTACAAACTACCGAAAATACTACTGCTTTTGTGCATGGTGGTCCTTTTGCCAACATCGCTCATGGTTGCAACTCTATCTTGGCCACCAAAATGGCACTTAGCACCAACGACTATGTAGTTACTGAATCAGGTTTTGGTAGCGACTTAGGTGCTGAGAAATTTCTAGATATAAAATGCAGGGTGTCGGGTCTGCGCCCTAAAGCTACAGTTATTGTAGCTACTACAGCTGCACTCAAATTGCACGGTGCTGTGCCTGCCAGCGAAATCACCAAGCCTAATATGGAGGCTTTGATTGCTGGTGTGCCCAACCTACAACGCCACATACGTAACATGAAAGATTTTGGCCAAAGTGTTGTTGTATCTTTCAATAGGTTCAAACACGATACGGATGAAGAAATCGCATTTATAGAGTCCATATGTCAAAAAGAAGGTGTAGTTTTTGCTATCAACAATGGTTTTGTGAAGGGTGGCGAAGGCGCAGCCGATTTGGCCAGAAAAGTTGTTGATCTCATAGAGAACAATCCATCTAAGGATATCAATTTTACTTACGAGCTATCTGATAGCATTAAGACAAAGATTGAAAAGATAGCCACCAAGATTTATAAAGCAGGTAATGTTACCTTCTCTGGTGCTGCCGTTACTAAGATGAAGCAATTCGAAGCTAATGGATGGGGTAGTCTTCCTATCTGTATTGCAAAAACGCAATATTCATTCTCCGATGACGAGAAAAAGATTTGTGCACCCGAAGGTTTCACTATCAATGTTAGAGACCTTGTAGTAAATGCAGGAGCAGGCTTCATAGTAGCAGTAGCTGGCGATATCATGCGTATGCCAGGCTTGCCAAAAGACCCTCAGGCTATGCACATCAAATTGGTAAATGGAGAAATTGAAGGCTTAAGTTAATTGACTTTTTATAGTTCAAATACAAACGGGTGGCTTTACGCTACCCGTTTGTGTTTGTTTCATGTCCTACTTTATTATAGATGGAAATGTATGGTATTAATGTACATTTGCGCCATCTTTCATCAAAGTCAGTTCGCTGGCTATCATTTGCGCCCATATCAACACTATTTATGCAGCAGTTAGGAGTAGAGGCTACCAATAGACAGATATTGAAACTAGCTGCACCTATTTCATTATCTATCTTAATACCACAACTCAACTATTTTACAAACACTGTCTTTTTAGGACAGTTAGGCGAGCGGGAACTTGGAGTCAACGGCATAACAGGCGTTTTCTTCCTCATTTTGTCTATGATAGGTTACGGCCTGTCTAGTGGCATACAAATACAAATGGCCAGGCGAGCAGGAGAGGGTGACGAGCGCGGTTTAGCTCAGCTCTTGTCAAATGGTGTCATGTTGTCATTAGGCTTTTCTCTTGGGCTAATGTTGCTCACTCTATGGTTTGTTCCATTGTTATTTGGTTTTAGCCTCAGCGACGATAATAATCTAGCTTTGAGTGTCAACTTTATTTATATCAGAGTTTGGGGGCTGCCATTTCTCATGGTTACTCAATTGTTGAATTCATTTTTTATATCCATTAGCAGGTCCAGAATGTTGATTTATGGCTCATTAGCGGCCACTTTGGTCAATGTGATTTTTGATTATCTGCTCATTTTTGGTAAAAATGGAATGCCAGAAATGGGTTTCTCTGGCGCCGCACTAGCATCAGTTTTAGCAGAGGTTGTAGGCTGTTTGGTAATGATAGGTGCATTTTTAGCATACAAGCTACACAATACCTACCCTGTCTTGCGCTATAAGAGGTTCGATATAGATCTTTCCAAGCGATCTATGAAGGTGGCTATACCGCTAATAGTACAGTTCATGTTCAGTATCGGTGGTTGGTTGGTGTTCTTTTTTTTCATCGAGCATTTAGGTGGTCAGGCTTTGGCAGCATCGCAGGTCTTGCGCAATATCTTTGGCTTAGTAAGTATAGGTACATGGGCACTTGCTACCACTTGCAACACTATGGTCAGCAATCTTATTGGTCAGGGTAGGCAAGATGAGGTGGTGAAAATAGTATGGAAAATCGCCCGGTTAAGCTTTGTTTATGTTGTTATACTGGGCGTCATTACGCTCTTGTTTTCTAAGCAGTTTCTATCTGTTTACACCAACGATGTCCAACTGGTAACCTACGCATTGCCAAGTCTAAGGGTAATTGTAGTGTCTACTTTGGTTATGGGTTTGTCCACAGTAACATTCAATGGTGTGGTAGGTACGGGCAATACCAATACCAACTTAACAATAGAAGTTACATGCGTTAGTCTTTATTTGGTCTATTGCTACTTTGTCATCAGCAAGTGGCACAGCGATTTATATCTCTGTTGGGGTTCCGAATTTGTTTATTGGGTAGCATTGCTAGTAGCATCAGTAGCATATCTCCACAGCGGTAAGTGGAAGGGTAAGCGCATATAGTTTTTATGCGCTCATTTTAGCTGTCCATTCATTCGCTTCTTGTAGTATTTCATCAGCTATTATGCCATTATGGCTCTCGTCATATACACATTCGCCGTTCACAATAAATAAAATTTGTGGCGATTCATGATATACTTTGAAGTCTTCAGCTATTTTGTTCGATATAGGCCTATATGCTAGTAAGTCAAGGTAATACGTTGGTATATGGCTAGGCAATGTTATTTTATCTAGTCTGTTTTTGGCCATACTGCTTATAGAGCAGCGTGTGCTGTGCTTGAAGATTACTACGGGTGTGGTTTTGCTTTGCTCCACTATGGTGCTCAACTGTTGCTCGTTATTCAGGTCTATCCAATTCATACTATAAATTATTACACAAAGGTAGCACACCACCATCACTACCGCTTCCAGATTGACTTATACTAGCTTTGTTATAATCTATATTGTTTTTTTTAGTGCTGAAAAACAAAAGCTACCAAAGTAAACTGCCCAAAATCTTTATTGTAAATCACTTCCATCGTTATGTGCGGTGGTAGATTGTCTTTTTTCGTGCCAGCATCCACATCTTTCATAAACACTACTTTTTTGTAGTCGGCCAGCCCAGCAGTAAAATTGTCTTGATAGGTCAATGTGTAGCCCATTGGCGCCAGGC
>CALRKH020000175.1:0-5004 GCA_943367855.1 Asaia bogorensis | reverse complement strand
ATGCTGGGCACCTTTGATTCTCCCAAGGTGTTGACCTTTGCCTCGGCCGGTTGGGAGCGGTATTACGATTTTATCGAGGTAGATGAAGTCATGAAGTATGCGGACTACATGAATGTGATGACCTATGACCAGGTGTCGGGCGAGTCCATCTTCACCGGACACCACACGCCACTAGGAAGAGCAAGCAAAGAAGACCTCACAGGCACACCCTTTCAGGCTCAGCTCGACAGCCTTGTCGCTGTAGGAGAAAAGACCGATAACGAACCTCATTCGGTCGAAAAGATCGTCGATTATCTAATTGCGCGAGGTGTCAAGCCTGCACAGATTGTAATCGGATCGGCATTTTATGGTCGAGTTTGGAAAGGCGTCCCTCCTGCTCATCAGGGTTTGTACCAAAAAAGCCGTGACATCCACATCGGCTGGTATGCCTACCACGAGATTCGATCCAAGTATGAGACTGACAGCAGTTTTGTGAGGTATTGGGATGAAAATGCAAAAGCCCCCTATATGTATCAAGCCGCAGACAGCCTATTGGTATCTTATGACGACACCGTCTCCGTGTCTCTAAAGACCAGATACGCAATCGAGAAGCAGTTGGGAGGCATCATGTTTTGGGAATTGGGAAATGACACCAAAGAACCCGGCAGCCTGTTGGATGCAATCGATAAGGAAGCCAAAAAGAGTGTGAAATAAGTGGAAAGCGAACTTTTGAGGTGAAAGGAATGGGATGCAGTCTCATTCCTTTTTTTATGCAAATGAAGTTAGGTTTTGACTTGACCCAAAATGGAGATATTCTATTAAGTTAGACACAGTTATTTGAACAGTCTCACGGGAAAACCATTGTCGATGATTCTTCATTAATACCACGGGGTTGGGTTTGTATACTTTGATAAGCTGAGTAAATACATACCCAATACCCTCGCCTATTTAGAAGTTTGACCTTTCACACAATCATAATTTTCAAACAAACTCTGATTTAAGTAAATGATACTGTAAGGATCGAACTTTTCAATAGCCCTAGGTGCACATTAGGTCTAACTGAAAGACGGAATTCCAAAAGAATTCTAGAAGACCTGTAAGAATTGCATTTTCCTATCTCCTCACTGGAAAATGGAAAGAGTTCGATCCTATTCTCAAGGAATTATAAATAGTTTTTTTAGAAATAATTATTTTAATTTATCTGAGTCCAATTTGATTAGCTGTATGTGGGTTTGTTGTCCTGAGTTTAGAAGAAGAATACTAAGTGCCAATACCTTTCAACGATTTCACTAAATCATGGATAGAAATAAATCGTTGCCTGCTTACCGTACAATCTCCGGCATCCAAGCTTTTCGCTCCCAATTTGATACGTACCAGCTTCGACACCTTTTACGAAGGACGCTGTTTGGGATTACCCAAAAAGACCTGGCAGAACTAAAAGGAAAATCGCTTGATGAGGTGGTAGAGCTCCTGCTCCAACCTAGTCCGATCCCCTCCCCTCCCATCAATACTTACTCCTCGGCTACCAACACAGATCCTGTAGTTCCTTTTGGACAAACCTGGGTGAATGCTCCATTTGATGGCACAGCCAATGGTCCAAGGTTAGCTTCTTTTAAGTCTTGGTGGATGGGTCAGCTCTTGAATCAGAGCACGTCCATTCATGAAAAAATGATTTTGTTTTGGCACAATCATTTTGCTACCGAGACCCAAGTGGTCTCAGATGCACGCCTGATCTACAAGCATCATAGCCTCCTGAGAAAATATGCGTTGGGCAACTTCAAGGAATTGGTTAAAGAAGTGACCATAGATCCTGCCATGCTGAGGTATTTGAATGGAAATCTGAATACCAAAAACGCTCCGGATGAGAATTATGCGAGAGAGTTACAGGAACTGTTTACGCTGGGCAAAGGACCAAAAGTAGGGTTCACGGAAGAGGATGTAAAATCGGCAGCTCGCATCTTGACAGGATATGTAGTCAATACAGCGAGCATTTCTTCCACATTTGACCCCAATAGACACGACACGGGAAACAAGCAGTTTTCTTCGTTTTACAATAACAAGGTGATTTTAGGAAAGACGGGTGCTGCAGGTGCCGGTGAAACGGACGAACTGATTGAGATGATATTTAAACAAACAGAAACGGCCAATCATCTTTGCAGGAAATTGTATCGGTTTTTTGTGTACTATGAAATCGATGCTGCGACAGAAGCTAGTGTGATTGAACCTTTGGCCGCTCTGTTTAGAAATTCAGGCTATGAAATCAAACCCGTTTTAAAAGCGCTTTTGACAAACGAACATTTTTATGACCCCGTAAATCGGGCAGGCTTAATAAAAAGCCCTGTGGATTATTGCGCAGGCCTTTGCAGAGAATTTGGTATCAGTTTTCCGAATGCCAGTGACTCTATCAATCAATACCTTATGCAGGAATACATCCGGGTGCAGGCTTCCAATATGCAGCAAAATTTGGGCGATCCACCGAGTGTTTCTGGATGGCCGGCCTACTATCAAGAACCTCAATTTCATGAGCTATGGATCAATTCGGATACGCTACCCAGGAGAAATCAACTGGCTGATGTATTGATGACTTCAGGCTACACACGAAACGGGAAGAAACTGAGTATCGATGTATTGGCTTTTGTCAGCAAATTAAAAAACCCGGGTAATCCAAATCTGCTGATTCAGGAATCCATAGAGTTACTTTTTGCGATGGAATTATACCCTGAAGTACTTTCATTCTTGAAAAGCATCTTATTGTCCGGGCAATCTTCCGACAGTTATTGGACAGATGCTTGGACAAGCTATCAATCCAATCCAAATCAGCAGATGGCAAGAAATTTAGTATTAAACCGACTTACCTCCTTATTCATATACTTGATCAATCTACCTGAATTTCAGTTATCATGAAATTGCCATCCAGCTTACCGATCAACAAAAACAAGGGCTGTTCGGAGTTAAACATCCTTCGGTCAACAACAGCTGTATTGGCAAAAATCAATAACCACTAACTCCATGAAAAGAAGGGATTTTCTTCGAAATCTAGCTCCTGCCGGGATTGTTTTCCCCTCTTTGCTGAATGGGTTCACCGTTAAAGCATTTGCTGAATCTCCTTTGGTAGCTTCGCTTACCCAAGCCCCTACGGAGACGGATCATGTCTTGGTAATTATTCAGCTCAACGGAGGAAACGATGGATTGAATACGGTAATTCCTTTTGATCAGTACGATAGACTTGCCAATGCCAGGTCAAATATTTTGCTTCCAAGGAATAAAATCTTGAAGCTTGATGGAACGACATTTACCGGCCTTCATCCCACGATGACTGGTTTGCAAACCTTGTTTAATGAGGAAAAACTTCAAATCATTCAATCTGTCGGGTATCCACAGCCCAATTTCTCACATTTCAGAGCGACAGATATTTGGATGAGTGCCTCTGATTCCAACCAGTTTGTCAATTCAGGATGGGCAGGAAGGTATTTAGCGGAAGAATATGAGGGATTTCCAATGGGCTATCCCAATACCGTGATGCCAGATCCATTGGCCATTCAAATCGGATCCTTCGTTTCTCCAGCTATGCAAGGGCCTTCCGTAAATATGGGCATGGCAATTACAGATCCTATCAACTTCTATAACCTGATCAATGGCATACAGGGACCAGCACCAGCCACCCGTGGCGGAAAAGAATTGACCTACATAAGGCAAGTAACCCAACAAACACAACAATACGGCAACGTAATCAAAAAAGCTGCTGCCAAAGTAACCAAGCAGCATTCGGGATATCCCAGCGGAAACAGTCTGGCAGAACAATTAAAAATTGTGGCTCGACTCATCGCAGGAGGCTTGAAAACCAGAATTTATATGGTTAGCCTCGGTGGCTTTGATACCCATGCCCAACAAGTAGTAGCCTCTGCAAAAGACACCGGTGCTCATGCTAGGCTACTTCAGCGCGTGTCGGAAGGAATAAAAGCATTCATGGATGACCTTACGTTTTTGAATGCACATAAACGGGTCATAGGGATGACTTTCTCAGAATTTGGAAGACGAATCAAATCCAATGGAAGTGGCGGAACAGACCATGGTGCAGCTGCTCCATTGTTTGTATTTGGCCACTATGCTCAAAATAATATTTTGGGAAAAAGCCCGGAAATCCCTTTAGTCGCTTCAGGTTCAGATAATATTCCGATGCAATATGATTTCAGGTCCGTATATGCTTCGCTGTTGAAGCAGTGGTTCTGCGTACCTGATTCCACTTTGAATGCGGTGATGTTAAAAAACTTCCAACAGATTCAGGTAATCAAGGGAAGTGCTCCATGTCTCTCCAGCAGTCCCGATATGATTCAAAATTTGGAAAAGAAGCTTATCCTTACCAATTACCCCAATCCTTTTCAGGATGCCACTGTCTTATCTTATGAAAGCACGGGTGGACATACCCTACTTCAGGTATTTGATACGGAAGGAAGGTTAATCAGCACTTTGGTGGACAAAGAAGTTACCCCAGGAAACCATAAGGTTACTTTTGAAAACGAAGGTTATGCTCCGGGAATTTATTATGCACGATTACAAAATCTCTCCTTGCAAATAACTAGGACGATGTTACTTGTCAGATAAAATAGAGGACGGTCGATTTATCGCTTAAAATAGCTACTGATACAAGTAAGGGTCAAATCAATTTTTTAACCAGAGACAAAGCTATTGTTCACAAAATCACTCCTATTGATTTTAAAAGAATATAAAAAAAACACCTAGAAATATCTAGGTGTTTTAGAACAGAGCCCCTTGCCGGGATCGAACCAGCGACCTACTGATTACAAGACAAAAACAGCATTTTTTTATAGAATTTTATTTTTTCCGTTTCAAGTTTTAAAGCATTGATTTTCAATAGTTAGGATTAATTAAATTTTACATTCAGTTTTAAATATTTGTTCTAATTTGTGTGAGCAATGTGTGAGCAGACTAAAAAAAGTCTTACTTTTATGAGAGTTGTGTGAGCATTGTGTGAGCAAAATTCACAGCTAAAAGCCCCCCATTCCA
>CALRKH020000174.1:0-5049 GCA_943367855.1 Asaia bogorensis | reverse complement strand
AGACCCCATTATTGGTAAGGCTATTCTTCTCTTGCTCATTTAGCAAGTGGTCAAATGTTACTAAAATTCGTGCAGGGTAGCTAATTGCAGCTTTAGTCGATGATTTACTTTTCCATGAGTCTACGTTTTTATGAGCAGCTACACTACCCGATTTCAATTGTATGGTTATAAGTTGTGAATAGGTAATACTGCTTATAAAAAGCAAGCAGACAGCACAAAGAAATCTGAATAAACCAGATTTATAATCATTTCTCACCATTAACTCCAAATGTTAGACTCCCTAAAAATATCATAAAATCAATTTAACCAGCACAAATACTGTACCAATTAACTTATTTAGGAGTTGTGTTTTTATATCTTAGCTACTAACCAAACTTTAACTCATGAGTAACCTTCCTCCTATTATTTCCGATCTAGGTTTAGTTATGGGTGCAGCCGCAGTTGTAACGCTTGTTTTTAAACGACTTAAACAACCAATAGTTTTAGGATATATCCTAGCAGGTTTATTTGTTGGCCCTTATTTTCCACTGTTTCCAAGTGTAGCCGATAGAGAAAGTGTAGAAACCTGGGCTCAGATAGGCGTAATTATACTATTATTCTGTCTAGGGCTGGAATTTAGCTTCAAAAAATTGCTTCGGGTAGGCGGTGCAGCTTCTATAATGGGCCTAACCGAAATCCTTGTAATGCTATTAATAGGCACTGGCATAGGTCGTGCATTAGGTTGGTCCACTGCCGATAGTATTTTTCTTGGTACTATGGTTTCTATCTCTTCTACCACTATTATCATCAAGGCATTTGACGAGTTAGGTGTAAAGGAAAAGAACTTTGCAAGTCTTGTGTTTGGTGTACTAGTGGTTCAAGATTTGGCAGCAATATTAATGTTAGTGCTTTTGCCAACGTTTGCTGCTAGCACTTCTTTGACAGGTTTTCAGATTTTGTTCCCTGTAGGCAAATTAGCTTTTTTCTTAGTGTTATGGTTTGTATCTGGTATTTTCTTTTTACCTACGCTACTTCGAAAAGCAGGTAAATTTATGAATAGTGAGATGTTGCTAATTACTTCTCTGGCCCTTTGTTTTATTATGGTAATGCTGGCGGTTGGCGCAGGTTTTTCTCCAGCTTTGGGTGCTTTTATTATGGGCTCTATACTTGCTGAAACACCATTAGTCGAAAAAATTGAACATTTAACAAAGTCAATAAAAGAGATGTTTGGTGCCATATTCTTTGTTTCTGTTGGTATGATGATCGATCCTGCTATAATTCCTCAATATTGGAAGGAAATATTAATAATTAGTGGGGTAGTTCTTTTTTGTATGCCATTAACCTCAATCGTAGGCGCATTACTTTCTAGGCAACCTTTGCGAAGATCTGTACAAGCTGGTATGAGTCTTTCTCAAATTGGAGAATTCTCTTTCATTATAGCCACTTTAGGCATAACGCTCAACTTAACAAGTAATTGGCTTTACCCAGTTGCAGTATCTGTTAGTGCCCTTACTACTTTTACTACACCTTACATGATAAAACTATCAAACCCACTATATTCATGGCTCAATAAAAAGCTACCACAGAAATGGATATTAGCAATAAATAAATATAGTATAGATGGTCAAAAAGCAACTCCTACTACTGCCTGGAATAGGTATATAACCTCATATTTAGTTCAAACGATAGTATACACTATATTGATTATCAGAATTATACTGATTGTATCTAATATTGGATTGCCAGCCTTTGGCACACTCAAAGAACAATATTGGGTAAGACTATTAGCTGCATTGGTAACCATCATTATTACAGCTCCTTTTGTGTGGGCCCTAGCTATAAAACGTATTTTACCCGCAGTTGCAGAAGAGTTGTGGCAAACCAAATCTTACAGAGGCCCATTAGTTGTTCTTCAGCTATTGCGTGTTGTTGTTGCTATGGTCATAATAGGATTCATATTTCATAATATACTCTCATTCATGTGGGCCATCATAATGCTAGTTGTTGCATTGTTAGTTTTATTTTTCAATTACAAACGATTGCAGTCTTTTACTTCATGGGTAGAAAGTCGTTTTATGACAAATCTTAATGAAAAAGAAGAATTAGAGATGCATCAGGCAGGCTCTCACCTTACACCCTGGGATGCGCACATTAGTAAGTTTACAGTAGCACCTTCTTTTCGTGGGATAGGTATGCCATTGGTTGATCTTAAATTAAGAGAAGAATTTGGATTGAATATAGCAATGATAAAACGTGGTAATTTCACCATACATGCCCCGGATAGAATGGAAAAGCTATACCCCGAAGATGCATTATATGTAATTGGCACTGACGATCAGGTTACTGCTTTCAAAAAATATTTAGAATTTAATAGCCCCATCATCAATAAAGCTACTATTACCGAAGATGAATTGATGTTGCAAAGAGTAGAAGTACCTGAATCATCTCCATTAGTTGGCAAGTCTATTAAAGAGAGTGCAATAAGAGAAAGAACAAAAGGCATAATAGTAGGAGTGGAAAGAAATGAACAACGTTTCTTAAATCCAGAATCAAGCTGGATCATTCACTCAGGTGACTTGTTATGGATAGTTGGTAATACAAAACGCTTAAAAGTGTTCGAAAAATCATTATTCAAAAGAACTGATAGCGATGCCGCAGCAGGTTTAGAAATCAATACTAGCATATAAGTTACTTTTGCCAAACTATGAATAGCAACATACGATCTCATATTAGTATTTACTTTTTGATGGTTATTATATGTAGCAGTTGTGCTACAATCTTCAACAAAATGAAGTCACACGAGTGTAAAGAACAAAAACGAACAGTTACTTACAATTACACAAATTCCGATACTTCTACGGTTTACAATGCATTGCCTTGGGGCAAAGTAACAATAAGTGGAAAATGGGAAATGGGCAAGTTCAACAAAGCTAGTAAACAGCAGTTTTTGTATAGTGCAGACACTGCTACACTTATAGTTACTATTGCTGGTACTCGCTCTTCTAGTTTTGGTGGTAAAGATGATACCGGTTTCACATTTGTTACAAAGTATTATGATTTAGAGTCAAAATTCAATGCTGGTTACAATGAGCAAACACTTACACAATTGGTATCTGATAAGCAAGCTGGATATATTTTGTGGAAGGTTCGCGAAGATGGTATAGACCAATATAATCTTTGTGGAGTATTGCCAGCTAAGTGCGAACCAGCATTCGTTACTTTAAAACTCAAAAAGAGAAAAATTACAGAGTCAAAAGCAACCGAACTTTTAAAGGCAGTATATCTGAATACCCGTAATAATTAATAAGTGGTCAACAGAAAAGCGGGTCTTTTGTTGTTATTATCTGGTATAGATAGGGTAGTGTTGCAGGGTATATACCCCGTTCTTCCTGTGTTAGTTGCTGGTAAAGGTGTTAAATCGTCTTATAATGGGTGGTTTATGGCTATTACATACATGGCTATATCTTTCGGCTCATGGTTCACACCTCGTTTACTCACTCGTATCAAAGGCATTAATCGTATTTCAGTTATTATTGGTCTACTCACTGCTGTTAGTTTGGTAGGTATGGGTTTGTCGCAGTCCATAGGCTATTTCACAGTTTTTACTGCTAGTTATTGGCTGCTTTCTGGCCTTCAAATCAATATTTACGGCATTATTATGAGCTATGTTTGCCCTCCTGCTGAGTCTGGTAAATATTTTGGGCTATTAGCAAACACTACACTTATTGGGGCTATTATAGGTAGTTTCCTTCTGGGTCCATTGATGGATAATGTAGGTATTGCATCTGCTTTCATCCTTATGGCTATTATTACTTTTGTAGTTCGTTTAAGTATATATATAGGTAGGTATGAAGGTGTTTATCAGAAAAATTCTGGATACACCCCCGACTTCAAAGTAAGTAAATCGCTTTGGTTGCTTATTATTTTACTCAATGTTGGCATGTTTTCGGCCTACATAGGCCGTTTCAATATGTCGCTTATTATGAAAGATTTTCATTTTTCATTGGCTTCTATCTCCAATGTTTTTGCATGGGGCGCTTTGTTTGTGTTGCCATTCCCATATTTATTCGGCATACTATCTCAGCGCATTTCGCCTAAGCTACTCTTAGGCATTTCTTTGGTCTGTGTTTCTTTGGCTGCATTTATATTGGCCTTGGCTAGTCAATTTTTAGCCTTTATTGCCATTGCTTTCCTTATATCTATCATGACCTATTGCAGCCGTGGTGTAACGCAGAAGATGATTTACGATATGTATCCGCTCAACCAGCAAAAACATGCTCAGTCATTACTCTCCTCCGCCAACTGGGTTGCTGGTATAGCCGGCTTTGCTAGCATTGGTATCGTTTCTGGGTTCATATCGCCACAACTTATAAGCTTATTTTGTGCCGCCATTGGGGTTTTAGCTATGTTTTTGCTCCCAATCATCAAATAGTTGTTTTTCGGGCATTCTATAGTTTTTTCTACATTGCATCCAAATTGATGGCCTTGGTGCGTTATATAGTTTTGATATTCGTTGTTCTTTTTGCCCCATTCTTTTCTGTTGCTCAAAAACAGTATGAGTTACAAACAAATTGGCTTTTCAATGCTGCTGCACCCACTATTGTTGGTACAGATATCAGTAAACCAGGCACTACACTAGGCAATGGTTGGAAACCTGCTGTTGTTCCAGGTACTGTGCTCACGTCTTTATTACACAACAAAAGTATTCCAGACCCTTTGTATGGATACAACAATGCCCTAATACCAGACATCAATGATGTAGGCGCAGAATATTACACTTATTGGTTTGTAACAGATTTTGCCGAAAAAGCTGTAGCTGATGAACGTGTTTGGCTCACTTTCAGAGGTGTCAATTATATATTCGAAGCTTATTTAAACGGCATAAGAATAGATAATGGCAAAACAGAAGGTATGTTTTTGCGTAAGGAAATAGACATTACCAATCATCTATCTACATCAGGCAAAAATAGATTGGCTGTTTTAGTTTACCCACCTCTGCCCGCTGGCGAGCCCAATGGTGGACAAGGTGGAGATGGCACAATTGCTAAAAACGTAACCAATCAATATGTA
>CALRKH020000173.1:0-5256 GCA_943367855.1 Asaia bogorensis | reverse complement strand
GATAAACAAACTGTCCTTTCGGAATTTGTTTATCATACAACGGATTATCCGGGTCTTTTAAAATTTCGTCTTCTGTAAAATCATCTCTTCTTGCCAAAGGCACTAAAAATGTTCCTTCCTTACCATCAGGATCATCTGCAGCTTTTACTTCAATGAGCGTTTCAGCAGCAAAGAAACCACTGTATGCAAGTAAGCTTTCATATACACTACCCAACTGGTTAATACCGAGGTTGGCGTAAGAGATGCGGCCTATTCGTTTACTCTTGCTCTGATCGCTAAGTGAAAGTCGTTTAATAATCTGCTGCAGAACAATGTTCCGAAACTCTACTCCAGCAAGATGTTTCAACTCCTCGTTATCAAACAACGGTGAGTCCAATGGTTTCATTTCAAAACCATTATTTGTTTTTACACCATTGTGTAGGTAGTCAAACAGTTTCCATAAGCTTTTTGAAAAGAAATAGCCATTGCGGGATGAATCTGTTGTTAAAGATGTCATTTCCAGATCCCTCAACATTTCCAGGCTGTAGCCCTTTTGGTAAACAGTATCTTTTACGGGTAAGATCTCTAAGTCTTCCCTAGCCTCTGCATAAAATAAAAAAAGCAAGCGGTAAACCATGGTAAGGCACTCATCTTTTAGTTCCTTCGCAAATTGTTCTTCGGCCATTAATTGTTGAATGGCCTCTTTCTCCTGAACTGTCTTTGCGTTGGTTAGTTTATACCAGATGGCTTCATTCGCCAGGTTTTCTACAGCATATATAACACCTCGTTTTAAATTTTGGGTAACTCCATAGGCCGCTTTATGTGCATCTTCGTCTAATGATTGCAACAAACTATCTGTTGCACCTAAAAAGTTTTGCTTGGCCAGTAACGCATAAAATAAAGCGAGGTAATCCCGGTTAACAGGCACCTGCGATTCAACAAATAACTCTTCCAGGTCAAACAACAAGAAACTATCATACTTCCACTTTTCGTAGTGGATCAAAAATATTTTAGCACCTGCCAAGAGTATCACATAAACAGGTCGTTCATCTTCGGGTAAAAGAAAAAGTTCAGAAAGGGCATCTTTTATGATATCCGGTTTAAGTATATAATTGCCCCATGCATTGGGAAATACCTTTTCCCACTCTTCTTTCATCCATGTTTGATCATAAATTCCCGGAGGGTCCTGATCGCCTTCTCTTACCATTGCTTTCATTTCCATCACAAAGAGATAGGGCTTGCCTCCTTTGCTGTACTGGTATCTTACAGGAATCACTTCTGTATCGTTCAAAAATACCGGCGAACTATATTCAGGTGTGCCATTGATATAGCCCAGTGCCGATAAAACTTCTTTATGAAACTCATGGGTGCGTTTAACCTTATCCTTTTCCCGTTGGATAGTAAGCAGGTCGTTTTTGAAGCGGTAATATTTTTCCCGTAGAGGAGAAATACGGGCATTGATTTCTGACAGATGATTGTCTGTCTTCTCACCGGCTGCGTCCTTCTTCTGAGTTACATAGCCTGCCTTATCAAACACTTTTTTGGGAAAATCATCTGAAAAAAAGTGTTGTGAATAATAATCACCAATATTTTCTATAAACCTAATCATGCGCTGACGAATCGTTTATGCGTTATAAATAACAGCTAATAATCTTAAGTAAGGATCATTTTCCAATTGGAAAACCGTATCATAAAAAGCTTTTGTTTGTTGGTGCACATACTCAATATCCTTTTTCCTGCGATCTCTGTGCGAACGCAAGACTCCCACTTCTTCTGTGCCAAATTGTAACTCCAGCTGGCGTTCAGAATGCTGCAGCCATTTATCCAGTTTCGTTTGATACTCCGTTAATTTATCTTCTATTTCATCTACCAGATTACCCTGCAATTGTTGGGTGTATAAGCTCTTTGCGGACTTAACCGCTTCCGGTAACATGGCCTGTAATAATTCAAGATGAGTTGGTTCAATTTCAAGTGTTGGTAAATCATCAAACAACCTGAAATGAGATACAAAATCATCAAAACTATCCATGTTGCCAACCTGATTTCCTATGAATGAACGGCCTATTGCAAAAGCCCTGGATAAAATTGCTTGCCCTTTTGTGTTGGAACTAATACCCTGAAAAATAAACCATGCAGATTTTTCCGGTAAGGGGGTTCGCATACGGGCAACCGGTGCCTTCCCTTTATCAATACGGGCTAATATTTTATGCTGCAACCATTTGGCTAATGGATGCATATCATACAGCAACTGATAATCCGGCCATCCTTCTTTTTTTCTTGCTTTTTCAATAGACTTTTCTACTACATCTTTATCACAGGTTAATTTAAAAGTATCTTTCTTATCTGGAAATGCTTCTTCAGGTACATCATACAAAATGCCCTGCGTTTCACCTCTTTTGCCACAGAGTTCCTCTGTTTGAACAAATTCAATGGTTTGATCAGCCTTATCAATCAGTATTTTATTATTGAACTGATCATCGGTAGATTTTAATTCATCAATAAGCGTTGTGTAATAATTAAAATCGCTGGAGTAAAAGGAGCTGTGTGGCTTTTCAAATATTTTATCAGCTGTTAAAGCTTTGTCGGCAACAACATTGTATACATCGTCCCAATCTATTTCATCATCAATTTGCTTTTTATCCAAAATGGTTACATCTCCTTTTACAAAGGCTTTGGTTATAAGTTTTTCTTCTTTATGTACATCATACAAACGCCATAAACTGGCCGCATCACCAAGCGTCTTGTAGACTTCTTCTTCTTTTTCTTTCAGCTTATCTAATATTCTGAAATCATCTTTTATAGCAGGATTGTCTGACTTGGATATCAGGTAATAGATGTAAGGAGTGTTTTTCTGTCCAAATCGATCGATCCTTCCATTTCTTTGCTCAAGTGTAATAATTGACCATGGGATGTCGTAGTTAAACATCTTATTACAGTGATAATGAAGGTTCACACCCTGGCTTCCTGCATCAGATGTAAGGAACAACCGTATTGGACTGTCTTCTTTAGAAAAGTTTTCTATCAAGTCTTGTTGTTCCGTATCTGTTAAGCTGCCATTGAATTGAACAACGGCTTTATCATCAATAGCAAAATAACTTTTTAACTGATCTTCCAGGTAGTCAAGTGTTTTTCTTCTTTCTGCAAAAATGATGATCCTGTCATCTGTCTTTTTCCCTTTCCAGCCTGCTGTTTTTAGTTGTGTAATCAGCTCAGCCAGTTTGCCATCTTGTTTTTTACTGAGGATAGTTTCAATCTCGGCTTTAAGCTCTTGCAAAAACGATCTTGCTACTTCTTCGTCTTTATCTCTTGCCAACCTGTTATTGATTGTTTCAAGGCAAGCGGCCGGGGAAGACATGTAAGATTTAAATAACCCGATTGTAAACAATAATGACCCGTTATTTAAATCACCATTTGCCTCTTCATATGCTTTTGTTTTTGCCTGCTGAATTTTTTCCAACACAAGTTCTTCCTCCGGAAATAAAGCTGCATGAAAGCTGATGGTTTCCCGGTCACGAAATGAATCACCCACTTCGCTCTCCACATCTTTTTTGAAACGACGGACATAAAGCGGGGCAATATCTGTTGGGGTGAAATTTCCATCGTATGGAACAGATGTAGGATCTAATAAAGTAATCAGGTTGGCAAAGTTTTTCTTTTTACCGTTATGTGGAGTAGCTGAAGTAAGCACCAGTGCTTCACATCGCTGTGATAAAAACTTAGCAAGAGCACCTCGATCACTTCCTGAGTTAGCGACGGTATGGCACTCGTCAACTACAACAATATCCCAATGTATTTTTTCCAGGTAATGCCTGAACTTACCGTTATTCTTTAACGTATCAATTGAAACAATCACTTTATCATAATAATCAAACGGATTTTTATTCGTAGGTATGATTGTACTGATACGAGCAACACCCTGACTATCTAATCGTACCAAGGGAATGGAAAAGCGGGACCAAATTTCCTGTTGGAACTGTGAGAGAATTGATTTAGGGGTTACTACTAAAATTCGTTGTCCCTTTCCTCTACGGATCATTTCAGTAAGAAAGATACCTACTTCAATAGTTTTACCTAAACCAACTGCATCGGCAATCAGGATTCTTGGTTTGGGTAATGACAATGCTTTGATGGTAGGGGTAAACTGATAATTACTGGGTTGGATGGCTGCTTTATTGGCAATTTCAATTCCTTCCGAATAAAAGGAAGAGTTTCTCAGAACTGTTTCTACAAACAATTTAGTTTTTCGATAGCCATTAGAGTTGTCGGCTACGAGTTGAGTTGCTTCGGGTGTTATTACCTCATACTCTTCTAAGCTCAAGTCAAAGCTGAATCGCATTCCTTTTACAAGTTCAGATATCCCTTCCGCCTCAATAATATCTTTTTCGACATGAGTAATTAAAAAGTCTTCGTCTCTTATGCTGATTCTAATACCGGCAGCAATATTATGTCCGTTAGCCGTAGTTATCATTTTGTTTATTTCAGAGGTGGTTTAATAGCTAATCTAATAGAAAAATAAAATGTTATTTATAAAGTCTTTCTAATATTGTTTTTCATTGACCAAATCTGAAATCTTAACCTTTAAAATTTTTGCTATAGTACTAAGAGTTTCTGAACTTGGTTTTTCTGGTTTTTGCACCAGTAATTAACTGTTACTTTGGGTCCACCTAAAGCTTCTCATTTAGTACTTCATTGAGACATATAATAACAATCAAAACTATAATTTTAAGTTTAGGCAAAATAGGGTAAAAGTTTAATCGGGACAAAAGGTAGGGCAAGTTTTGACTAAAAAAACACTTACCGGCAAAAAGCGAATAACAACTACCGATTACAGTCTCAAATTACAAAAGGTATTAAGGATTGAATCGTTTATATTAATTATTGTATTGGTATTTGTGTGGAATATTTAAAGTATTTATAGCGAGCAATTCCAAGGTTGAAATACAACTCATCAGAAACGAATATCACCACGCTCTACTCATCCTCTCCCGAAGCACTGAGTATGGCATTGCCCAACTGCTTTTGCGTTTTGGCCCCCATTTTCTTCATCTCTTCCACCCGGCGTAACAGATTGCCTTTGCCGGTGCTGAGTTGCTTGAAAGCCGTATCGTAAGCGGATTGTGCATCGCCTATTTTCTTGCCCACATCTTGGAGGGTATCGGTGAAGCCCACAAACTTGTCGTAAAGGTCTCCGGCTTTCTCTGCAATGGCGATGGCGTTTTGGCTTTGCTGTTCTACACGCCAGAGGTCGGCAATGATTTTGAGCACCGCCAGTAAGTT
>CALRKH020000172.1:0-5289 GCA_943367855.1 Asaia bogorensis | reverse complement strand
CTTAACATCATCGATGACTTTAACCGGGAAGCACTAACAATTGCTATGGATACTAGTCTTACCTGCAAGCGGGTCATCCGTGAACTGGATCAACTGATTGCATGGCGCGGAGCACCCCAGAAAATACGGGTGGATAATGGACCAGAATTGATTGCTGATGCATTAGCGTCATGGGCTGATAATCGAAAGATTGAAATCAAATTCATTGAGAAAGGAAAACCATATCAAAACGGCTATATGGAACGATTTAACCGCGGCTTCAGAGAGGAAGTATTAGACGCTTACAGCTTTACTCGGATCAAAGAAGCCCAAGCCATGGCGCATGCCTGGATGTGGATCTACAATAATCAACGTCCGCATAGTGCCCTGGGGTACAAGCCGCCAGCCGCATTTCTGGATGAACGTCTTCAAGGCTACGCCTTTCCGACGTTCATCCAGAACACCAATCTTGATTGAAATTCTTTAGTTTTAAACGTTACTAACTGAGGGAAGCTTTCAATATTCCTGCCACAGCAGTTGTTTGGCGACACCCGTTTTGCGGAGCTCCGCCTGAAAATGTGGAATTCAGATTTGTTAGAGAGGAGATTACGTTTTTGGTCGATTTATCCGGAGTTAGGAAAAAATGATAAACGTTTTAGACGTTTTATTAAGATACCCTTAAATTGCATATCTACAAACCTCTCCACCCCTGCAAGTCATTCGATTTGTGATTTTTGAGCGTGTTACTATTTGCTGCCACCCAATACAGGTGTCGGCGCACCGGCAGGGAATATTAATACATAGGGTCATTTTGACACTGAACGCTGAGGTGCCTTTTAATCTCAGAAATTCATCATATATTTTTATATGTGGTCATAAATTCAAAATAAATTAGCAAAAACACTTAGTGGTATGAATCTAATTGCGAATTCAGGCATCCAACTTTTAACTGTTCCGTTGGAAATTAATTTGGATAGTAACTTCAAAATCTATTTCCATGAGTGGTACGATATTAATGATGCACAACTTAAGCTAGAAATGTCTCACTTCTTTTCTGAGGAAGACATTTGGGTTAAGAAGCACGACTTATCATTACTTGGATATGCACCCAATGGTATGGTTTCAGAAAACTGGGAATCAATAAAAAGTGATTTTGAAGAAGAAGGATATTCTCCCATTTCAATTGACACAGAAAGACCCGAAGATTCGGGTTGTTTTCAAGAGTCAGTTAATCGTATCATATGGGATAAGTTTGAAAATGTTTGGCTTCCGATGCCATTTTTCCTTTTAAACGGAAATAAGTCAGAGTTTGGTCCAACAAATTGGTGCCGCTTCAAATTAATTCCTGAAGAAACAAATGGGAAGGCAAGAAAATACAATCTTGTATTAGCATTTGATACACGAAGTGCTTTTGAAAAGGAAACTTTTGAAGATGAAGACCTGAATGAAACGCCTGTTTTTACAAGCACGTATGAAAAAGCAAAAGAATTTTCCTTGTGTAACGATGAGTACAAATTAATTGCCTATTGTTCTGAAACTTTTAATTGCGATTGGGTGGATAAATACCTGCTGAAGCAGTTTCACCAGCTCGAAAACATAAATGATTACAGAGGTCAAAAGCCCAAATTGAATTACCTGGCTCAATATATTTACTTGATAAGATACATTCAACAAAAAGATATTTTACCTAAAATCACTTTGTATTCTAACCACAATGTAGCATATGCCAATGTGGATTTGGTGATAGATATTGGTAATTCCCGCACTTGTGCCGTGTTATTTGACAAGGGAGATTTTACAAAAATGAGCCCATTGGAATTACAGGACTTTACAACACCTGTTTTGAATGGTGAACTCAACAAGTACCATGATTCCTTTGATATGCGCCTAGCTTTTCGTGAAGCAGATTTTGGTGGAAAATTGGGCATAGAAAACAGTCGTCAATTTGTATATCCAAGCATGATTCGTTTAGGAAAAGAGGCGAATCGGCTGATACACAAAGCCACCAATATGAATACCGGTGCAGAGAAAACAAGCACTTTTTCAAGCCCTAAACGTTTTTTATGGGATACTAAACCTCAGAAACAGGAATGGGAGTTTGTGCAGCTGGATGGAGAAACTGCTAAACCAATTTACGTTGAAGGCATATCGGAACAGTTGAATATGGATGGGTCGTTGAATACCAGTGGAGGTGGGGGTATATTAATGCACTATTCACGAAGAGCCTTAATGACATTTGCCTTTCTCGAAATTTTGGCACAGGCAAATATGCAAATCAATAGTTATGTACAACGCAATCACTGGGGGAACGAATCAATGCCAAGGCGTATTGGAAGGATTATCGTCACCTGCCCGACAGCAATGTCGAGAATAGAACAAGCTTCTCTGCGTAAATGTGCCGAAGATGCAGCTATCATCCTTGATCGATTCTTCAAAAATGAATACAATAAAGAAATTGATGAAAAAGAAGCCGCGGGTAAAGTGCAGGTAATCCCCTCTGCTAAAAAACTTTCGCAAAAAGAAGAACGAACTGAATGGATATACGATGAAGCGACGGCAGCACAGTTTGTTTTTCTATATGCAGAAATTAACCAGCGTTACATGAAAAACGTAAAGGAGTATTTTGATCTCTACGGGAAAATTCGAAAAGACTTGGAAGATTATGATAAGAAATCACTTACCATTGGTTCAGTTGATATTGGTGCCGGAACCACGGACGTAATGATTGCCGCTTACAAATATGAAGATTCCGGACAATGTAAATTGACGCCGGTGCCGCTATTTTGGGAAAGCTTTTACGAAGCCGGTGATGATTTGTTGAAAAAATTGGTACAGCAATTAGTGCTTGAAGGAAAGTATTCTCCTATTGAGAGAAAAATACGGGATTTAAATAAAAGTCCGGTGGAACTGATGCAGCCTTTCTTAGGAACTGATGTTGGAGTCTCATTTCGTAACCGGCAGTTGAGAAGCGATTTTAACCTTCAGGTCTCTGTTCCTATTGTTTTGCATTTCTTGGAACTATTGAATGAGGATAAGGCAGAAAGCCAGATTTTGTCTTTCAGTGATATTTTTGGCAATAATCAGCCAACACAGAGTATACTTACTCATTTCAAGCAGCATTTTAGTTTTGATTTGGAATCCTTACAATGGCAATACGAACGTAAAGTCGTAGCCGCTATAGTAGAAAAAACATTCGATTCGCTTGCTGGAAAAATATCTTCATTGCTTTCGTATTATGACTGTGATATTGTACTGTTATCAGGGCGCCCTACTTCATTGAAGCCTTTGACAAATTTGTTTCTGAAGTATTATGCTATAACTCCCAGTCGCCTCAAAACTATGAATGATTATCGTGTCGGACGTTGGTACCCTGAAGATAAACGTCATAAGTTTATTGACGGTAATGGAAAATTCATCAATCCGAAATCCATCATTACTACCGGGGCAATGATTGGATATATTGCTGAAAATGGTGGCATGAATGGATTTTCCTTGAATTTGAAAGAATTAAAAGAAAAGCTTTTACCAACTACACATTATTTCGGCAGGCTCAATGAGCAGTTAAAGTTTACAAATACAATTATCACACCCGATATTAATCGTGTTTTAGTAGAAGTAACATACATGCCGTTGAGAATTGGTGTCAGGCAATTAGATATTTCTTCATATCCATCCCGTCCGTTTTATACGTTTGACTTCAATGATTATAAAATAGAAGACAGGGTAAAAGGACGATTGGACGACGAAAATGATGTCAATGCTGTGCAAATGGGTGTTAATGCTGAAAAGGAAAGAATTCGGAAAAAAATGCCACTCAAAGTAACAATTACACGGGATAAGAATGAAGATTTAGAACTTTTACGAATTGAGGGGATAGAAGATCGTGAAGGAAATTCATTACCACAAAACTTTTTTGTGTTACAAGTTCAGAGTATTAGCGAGCCAGAAAACTTTTGGCTTGACTCCGGAATATTTTCTTTGAATATTCATCATTAAAGAGCACTTCGTTATGCAACAAAACATACAAAAACAACTCAAAATAATAGAAGAATCTAATAATTGGATTCATACTTATTTGGATGGCGAAAAGGAAAAAAGTGCGTACCGCAATATGATTAATTGCCGTCGAAAACTAAAAAAGAAAAAGATTGGTTTAGAGGGAAATCCTGCTGCCGCAATTTATGGAGCAAGTCAGATGGGAAAATCATACCTTGTTGGAAGTTTACTATCAGAGAACGGAAAGCCTTTTACTATTATTGATGGAAACAATAATGAGTATGATTTTATTAACAAGATCAATCCAATAGGTAAGAAAACAGAAGCAACAAGTTTGGCAACGAGGTTTTCTACTAATTATGAATGGATAAATCCTTTATTCCCGATAAAAGCCAAATTACTTTCTCCAGCAGACTTGATTTTGGTTCTTTGTGATAGTTATTACAACGATGTAAAACCTAAAGCTGATATGGCTTTCAAGAGTGAGGCCATTAATGAAAAAGTATCTGGATTTTATAGTCGATTTTGTGATAGAACTTCTCAGCAAAGCATATTAACAGAAGATGATGTTTTAGATATTCAAGACTATTTCGACAAGAATTTTTCTGCAAAAACGACAAGAATTAAAGATTCTACATTCTTCACTGAAATTCCATTCTTAATTGAGAAAGTAAAAATTAACGAGTGGGCTGAAGTATTTGCATTATTGTGGAACAATAATCCTCGAATAACTCAATTGTTGATTGAATTACTTTACCAATTCGAAAGACTTGGGTTTCCTAAGGAGATTTATCTTCCTGTTGAATCTGTATTGCGGGATTATGGAACACTTTTAGATGTAGCTCGATTACACGAAACTTATGGAAAATATAATGGTACGGAAGCAAATTATGTTGCTGAGACAACCGTACTGATTTATGAAAATGGGAAGGAAAAATTCATCAGTAACTACTCAAAATCTTTTCTATGTGCATTAACAGCAGAATTGGTTTTCAGATTACCAAATAAACTGGAATTAAACAAGCAATTTTTAAAAAGCACAGATTTACTTGACTTCCCAGGAGCAAGAAACAGATTGGGAATACATGAAGAAGAAATTTCAAGTGAGGATGTTCCTAAAATGCTTTTACGTGGTAAAGTTGCTTACCTGTTTAATAAATATTCAGATTCTGAAAAGATAAACATTCTATTATTCTGTCAAAATAATGAAAAATCAGAGGTTCAAAATATTGTGCCCCAATTAATAAATGATTGGATTGGTGAAATGATAGGAAAAAATGCTGAACAACGCAATGTATTCATTGAAAAATCCAT
>CALRKH020000171.1:0-5294 GCA_943367855.1 Asaia bogorensis | reverse complement strand
GTCAATATACTTTAAAGGAGTGGTGCGATCTAGAGCTATGCCCAATAAGTTTATGGGCCAAGAAATGAAACCACTGGACCTGGGGCTAGACACAGCAGGTAAAGGTGTAATTTATCTGGCGGAGCAAGATGCAACTTACTATACTGACGGTAAAAGGGAGAAAACCGTAATTCATTCGGTGCACGAAAGCGGCGATAAGGGCGGCCTTGGTTTCTCTAGGTTTCCGGATGTTATTAGCTTTTATGAGAATAACGTGCCGTTATTGGGTAGAACATCAAGAGGTTTTATTTCTCCTATATCGGACAATGCTTTATCCTATTACACCTACAAATTGATAGGTGAGTTTACCGAGCACGACAATATAATATACAAAATAAGAATGACCCCCAAGCGTAAGTATGAGCCATGCTTTAGTGGGGATATATACATAGCCAGTAAAGATTATTCTATTCACAGTTTGAGCTTATCGCTAGTGAAAGAGAGCGGTCTGGATATGATTGATACACTCAAGGTCAATCAGATATATCTGCCATCTGGCGAGGACTGGGTAATAAAAAGTCAGGTCATTTCATTTGCGCTCAAGTTTATGTTGTTTGATGTGACAGGTAGTGGTGTAGCGGTGTATAATAAACAGCGTATAAATGAAGAAATATCAGATAGTATTTTTGCTGGAAAAATTACCAGTGCTTACGACAAAGGAGCTAATAAAAAAGACACTTCTTACTGGGAAGAAAGACCTGTGCCGCTTGAAACTGATGAAGTAAGAGATTTTGTAAGAAAAGATAGCATTGGCCTGATAGTGAACAGCCCCGCATATCAAGATTCTCTCAGAAAAGTTAGAAATAAGTTTAAGCCATTGTCTCTTTTGTTGCTCGATAAAACCTTTGCAAGTAAAGAGTATAAAAACACTTATACTTTCAACTCTGTAATTGGTGGATTAGCATCAGAAGGTATGCTGAACTATAATACGGTGGAGGGTATAGCAATATCTCCCCGTTTGTCTGTAAAACACATGATAGACACAGGTAGGAATTTGTATATAGATGGAGCTGTAAGATATGGCACATCTAATACACATTTCAATGGTATAGCAAGGGTATATTATACTACTACAGATCGTACTTGGCTCAATAGGGGTTGGGCGTGTGGAGGAGAGGCAGGTAAGTATGTTTTTCAATACAACAATCAAAACCCGGTAGCAGGCTGGCTGAATACATACCGAACATTGCTGATGCATATAAACGACATGAAAGTTTATGAGCGCATTCAGGCATCAGCTTTTGTAAGACGGAATTATGGTAATGGTTTCACCTGGATGGTAAGAGGTGAATGGCAAAGACGTTTGCCATTGCAAAACACATCTGATTTCAGTTTTGTTAATCAGCCTTCCGATAAATTTACTGACAATGCTCCTATTTATCTCATAGCTAAGTCTACAGAGTGGCAACAGCACGATGCTGCTCTGATACATGCCGAAATATCTTTCAAGCCGGGTTATACTTATACACAGTATCCTGATTATAAAGTGGCTAATGGAAGTAAATGGCCCAGATTTACATTGTCTTATGATAAAGGAATACCCGACATATTGAACAGTAAAGTAGACTTTGATAAATGGCGTTTTTCGATAAAAGATAATTTCAAGGTTGGCTTACTTGGTGCTGTTAACTACAACATAGCTATGGGTGGTTTTATAACGGATAAGTATGTATCTATACCCGATTTGATGCACATAAATGGGCGAGAGGGAACCTACTATGCTGCACCTTATCTGCAATCTTTTCAGTTAGCACCATACTATAACTGGAGCAATAGAGATAATATGTATAGCGAAGCGCACATTGAGTATCATCTAAATGGTTTTTTGAGTAATAAAATACCATTGCTTCGTCAGGCAAGATATTATCTAGTGGCAGGTGCCAATAGTATAGTGTTTAGCAAGACCAATTATTATACCGAGGCATTTATAGGTGTGGAAAATATAGGTTGGAAACTTGTGAGATTTCTCAGGGTAGATTATGTGCAATCTTGGGATGCATATGGTAATACATTCAACGGCATTCGATTTGGCATCAATCTCAACAATGTGAGTTTAGGACCTGAACATCCGGGTGGTAGCCAATGGTAATACGATTAAGAAATGCTTTGATTTTTAACCATTTGTGTTGACTTATAGCACTTAATTTGTGGTATATTTGACTGAATACCAACAGTAAACCAATAATACATGCACTCAATACTCGTAGTAGACGATGATAAGGATATGCGATTGTTACTTACACGTTTTCTTACGAAAAGCGGATATGAGGCAAATGGAGTAGGTAGCGGAGCTGATGCGCTGGCATGGCTACAGAACAATAAACCAGACTTGGTGCTTTCTGACTTTAGGCTAGATGATACAACTGGTACTCAACTATTAGCTGCTATAAAACACATTCACCCTAGCACATGTGTGATAATAATAACTGGATATAGTGATGTAAAAGATGCAGTAGAGGTGATGAAGTTGGGCGCATATGATTATGTAACCAAACCACTCTTTCCTGATGAGATATTACTTACGATAAAGAATGCTTTGTCGGCCACAGGCAAAAACAAAGTTGCTCTGCAATCATCGGGTAAAAAACAGCAGAAGTCCAGCAAAGCTAAAGTAGATGGCTTTTTGCTAGGTAAGAGTAAGCAGTTTAAGACCATAATGAGGCAGGTGGAGCTGGTGGCACCTACCAACTTTAGCGTGATAATATATGGTGAAAGTGGAAGTGGTAAGGAGATGATAGCAAAGCAAATTCACATGCTTAGTAATAGGGCCGAACAGCCCTTTGTAGCTATAGACTGTGGCGCACTATCAAAAGAGCTGGCAGGGTCTGAACTTTTTGGTCATGAAAAAGGTGCATTCACAGGTGCCATCAACCAAAAAACTGGAAGTTTGGAGTTGGCAAATGGCGGAACCATATTTTTGGATGAAATAGGAAATTTGTCATACGACATTCAGGTTTCTCTGTTACGTGTGATACAGGAGCGAAAAATACGTAGAGTAGGAGGATTGAAAGATATAGATATAGATGTACGCATCATAATAGCCAGCAATGAAAAACTATGGGATCTTGCTAAGAATGGTAGATTCAGAGAAGATTTGTACCACCGTTTCAATGAGTTTAGCATAGAGATTCCACCATTGAGAGAGCGTAGTGAAGATGTAATGCTATTTGCTCACCATTTTTTATCTCAAACCAATAAAGATTTAAATAAAGACATAGAAGGTTTTGCGCCTGATGTGGAGGTGGTTTTCAAAAGCTATGTTTGGTATGGTAATCTTAGAGAATTGAAAAATGTAGTGAAACGAGCTACACTTCTTACTGATGGACCAATTATAGAAATCAAATCATTGCCATTTGAGATTACCAACCACAGTAAACTACAGTTTGATGCAGTAGGTGCGGTAGATAGCACAAAAGTGCAGCCAGCTAAAGCACTACATGATAACCCGCTAAAGGCAGCCAATATAGATGCAGAATATGAGGTGATACTAGAAGCACTGAAACAATCGGATTTCAATAAGTCTAAGGCTGCAAAGCTGTTGAATATAGACAGGAAGACACTATATAATAAAATGAAGCAATTCAAGGAGTTTAATCAATAGATTGGTTTGATGCTGAAGTTACTTAATGAAAATATCGACCTCTTTTGGAAAACCGTGGCCATGAGTGGGCCAGGATTGGTAGCTGTTGTAAGTGCAGTAGACTGGAAAGTGGTGTTTTGCAACAAGGCTTTCTTAGAATATATAGACTGCCCAAAAGAAGGAGACTGCAACATACTCGACTTGATAGAAGAATACCATCATGACAGATTCTTTTTGCAACTTGCTGACGGAAACCAAAATTTGAATAAGTCTGCATTTTTTATCTACAATTTGAAAGGTAAAAACAATGTCAATCAGGCATTCTATATGTTTTTATCTAAAATTGAACCGCATGAAGGTGTAGAAGAAACCCTTTTTCACCTGCTACTATTGCCCGATAATTCTAAATGGGGTATGCCATTTACCACATTTGATACGCGTGAATTGTTTCTTGAACACTTTGATGCAGACGACTTTGGCACTTTTGAATGGCTAATGGCAGTAGACAAGGTGTATTGGTCTAATGGCATATATCGTATATATGAGGTGGATAAGTCTGTGATGAAGATAGATAATCTATTTGCCAGACAATTTATGCACCCATTAGATACGGATAGGGTAGTAGCATATACCAGAGAGAAGATATCCAAAGCTGAAGATATTGATGTGGAGTTTAGGATTATTACTCAGAATGGTAATGAGAAAATCCTTCATTCGCTGGCACGTATCATAAGGAATGATAAGGGTGAGCCAGTGAAATTTGTAGGCAGTGTGAGGGATGTAACCAAGCAGCGATTAATAGAGCGAGATCTGGAGCTGAAGGTTGAAGAATTACATAGATCCAACAGAGAGTTGGAGTCTTTTGCATATGCTGCTGGTCATGATATGCTGGAGCCACTACGTAAGATTACCACTTTTAGTGACAGGCTAATGGAAAAGTATGCTGATGTGCTAGAAGGTGATGGAGCTATGTATCTATCAAGGATGGTGAATTCGGCAGAGAATATGAGAACGCTTATCAATAGCTTGCTCGATTTGTCGAGAATTACCAAGCCAGAAAGTGAATCTCAGGTGGTAGATCTGAATCTAGTCATACAGGAGGTGTTAAGTGATCTGGAACTGAAAGTAGAAGAAACAGGTGCAAAGTTGTCTTATGCCAATCTACCTGTCATTCCGGGTGTATATGCCCAAATGAAACAGCTGTTTTATAACATAGTGGTCAATGGCCTCAAGTTCAAACGAGACGAAGTATCGCCTGTTATAACCATAGTTTGTAAATTGGTAAATAGTATAGAAGGGACAAGAGGCATACCCAATGTTTTGGGTCCATTTTATTACTTCACTGTCTGTGATAATGGTATAGGTTTTGAGGTTGAATATGCAGATAGGATATTTCAGATCTTTCAGCGATTGCATGGCAAGTCAGATTATCCTGGCTCTGGAATTGGACTAGCTATATGCAAAAAAATAGTAGAGCATCACTCGGGTGTTATCTATGCTACCAGCACATTGGGTCAAGGTAGTTGTTTTCATTTCTACTTGCCAGCATCAAAATTATAGTAACCGTATATTTAGAGATACACGGTTACTACACTCTATTATTTGCATTAAGGCATCAAGTACAAATCAAAGTAGTCGCTGATCTTCTGCATTAGGTGCACACGGTCTTTGCCGC